>CALDWC010000069.1 GCA_937923945.1 uncultured Treponema sp.
AGAAACGCTGATTAAAGGTTTTACACCATTAACAGCATTTCTCTATTGTTTCTCATTGTTCAGAATTCTGAGCGTTTTAGAAATAACAGATTTTAAAGGTGGGCACTGAAAGGTAGCCTTTTAAAAATATAACCAAATTTTTGAAAGATGCCCTCATTCTTGATTGAATTAACCGGTTCATCCATAAAGCGATTTCTGCAAACCTTATTTCCGTAGTTTTTTCACTTGTTTTACTGGTATATTTTTGTGTATTACGATATAATGCCGCAATATATAAGAAGCCGGTGATTAATTCAATCGCAAATTAATCAGCACCTTCTTCAAGGAGTAATTACAAAAATGGGACAAAAACTTTCATCATTTTTAGCGCGAAAAAATATTGAAATTTCCGCGCAGAAATATTTTATCGAAGCGATGAGTGCAATGGCAATGGGACTTTTTTCATCGTTGCTCGTGGGCACTATCTTAAATAGCATCGGTTTAAAATTGCATATTCCGTTTTTAACGGACACCGTATGGCCGATTTGCCGCGATATGACGGGGGCTGCAATCGGAATTGCGATTGCCCATTCGTTGAAAGCGCATACCTTCGTGCTGTTTTCGGCAACGATTGTCGGCTTTGCCGGCAATAAACTGGGCGGACCGGTCGGGGCTTTTTTGGCAACGATTATTGCAACCGAACTGGGAAAAGCCGTTTCGCGGGAAACAAAAATCGACCTCATTGTAACGCCGACGGTTACAATTCTGTCAGGGATGCTCATTGCCGCCTTAGTCTGTCCCGTGATGTCCGCCTTTATGAGTTGGCTTGGTTCGGTTATCATGGAGGCGACCAAGCTGCAGCCGTTTTGGATGGGCGTTACCCTTTCCGTACTGGTCGGCGCTATTTTAACGCTTCCCATTAGCAGTGCGGCGATTTGTATGATGCTCGGACTCGCAGGACTTGCCGGAGGAGCCGCGACGGTCGGCTGCTCCGCGCAAATGATCGGTTTTGCCGTGATGAGCTATCGTGATAATGGATTGGGCGGCTCCTTTGCGGTCGGTATCGGAACAAGCATGCTCCACATGCCAAACATTATTAAAAACCCGATAATTTGGATTCCGCCGACCCTTTCAGCTGCAATTTTAGGTCCTTTTTCAACGATGCTTTTCAAGCTGGAAAATATACCACTCGGTTCGGGGATGGGAACCTGCGGTTTTGTCGGTCAATTCGGCACATTCACCGCAATGGAGGCTGCGCAAAAAAGCGGAGCTTCCGTCTGGTTTGCCGTGATTTTGCTGCACTTTATCGCCCCCGCGATTTTGACGTTTGCATTCACCGCTCTTTTGCGGAAACTGAATTTGATAAAAGACGGCGATTTGAGGTTGGATCTATAGAAATATTAACTCCGCTTTTGACACACCTTTGAACATGCAATCACCGTCAATAAAACGGCAATGGAAAAAAGGGCGACCATACCGCCGGGCGCGACATTAAAGTAATACGAAAAAATCAAACCGCCGAGTACTTCGACCAAACTGAATATAATTGAAAAAATGAGCGTGTGTTTAAAACCTTTTTTCAGTTGCAAGGCGGCGGCGACCGGCATCGTCAAAAGGGAGCCGAGTACCATCATGCCGACAATTTTTATTGCAACGGCAACGGTGATGGAAACTAAAAGAGAAAAAAGATAATTAATCATTTTGACTTTTACACCGGCAACTTGGGCGAGATTTTCATCAACGATCACAAAAAGCAATTCCTGATATTTCAAGCAAAAAGTGATAATCGCAATCGTACTTAACACAATCACGGTAATAATATCGGGTATGGAAACCGTGAGTACTGAGCCGAACAAAAAAGCTTCGGCATTGCCGCGTGAAAGCCCCGAACTGATTAGCGTAATCGCAATACCAACGGACAACGTTAAAATAACGGAAAGCACGAGATCGGTATTATTTTTGAGCCGGCTCCGTATCGCTTCGATGAGAACACCGCACACCGCCGTGAAAAAAAACGCTCCGAGAAGCGGTGCGGTATTCAGCGTTAGCGCGATAGTAACGCCGGCAAGCGAAGCGTGGGAAAGCGTGTCGCCGATAAACGCATATTTCCGCAGCACCAAAAAAATACCGATGAGCGGACAAAGAATCGCAATAAAAAGCGAGACGATAAACGCATAATTCATAAAACTGTATGAAAACATAATTATTCCATAAAATGATTGTCCCTGTCATCAATATCGAAAACCGATACCGATTTCAGGGAGAATTCCGAGCATTTGCATATCTTTCATAAAGATATGATCCATTGAAACGGCGATATCAAGGTATAAAAAGCGAACCGGCTTAATCCGAAAGCCGAGTCCGAATGTATACATCGGGTCAATACTTTTCACCGAACGCTTATCTACCGTTTGCACTTTCATAAATGAAGCGCCGCCACCTGCTGTCATATAAAACGCCATGTGTCGAATAAACCAATATTCATACAAAAACCGTACAGAACTGAAAATAGTAAAAGCTTTCATATCATGCTGCAATAAATCAGTTTTCGCATAGCTGCTATGAAGTTCCACACCGAAAAAGCCATACCGTGTTTTCAAAAAAATTAAACCGAGTTCGGCTCCCCCCGCAATCGGATAAAACTTTTTATTGAATTTTCCGATATACCATTTATCATAAACCGGAATCCACGGTATATAGGATACGCCGCAATAAAAATCAAGCGGTTTACGATATTTAATGCTAATCGCTTCCGACGTTGTAAAAAGTCCGCTTTTATCTTTTACCGTTACATAAAGCATCATATTCAAAAATGCATTCGGGTCTTTAATATCAATCGTAATTTTGTTTTCGGTTACGGCTGTCGGAGTTATCGGTATTGCCTTACTTTTTTCCCCGTTTCTCAATGAAACTTCCGCATTGTCGGTAAAACCGGCACCGTTTACTTCAAGCGTAAAATTTTGATCTTCGAGGTAGAGTTTATCCGGTGAAACTTTTTTTATTTCCGGTACATGCGCCTGCCGTATTTCAATGGGCAGCCAGTCGGATTCCTGCTCAAGAACCCCGAGCATATTAAATACAAATACTTTATACCGATACATTCCGGGCTTTAACTGCACTTCCAGCTGATTCGTTTGACAACGTTTATTTTTAAAAATCGTTACTCCATCCGTTCTTTTAAGCGTTACTTCATAATATAAAACCCCCGCAGAATCGGTCCATTTCAAAATCTGCGTAAAAACCGGAGACGCTTTTTCTTTCGTTTCATAATAGTAAAAAAGAGAACTATCCTCTTGTGGAAACGGCGATGCCGCTTCGTTGTCTTGACTGTATAAATAAACCGGAATAAATGCGAGCATCCCGAAAACAAAGAGTCGTATCCGCAGCGGTTTTCTTTTTTTTGTTTTAGTATCCATAGTATTCCGCCTCAGTCGCACCGACATCCTGTGTCGGCTTTTTTATAATCGGTAAATCAACTATAAAAGAATAAGTACTCATCTCAGATTCCATTTTCCGTTTTTTTACAATCGTTGTTGAAACGGCTTGCACACTTGCTTTAAAAGTTCCGTTTGAAAGCAGTTTCAGTTCTTCAAAATCAAGGGCACTTCCGTGCATCTTTTGAGTGAATACGGTGTTTCCCTGAGGATTCTTAATTGTAAAAAGGTAATAGTCAGCCCACTTTACCGGTGTCCATTCAAAATGGATTACGCGTGTTTTTTCCAGATACGGCACATTGACGGTTTCCTGCTGCTTTGCCGTAATAAAAAGCGGCTTTTCAAGCGGCTTTATCGGCAATACGGTAAACGCATTTTGCTGCTTTGAAGAAATTTCGTACCCCATAAATTCACCCAATACTTGCCACGAGTAAGAACCCGCCGTAAGGTCGGAAACCCGTAAACTTACATCGCCCGCTTTTTTCGAAGGAATATTTTTGACAACTCGTCCGTTTTTTTTCAGCTGGAACACGGCATTGCCGATCACCGGATCGGTTGTCCATTTAAAAATAATACCGTCATTCAGTGAATCTTCCCCGCGAATTTTCAGTCTATCATGCGGCGAAACCAAGGTGATAAATTCAATTTCCTTTGAGCTGAACATGCGATCCGCTACGAGACCGATATTTTTTGTATGTTGCATCGTATCGTACGAAAGCGCCTGCACGCGCGCAACGAATGTCCCCTCGCTATATTCACTGATAGAAATCGGTATCGGTTCGCCGGTCGCAAAAGGTTGGTAAATAATCCGATTTCCGTTCGTATCATAAACGGACACTTCGTAATAATCGGCATGAGCGACCGGCTGCCACGTCAACGGTACAACCGCATTTTTGATAAGCGGTATAATATCATTTTCTTTCGGGAAAGTAATATCAGCGGCATCGAGATTCGAAACAACGGCAAAACGGTTTACCTCGGAAGTAGCTTCCGCCACGCCTTCACTATTCAGCAGCTGTACCCGCCAAAAATAATTTCCTTCCGGAAGGTAAGTACCTAAAAACGAAGTGCCGTCAACTTTTTTTTCTACCGCAATATCGGTAAACCGATCATCTTTAGCAATCGTAAAAAGCGTTGTTTTATCCGTTTTATTTTCCCATGTAAACCGGATATGCTGCATTAAACTTTGTGCAATAGTGTAATCATCTTTCGGAAATATTGCACGGAAATCGGTTAATTCATTGCTCTTATTCAACGCGGCAAGGGAACTTTCCGGAGCGGTTTTTGCATCCGCTGTTTTATAACTCACCGACCAAAACATTTTCCCCGCTTCACGAAACATTTTTGAATTAAGACTCCGCAATGAAACCGTATTGCTGTCAACGATAAACGTTTCCTGCACAGTTTTATGCTCATCATAAAACTTCAAAATATAGGTATCCGCCAAAACATGCGGTTGCCAGGAAAAAACAAAATTACTTTTTTCCAATGAATCCAGTTTAAGCGTATAATTTTGTGCGGGAAAAATCGTTTTCACCGCCGCGAGTTCATTAGTGCCTTCTACGGTAATGCGGTGGACAACCGGCTCAACGACTCCCAACGTTTGGTTCGGATATTGCGGCGTAACCCGCCAGTAATAGTCTCCCGCCTCAAGTTCGGAAACTGGCGTATACGTGTTGGCAATGACTTTTTTTGTTTCCGACGCTTTAAAATCAGCCGCCTTTGAAAGTTCAAAAAGGTAGGAACTCGCTTCCGCCACTTGATTCCAGGTAAACCGTATGCCCGGTTTGCCGGAAGTTTGTACAACGGTTGCCGTTGCATCTTGCAAAACGGTAGCGGGCGACGGTGTTTTTTCAACGGTGAGCGATTGAACTTCACTTTCAGTGCCGTCGGTAAACACCAATTTCCAGTATACTTTTTTTGACGGGAGCGCAACATCGCAGCGGTACATGTTTTTTTCAGTTTCTTTGTTGAAAGAGTGAACCGTGCTGATAATATTCGTAAAAGCGCTATCTTCTGCAACAAGCAACGTAACTTTTGCAATATCGGTTGACGCAAATCTAAAAGGAACCCTTGCATCAGCTCCTTCAAATAAAATAAACTTATTTCCGTGCGCAGGATCAACCGCCATAGCCGGCACCGTCTTAACGGCAGCCGGTTTTTCATCTTGAGAGATTTTTACCGTTTGCAGCTGACTGAGATTTATTTTTCGATCGCCGTCAACAATTGAAGCGGTTCCCGACTGTACTTCAAGCTGCGTTTCGCCGTCTGCCGTCGTTTTTAAAACCACTTTTGCATCTTCGGATAAGGTAACCGATTTTCCTTTGATTACTATCGTCTTCGGTTTGCCACCGGTGGTTGTAAGGCTGATATTTCCGGTTTCAACGTTTGCAAAGCCGTCTTTGTTTAATCCGCCCAAGCGGATGATTGAGTTGTCGCTCACACCAAGTTCGGTTTTATCCGGAAAATGAATGGTCGCTCCCGAGTTTTCCGCCGTGTGGAGCGTATCATATTCGTAAAGCGTACTTCCGTTTTTCAGATTTTGCCAATGAAACACATCCGCTTGACGTCTCGTTGCAATATTATTTTTAAAAGTTACTGTTGCAATTTCACTCCGGTTGTGTGACAAAAAACTTCCGAGTGAAAAGTACCATGCAATTAATCCCGCCTCGATGAATACGATAATGAGGATAACCGTTACATCACTTTTTCGAAAGTATTTCATATTTCACTTCTTCTTTATCAGGGTCGGCAATAGCCGCCGGCGGTACAATTCCGAGCATCGTACGGACTTCACTCAAAGTTTGCGGTCCTTCGTGCCCCTTAAAGTTAATCACCGCATAAATTTGCAAAGGTTCAACCTTGCCTTTTACTTTTATCGGTGCCATCGGTTCCACAATCAATTTATCTTTTAAAAGCGAATAAGTGTTTTCCGAAATGAGAATATCCGTCCCGAACGGTTTATTGAGTGCTTCAATACGACTTGCCGTATTAACCGTGTCTCCGATAACCGTGTACTCCATTCGTTTTTCCGAACCGATTTGCCCTGCAATACAGGGCCCCGTATTCACGCCGCAGCCGATTTTAATAATCGGTTTATCGATCGTACCGCGATTTTTGTTAAATTCCTGCAAACTTTTCCGCATCAAAAGCATTGCTTTCAGCGCTTGTTCGGCATCCGTTGCAGGATTGCCCGTCGAAAGGGGAACGCCCCAAATCCCCATAATTGCATCCCCGATAAACTTATCAACAACACCGCCGGTAGCTTGGATGCAGTCAACCATCCGCGTCATATAGGCATTCAAAAATTCAACCACCTGCTCAGGCGTCAGTTTTTCCGAAATTGCGGTAAACGAGCGGATATCCGAAAAGAAAATGGTTGCATGACGGTGTTCACCGCCGAGTTTTAATTCGCCGCGGGCGGCTTTTTCCGCAATTTCTTTATTCACAAAGCGCCCGAAAGTTTCCCGAAGACGCTCCCGCTCTGCCAAGCCCTTGCCCATTTTCACAAACGACTCGGTTAAAAGCCCGATTTCATCATGGGTTGACGCTTTCACTTGCACAGCATAGTTGCCCGTTTCAATTTGCTCCGACGCATCTTTGAGAGCAATCACCGGTCGTGAAATACCCTGCGCAAAAAACCAAATCGCTAAAATCGCCGCAAACAAAATAATTGCCACTAAAATGAGGTTCCGGTAAATAACTAAATTAACCGCTTCATACACCAGTTTTGCGGGAACTTGTGAAACGGCAAGAAAATGTCCGAAATCCACTTTTGAAACGGCAACAAAATATTTTTCACCGTCCTGTTCATCCATAAACTGCCACAAACTTTGTTCATTTTCATACAGTTTGTTATAAAAATATTCCGAACGGTTTAACACACCGGTTTTGACTACCTCATAATCGGGATACACAAGCACTTCTTTTGTATCGGTTAACGCATAAGTCGTGTGCGTCGTACTGGCAGCGGCAGTATCCTGCAAATCTTCAATCGAAAAAATAATCACCAGATAATCTTTCATTCCGGCATCTCGGTAGGGCGCAAAAAGCGCAATCATCGGCAATTCAAAAAAGGGAGACGCGTTCACGGTAAAAAGTTCACCGGAAATTGCCCGATTCCGATTTTCGGCATTACTTTCCAAAAAATCGTTGATAATACTTTGCTTTTTTTCATAACTTGCAAAAAATTTATTGTTATAACATTCGAGTTTTTGTATACCGATGTACGCAATTTTTGCATTACGTGAAAAAAAATTGCTTTTAAATACTTCCGTAGCGGCACTGCCGGTACTTACCCGCAGCGTATCGAGGAGAATCACCGCTGACGCATATACTTCTTCCAGCTGATTTGCCATTCGGGTCGAAAACACTTCAACCGTGTTCATATTGTTCTCCTGTGTTCGAACTTCGGTGTCACGGATAAAAAAATATGAAGAAACCAATGTTGAAGCGCCTGCCGAAACCACGACAATAATCATCGTAATAACGATCAATTTAACAACGAGCGGAAACCGCACCTTTTCTTTTTGTTTCATAAATACTTCCTGCTCACACGTATAAAATACTTTTTACCATAGCATAAAATAATGAAAAATACAAGACGCACAAGATTATTATTTTTATAATCGCGGTTGCATAAAAAAGGCTTCCGCGTTACAATGGCAAAAACTTTGAGGTGATACATTGAACCACTGCATTATTTTAGCCCGCCCCGAAACAAGCGCGAACATCGGAGCCGTTTGCCGTGCAATGGCAACCGGCAATCTGCACGATTTACGGATCGTCGGCACCCGCAGCGAATACGATGAAACGGTCATCGAACGCATTGCGTTACAGGCGTTTCCGCTGTGGCAGTCGGCTCGTTTTTTTGAACCGAGCGTCGCCGGTTTACAGGAAGCGGTTTCCGATACGGAAATCGTGTTCGGTACCACGCGGCGTACCGGAAAAAAACGAACAGCCGCTTACCGGAATCTGGCGGATACGGTTCAAAACGTTTTTGAAAAAAGATACACCAAAGCGGCGTTTGTATTCGGCAACGAGCGCACGGGGCTTTCCGAACGGGAACTCGGTTTGTGCAATATATCCGTATACATTCCTACGGCGGAAAATTTCGGCTCGCTGAATTTATCGCATGCGGTGCAAATCGTGAGTTATGAACTTTTTCAGTACGCCTGCGCACACGGCACGGAACAAGCTGAAAAAAGTTTTACGCCCCCAAAAGTTGTGCCGCAGCAAACAATCGAAAAGCTCAGCGCAGCTTTGCTGGATACACTTTTGACACTTGACTTTTTCAGAATGGGCGGCGCGGATGAAAACGAAAAATTTTTTCGGAATATTTTAACGCGAGCCGAATTGAACGAATTTGAAGCGGAACACATTGCCGCATTATTGGAAAAATGTTCCATGAAATTAAAAAATAAAATGAATAGATAGAGAAGGAAAATAATTATATGAAACAAGGATTATTCAAAAAATTTATCAGTTACTATAAACCGTACCGTGCGCTTTTTTATTTTGATCTTTTTTGCGCGTTTATTGTTGCAGGCGTCGATTTATTTTTTCCGCAAGTGATTCGTTTTTTTACGCTGAATGCACAAAACTTTACCGCGGAAGCATTATTCGCGATCGGCATAAAAATTTCAGGCTTGCTCCTCCTCCTGTACATCATTCGGTACGGCGCCCGCTTTTTTATCACATCTTACGGGCACATTATGGGCTCAAAAATGGAGCGCGATATGCGCCGCGATTTATTTACGCACATGCAAACTCTTTCGTTTTCTTACTACGACGAACATAGTACCGGCGATATGCTGGCACGCATTGTGTCAGACCTTTTTGATATAGCCGAACTTGCACACCACGGTCCGGAAAATCTTTTTATTGCAAGCACCAAATTAATCGGTTCATTTATTTTACTAACCTTTATCAACGGAAAACTCACGTTAATCTTACTTGCGATAACGAGTTTTAATTTAGTGTTTTCTCTCATCAAAAATAAAAAGTACAAAAAAATATTTTTAAACAATCGAAAAAAAATGTCCGGTATCAATTCACAAGTGCAGGATTCGTTGGCGGGAATCCGCATTGTAAAATCGTTCACCAATGAAGATATTGAATTGGAAAAATTTACCGATGCGAATGAAAAGTATTTGCACACCAAAACCATCAGCTACATGGAAATGGGCAAGTATCATGCAACCAATAATTTTTTAACGGGGCTACTCTATGTTGCGGTGATTTTTTTCGGAACGCTTTTTGTTTCAAAGGGAGAGCTTTCGATTATTGATTTAACGATTTACGTTTTGTACATCAATATTTATATTGAACCGATTACGATTCTCATCGAGCTGACCGAAATGCTGCAAAACGGGATTTCCGGTTTCAGGCGCTTTTATGAAATTATGAATATCACTCCCGAAATTGTTGACGCTCCTGATGCGCATGATTTTACCCCGTTCCATGAAAGCATCCGTTTTGACGCGGTTGATTTTAAATACGAAACGTCAAAGTCAATTTTACATAATATGTCCCTTGAGTTTAAAGCCGGAAAAACGACTGCACTCGTCGGTCCGTCCGGTAGCGGCAAAACAACGATTTGTTCTCTCATTCCGCGTTTTTACGAAGTAACCGGCGGCGCAATTACCGTTGACGGCGTAAACTTAAAAGACTTCAAGCTGAAAAGTTTACGTGAAAACATCGGTATTGTGCAACAGGATGTGTATTTGTTCGGCTCAACAATTGCGGATAATATTTTGTACGGAAAGCCGAACGCTACGATGGACGAAGTGATTGCCGCCGCAAAAAATGCACACATTCACGAGTTTATCCAAAGTTTACCGGACGGCTATAACACAAGTGTCGGCGAACGCGGAGTAAAACTTTCCGGCGGTCAAAAACAACGAATTGCGATTGCCCGAGTCTTTTTGAAAAATCCGCCGATTTTGATTTTAGACGAAGCAACGTCCAGCTTGGATTCGGAAAACGAAATTCAAATTCAAAAGGCGCTTGAAGCGTTGTCCGTCAACCGAACGGTTATTGTAATTGCACACCGGCTGTCGACGATTCGGAATGCCGACACCATCTATGTGATTACCGATGACGGCGTTCGGGAAAGCGGCACGCATGATGAGTTGATGCAGCGGAACGGGCTGTACGCTTCCATGCAAAAAGCGGCAATCGTGTAAGTTGATTTATTTTAAAGCGCACTCAATACTTCAGTGTGATCTTCAAATACGGCAACGGTGTGTTCCATGTGGCACGAAGGTAAACCGTCGTCGGTTACCACCGTCCAGCCGTCTTTTTTAACGCTCACATTTGCGGTGCCGCGGTTAATCATCGGTTCAAGCGCGAGCACCATACCGGCTTTTATCCGCAAGTTTTTTGCCTGCGGTGCCGGTACGTTAAAAACGTTCGGCGCTTCGTGTACCTTTAAGCCAACTCCATGACCGCAGTAATCGTACACCACGCCGTATCCGTTTTCGGTTGCAAAATCGTACACCGCGTGAGCAATATCCGAAAGGCGGTTTCCCGCTTTGCACGCTGCAATCGCACGGTTCAAACATTCCGTTGTTACTTCCAAAAGATGTAAGTTTTCCGGTAAAACATTGCCGACCGGAAACGTTACCGTTGAATCGCTGACATAGCCGTTCAAAATCATTCCCAAATCAACCGATACCAAATCGCCGTCGCGGACAATTTTTTTCCGTGACGGTATGCCGTGAATCACTTCTTCGTTAATGGAAATGCAGCTTGCCGCCGGAAATCCGGCTGTCGGCCAGGCAGGAATACCGCCCGCTTTCCGCATAAAATGCTCACAGTAAGAATCAATCTGCTTAGTCGAAATACCCGGTTGGATAATATGTTTTAATTCGGAAAAAAGCTTTGCAATTTCTTTGCACGATTTTCGAATACCGTTAATTTGTTCTTCGTTCTTTAAAATAATCATGTTTTATTCCTAACAATTCCACTATACTCTCGACAAAACAAAAAATCAAGATGCTGCATTTTTTTGTTGTTGCATTATTGCCGTATAACCGAAAAATTTTCTGCGCAAGATGACTTAAAAAGAATGCGGTGAATATTTTTATTGATAAAATAACCGTTTTGTGCTATACTCACCGAACTTTAGAATGAGGGGTGTGCCGTATTTTGCACGGTATTTTCGTATTGTGAAAAAGTTTTTTGCCATTATTGCATTACTGCTCTGCGTTTCGGCAGCGACACAAGAAACGCCGGACACAAAAGCGGCAAAACCGACGCGTACCGTTATTATCAATTCGGCAAACAGCATCGAATACACATCCGAAAAACGTGATAGTGATGCGGCTGTAGATTCCAAAGAAAAAACTTCTGAAGAAAAAAATCCCGAAGAAAAAGCACCGGCTCATGATACAAAGGCCGAAATTACCGATAAATCGGAAAATGCAAAACATCCGGTAAAAGACGAAAAAAAAATTGAAACAATTATTTTGACCGGCGATGTTTCCATTTCAGTGCAGGAAGGTGCGACACTTGACACTATTTTTGCCGACCGCATTATTTACAATAAAACGCGTAATACGCTCCATGCCGAAGGTACTGTCCGCTATGAACGAAAGATTGCCGGAAAAATTTCGCAAACGTTTCACGGCAAAGGCTTGCTGTTTGACATTAAAGGAATGAGCGGAGTTTTTTTGGACGGCATCGTCGAAGCCGATTCACAAAAAAAAAATACGCCGAACTATGTAATTCATTCGGAAACAACAGGACGTGATGCGAGTGAAGTTACCGCATTTAAAAATGCAAAACTCACCACCAGTACCGCAGAAGAACCGCTTTGGTCGATTAACGCTTCCCGTATTTGGCTTTTACCCGGAAATGAAATGAGTTTCGCAAACGGGTATTTTTCAATCGGCGTTGTGCCGATTTTTTATCTGCCGTTTTTTTATCATCCGGCGGATGAAATGATTTTTCACCCTGCGTTCGGGTATAAACCGCGCGGAGGATATTTTACGCAAACGACGACCTATCTCATCGGAAGAAAAAAACTACCTAAAAAAGATGCGGATGCAAGTTTTTCAAACTTTTTAACTTCCGATACTTTAAAGGAACAAAAACGGAACGGTTTGTTTTTTCAAAATTTAAGTACCGATGCAAAAAAGCAGGAGCCGACTCATTTAAAGCTCATTGCCGATATGTATTCTTCGTTGGGATTTTTACTTGGGCTTGACGGTGATTTTGCCTCCGCGGTAAAATATTTTAATACGTTAAACTTTAATACATATTTTGCGTTTTCGTACACTCAGTATCCGCTTGCTACGGATAAAAATACATTTACGATGCTTGATGCTGCCGGCGATACAAAATTGAATAAAGCAAACTTTTTTGGATTTACCTTACCGTTTCGATATCACTTCGATTTTAATGCGACGATCAGTAAATCCCCGGTTACGCTTACGATGAATGTTCCGTTCGTTTCAGATCCGTTTTTCAAAAGCGATTTTTTTTCACGCAGCGAAGATATGAACTGGTTTAAATTTATGCTGAACCGAAACAACGAAAAAGAAGAAAAAACTTCCGAACAAACTTCGTACAATTGGCTTTTTAAGTTTTCGGCAAATCCGAGTACCGGTATTCTTTCACCGTATATTCGTTCATTTTCGATTAGCCCCGATGTTGCGGTAAATTTTTACAGCAAAGAAAATAGAACATTAACCGGCGAAGAAAGATTGTATGCGCCTGAAAGAAAATTTTATTATCCTGAAAAATTGTACCCGAAATTATCCGCGTCATTATCGGGAACCATTTTTTCAACCGACATGCTTAATAAAAAAAACAAAAATAAATCAACTGCAGTTATCGATGGTGTAAAAAATCCTTTTGCGGAAGTTTCCGCGTCCGTTGAGAATACGGACGAAACCGAAACACCAAATGACGAAACGCTTCAATTAAACCTTAAAACAAAAAGCAACAAAACCGCAAACGAAAAAAACAATACCGAGTATCTCGACCTTTTTTTGCCGTTGTACAAACCGCAGGAAAATACAAAAGCCACATCGGATAAAATCGTACGGTACAGTCTCGGCTATGATGTGAAAGGGGATTACCTCCATGAAGGACTTTGGGATCAAGCAAAATGGAAAGAACCGAAAGACATCAACTGGAAAAATTTTTATTCGCACTATTATAGGGTAAATTATGAGGTCGGTTTAAATAGTGAATTAGGTATGTTTTATAACTTTTTAAAAGTGAACAACAGCCTCTCGTTCAAACAAAATTACCAGCGTCATCCGTATGTAAGCGATCAAACAAAAAAAGAAACGCTGGAGCTCAACAACTTCAAAGCGAATACGTATACGTTGCAAAATAAAAACAGTGTAACGCTTTCGCCGTTTTATTTTAGCGAGCTTTTTAAAGGCTGTAATGTGCAGTGGTCGATTTCGGAAATTGTGCTTCGGAATAAATTTACCGGCACCTATACCGCGCCGAAGTATGAAACCGAAAAAATAAAATGGAACAAGGAATTTATTAAAGAACATAATTTCAGTACGGTGCTTGCCGTTACCGCAAATACTTACACGCAAAGTTTAAAACTGGTTGCAGCCCTTCCGCCGCTTTTAAATTCGTATACCATGTCGGCAAACTTTCAATATCCGTACGGTTCGGCTTCAGCCGATACAAAAATATATGAAAAAGAAAAAGCGGAGAAAAAATGGTTTTGGAGTCCGTTTAACGCTCATGTCAACTGGAAACTTCCTTTTTCAATTACGAGCTCACAAATGTATTCGTACAACATCGAAGACAAAAAAAGCGATACTTTTCGGTTTACTTTCGGATGGAAATATTTGTCGCTCAATTTTTTAATGCAACGCGATTTAAAATATAAACTTGATCCGTTGCTCGGTTGGCAAAGTTCCGGTACGGAAAAAAAGTTTATTCCGAAAAGTTTCGAATGTAATTTTTCCAACACCGGCGAACCGTGGAAATTTTATTTTTGGAAAAATCGAATTGGACTTTCACTTTCACTTTCGAGTACACTCAATCTCAATATGCAAAAAGTAACGGAAAGTTTTTTTTCGTTTTCACCGACGCTTAATTTTTCAATCCATGAATTTTTAACGTTGAAAATCGGAACGGTTAGCCGCAACGATGTCATTGCCCGTTATTTTCAAAATTCGCTCAATTTGGGAGTTACCATTCCCGGTGAAACAAACGTTATGAAAGACTTACTCCAGTCGTTTTATTTTTGGGACAAGCCGATGCGGCAGCAATCCGGTTTCAAAATTAAATCGGTTGACATCGCGTTGGAACATAATTTAAAAGATTGGACGCTAAATTTAACCTACTCGTTTTTACCGGAAATAAAAATAAATCCGGCAACGCACAAAACGGAATTTAACTTTATTCCGAAAATTATGTTTATGGTTACTTGGAATCCGATCAGTGATATACGCGTAAAAACTAAAACCGAAAATAAAAAGTTCACTGTAGAACGCGGAACGATTCGATAGCCTCCCTGTTGAATAAATTTTACTTTCGGAGTAGAATTAAATAAATAAGCTTTAGCTTGGCAGGCTAAAATTATGGATTAAAAATACGGCTACGGGAGGATTTTATGAATAAAACTAAAGTCGTGTTAGGTGTTATCGGTTCCGATTGCCACGCAGTCGGAAATAAAATTTTGGATTATGCTTTGACGGACGCCGGTTTTGATGTTGTGAACATCGGCGTTTTAAATCCGCAGGAAGATTTTATCAATGCAGCGTTGGAAACAAATGCCGATGCGATTTTGATTTCTTCGCTGTACGGGCAAGGTGAGCTTGACTGTCAGGGAATGCGTGAAAAATGCGACGAAGCGGGCTTAAAAGGAATTAAGCTCTTTGTTGGAGGCAATATCGTTGTTGGAAAGCAGGATTTTACCGAAGTAAAAAAGCGATTTGAAGCAATGGGCTTTGACCATGTGTATCCACCGGGAACTTCGGTTGAAACAACCATCAGCGATTTGCGTGCCGATTTTCCGAATAACTATATCCCGTAAATCCTTTTTATGCTGACCGATATACTGCAAAGCGATTGTTTTATCGCACCTATGCGGTATACCGAATGAGGATTTGATAACAATCAATACAAGAAGGATTTACATGAATTGCTATTTATTTGTTGATTTTGGAAGCACCAATACAAAAATTACGTTGGTCGATACGGAGCGCGAAGAAATACTCGCGACGGCAAAAGCCTACACCACGGTTGCAACCGATGTGATGGAAGGCTTTAATCGGGCGCTCGACGACATAAAAAAACAGGTTTCCGACTTTTCCATCGTGAAAAGTTTAGCCTGTTCATCTGCGGCGGGCGGCTTAAAAATTATCGCCATCGGCTTGGTACCGGAGCTGACGAGCGAAGCGGCAAAGCGCGCCGCACTCGGAGCCGGTGCAAAAGTCATTCACACGTACAGCCATCATCTCAACAATGACGAAGCGGCTGAAATTGTGAACTCGCCGGCTGACATTATTTTGCTTGCGGGCGGCACGGACGGCGGCGATTCGCTGTGTATTACGCACAACGCCGAGCAGTTGAAAAAGCACGGGGTGAAAGTTCCCGTCGTGGTTGCCGGTAATAAAAGTGCTACCGACGATATAAAAAAAATTTTTGCCGACAGCGTTGAATACTACATCGTCGAAAATGTGATGCCCAAAATAAATAAACTTAACGTTGAAAATGCCCGTGAAACAATCCGTAGTATTTTTATGAAAAACATCATAAAAGCACGCGGAATGCAGCACGTGCAAAACCAAATTGACGGGCTGATTATGCCGACACCGGCAGCGGTTTTGAAAGCCGCCGAAGTGCTTTCAAAGGGAACCGACAACGAAGAAGGTTTGGGCGAACTTGCCATTATCGACATCGGCGGAGCGACAACCGACATTCATACGGCAGCATACGGAGATCCGACCCACGGCGGCGTGTTTTATTCCGGCTTGGAAGAACCGTATTTAAAGCGCACCGTTGAAGGCGACCTCGGAATGCGGTATTCGATTCAGGCTGTTGTTGATGCAGCCGGGATGCGGAGACTGAGGCACTATCTTCCCGATTGGCAAAGCTACAACGTTGAAGCGGAAATCGAAAAGCGCTCAAACGACACGAGTTTTATTTCGCAAACGGAAAAAGACCTCGCGTTCGATGCGGCAATCGCTAAAATTTGTGCAGACCTTTCGATGACTCGCCATGCCGGCACTTTAAAACAAGTATATTCCGGCGGCGACGGAGCGATGTGGCAGCAGGAAGGCAAAGACCTTTCCGAGATTCCGTACTTTATCGGAACGGGCGGCATTTTAGTTTTTAATAAAAATTACGCCGCTATTATGCAGGCAGCCCTCGCCCGTGAAGATGAACCTTTGGTGTTAAAACCGAAAAGTCCGAAATTTTTACTGGACAAACGGTATATTTTAGCGGCAATGGGATTATTGGCAACCGAAAATACCGATATGGCAATTCGCATGATGAAAAAATATCTGGTAAACAATTAATAAAAACTACAAAAAGGAACAAACGTATGAGAAAAAATAAAAAAATTTCAGAAGCCGATTTTATGGCTGAGCGAAAAGAAGTATTGGCAACATGGCCGACCGGAAAAGACGTCGACTTACAAGATGCAATTGACTATTTGAAAAAAATCCCCGCAGAACGAAACTTCGCAGAGAAAATGGAAATGGCGGACAAGGCGGGGATTACTACCGCACAACCGCGAGCCGGCGTTCCGCTCATGGATGAACATATTACCTTGTTGAAATACTTGCAGGATGAAGGCGGTGCCGACTTTTTACCGAGTACGATTGACGCCTATACCCGCCAAAACCGCTACGAAGAAGGAGAGCGCGGTATTGAAGAGTCAAAAAAAGCGGGACGTTCATTGATGAACGGATTCCCCGCAGTCAACTGGGGCGTTACAAACTGCCGCAAAGTGGTTGAAAGTGTCAAACTCCCGTTACAAGCTCGTCACGGGACACCCGATACGCGACTTTTAGCTGAAATTATCCATGCCGGCGGATTTACCTCAAACGAAGGCGGCGGCATCAGCTACAACGTTCCGTACGCAAAAGCCGTTTCCATTGAAAAGAGCTTGGAATATTGGCAGTATGCAGACCGTCTCGTCGGTTTTTACGAAGAAAACAGCGTCCATATTAATCGCGAACCGTTCGGTCCTTTGACGGGAACGCTCGTTCCGCCTTCAATGGCAATCGCCGTCGGAATTATCGAAGCATTACTCGCAGCCGAACAGGGGGTTAAAAGCATCACGGTCGGATACGGCATGTGCGGTAACGTCATGCAGGACGTTGCGGCGGTTATCGCGTTGCGTGAACTGACCAAAGAATACATGAAAACCTACGGCTATCACGACACCTACATCACGACTGTTTTCCACCAGTGGATGGGCGGCTTCCCCGCAGACGAATCTCGCGCCTACGGACTTATTTCGCTCGGAAGTACTATCGCTGCCCTTTCGGGAGCGACAAAAGTAATCGTAAAAACGCCGCACGAAGCGTTCGGTATCCCAACGAAGGAAGCAAACGCGGGCGGCATCAAAGCAACCCAAATGGTGCTAAACCTGTTGCGCGGTCAACGCTATCCCGACTGTGACGGATTGAAAAGGGAAATCGAGCTAATTAAAGCCGAAACCAAATGCATCATGGACGAAACTTTCCGGCTGGGTTCGGGCGACTTGTTCGAAGGCACGGTAAAAGCCTTTGAAGCAGGCGTCATCGACATTCCGTTTGCACCGTCAAAGTACAATGCCGGAAAAGCCATGCCCGCCCGAGACGATAACGGCGCAATCCGCTACTTGATGACCGGCAACATTCCTTTCACGGACGACATCAAAGCATTCAATCACGATATGCTCGAAAAACGGGCAAAAGCCGATAAGCGCGATGTCGGATTCCAAATGACGATTGACGACGTGTATGCCGTCAGTGCAGGGGTTTTAGTCGGCGGACGAAAATAATTTTCGGATTTAATCGTTATTCACCGAAAGCTTTTTTGCATAAAACAAAATCGGGTGCCGTGAATGCGGCACCCGGCTTTTTTTTGCGATGAGTTTTATCCGCCCCCGCTTTATCGTCGGGCACAATTTTTTCAAAAAAAATTGTGCCGTTCTTCTCCGCTCGGTACGCTTCGGTGAAATTTCGGTATAAAACTTACGGTGTGCGGGAAAAAGCGGTGAACGGAAAAAATCCCGCACCCCGCATCATAAACCGTTTCCGTATTGCTTCCCGAAAAGCGGGGTGCTTCCTTTCGAAAATACGCAATACAAAATTATCCGCATTTTTGCTTTGGTGAATAATATTGAATAGAAAAAAAGAATAAAATGGTGTATAATGGCTTCTTGTAACTCATATTTTAAGCTATTGGAGGCTTTTTATGGATATTTTACAAAAATTGGCAGGCGGCGTGATTATGGACGTAACGACGCCCGAACAGGCAAAGATTGCCGAAAATGCAGGGGCTGTTGCCGTGATGGCGTTGGAACGGGTTCCCGCAGATATTCGAGCGGCAGGCGGCGTTTCGCGCATGAGCGATCCGAAGATAATCCGCGAAATTATGAAAACGGTCAAAATTCCGGTGATGGCAAAGGTGCGAATCGGGCATTTTGTCGAAGCCCAAATTTTGGAAGCGCTCGGGATAGACTTTATCGATGAATCGGAAGTGCTTTCGCCGGCAGATGAACTTTATCACGTTGATAAAACCAAATTCCACACGCCGTTTGTATGCGGTGCGCGAAACTTGGGCGAAGCGCTCCGCCGCATTCAAGAGGGTGCGAAAATGATTCGCACAAAAGGTGAAGCCGGCACAGGCGATGTCGTTCAGGCGGTCAAGCACATGCGACAAATTATGAGCGAAATAAGCCAAGTTAGGGCAATGCGTGAAGACGAACTGTATGTCGCCGCAAAAAATTTTCAAGTGCCGTATACATTGGTTGAATATGTGCACAAAAACGGCAAACTTCCCGTGCCGAATTTTTCGGCGGGCGGCGTTGCAACGCCGGCGGATGCCGCGCTCATGGTGCATCTCGGGGCGGACGGCGTTTTTGTCGGAAGCGGTATTTTCAAATCGGGCAATCCCGAAAAACGCGCCGCCGCAATCGTCAAAGCGGTCAAGCATTATAACGACCCGAAAATCCTTGCGGAAGTTTCCGAAGATTTGGGACCGGCAATGGTCGGGATCAACGAGGATGAAATTAAAACGATTATGAGCGAGCGCGGCGTGTAATATTTACCGCAGGTTCATTTGGTTCAACGATTTGAAAACGGCGATTACCGTACATCCGGTGATCGCCGTTTTTTTACGCGGTTTCACTTCGACGTAATTGTGAGAATCTATTGACACACCCATACTTTTGTTATAAAATCGACCGTTCTTTGAAGGAGATTATCTATGTCGCAAAAAAGCTTTTCACCGGAAAATTCAAGGAGCGTAATCGAATCTATCCAACCGACGCTTCGTGTGGGGATTATTCAAACCAACCTTAGCACACAAACCGCTGACGAAATATATTGTTTTACCGAACAGAAGTTAAAAAAAGTTGACAGGGCGCTTGATGTGATCGTACTGCCCGAAATGTTCACTGCGGTACACTTGCCGGACTGCCGTCAACTGGCTGAGAAGCCCGCCGGGCAAACAGCACAATGGATGCTGCGTATCGCACGTCAGCTCAATGCATTAGTATGCGGTTCGATTTCTACAAAAGAAAACGGGCATTTCTACAACCGTTTCTATTTTGCATATCCGGACGGAAAATTGGAGTGGTACGACAAGAAAAACTTATATCCGCTGGGCGGAGAGTTTAAGACCTTTACAGCCGGAACAAAAAATCTCAATGTGCATTTTCGAGGCTGGCGACTGGCTGCACAAGTTTGTTTCGACATGTGTCGGGCCGGTACATGCGGAAATCCCAACGATTTCGATGTGCTGGTATATGCGGCGTGTTGGCCTGAAGAGCTAAACGAGGCATGGACAACACTGCTGTGCGGCAGGGCGATTGAAAACCAAGCGTATGCCCTGCTCGCTAATCGTATGGGTACGGACGCTACGGGGCCGCGTTACGCGGGACGCTCGTCCGCGTTTACCCCGAGCGGAGAACTGCTCGGTACACTGGAGCCGAAAACGGCGGGGCTGCTTACGGCAGAGCTATCGCACAGCGCATTGGAAAACTATCGCAGCAAGTACCCGTTTCTGCCAATAATGAACGTTTAACTTCGCCGCTGAAATAGCGCGGCTCGTTAAACGGTCGACTTTTGCTA
>CALDWC010000070.1 GCA_937923945.1 uncultured Treponema sp.
AATATTTTAAAATATTTGCCGAGAAATTTTAAAAATTTACCAAACTTTTGGAGACGCTGATTAATTCAATCGAGAATTAATCGTGACACTGTTGTTTCGCAAAGTTGCTATTAAACAGTGTCAAGCCTTTAATCAGCGTTTCAGTAAAGGTTGTTTTATCCCGACACACAAAAAGTTTCAACTTGATAAAATAGTGTCGTTGCGATAAAATTATATTCTTATACTTTATCTTTAAATTGTCGTTTAAGGAGAGAATATGAAACGATTAAAGAATTTTGCAGTAGTTCTTTTGCTGTTGCTTTCAGCAGGACTATTTGCCGAATCAACACCGATTGAGGGTTTACACTTTTTTAAACTCGATAACGGTTTGGAAGTATTTGTGTTGGAAAACCACAGTTTGCCGTTGACACGAATACAAATTACTTTTCGATGCGGTGCATACACCCAAGAGCCGGAAACCGCTGGACTTTTTCACTTTTATGAGCATTTGCTTTTTAAGGGAAACAGCAAATACGCTGACGAAAAGAAATTCTCAGGTGCGATGAGCGACTTGGGCGTTTCAAGTTGGAACGGCGGCACAAACCAAGAATATGTTACTTACTTTTTTACCGTACCGTCGGCGAAAACCGATGAAGGTATCGCTTTCTGGTCGTATGCAGTAAAAGAGCCGCTGTTTGATCCGGAGCAGCTTGAACTGGAAAAAAAGGTTGTTATCAACGAAATCAGCGGCGATCTTGCGAATCCGACCCGACCGCTTTGGGCGGCAATTCAACGCCATCTTTGCCCGAAGTATCCGTGGCGGCGTGATGTTATCGGCAATCCCGATATTATTAACTCGGCGACTCCGGAACTGATGCGCAAAATTCAGCACACCTACTATGTGCCGAATAATGCGGCGATCTTTATCGCGGGCGATGTAAAACCCGCTGAAGCGCTAAAATATGTCAAAACGCATTTCGGTGATTGGGAAAAAGCACCTGACCTGCCGAAACAAGATCCGCAGCTGATGCCGGCACAAAAAGAACCGGTATATTTGGTTTTTCCCGACAATCGATTCCCTGAAGGCATGGCGGAAGTTGATATAGAGTTGCGCGGACCGGATGCACTTCGCGATATGGAGTATACCTATGCTGCGGATGTATGGGGGAGCCTTATTGAGCCGCCGACGTCAAAATTCCGATTCAACATGGTCGACAGAGTGCCGGAAATTTATGATAAAACTGAAATCGGAGCAGGGTATTATACACAAAGAGATGCAGGAGAGATTACTTCTTGGAACGTAGTTTCCGGTGGAGAGAAATCCGTTGTACAAGTAGCGAAAGATATCCAAAAAGCGTTTTTAGAAGAAACAAAAGCGATTATTGCCGATAAAGATTATTTTGCACCGGAAGAATACGAACTCGTCAAGCAAAAGCTCGAAGACGATCGGATTTGGGCGCTTGAAAATCCCAGCAATTTTATCGATAGTCAATTGTCATTTTGGTGGGCGGCAAGTTCGGCACAATACTATTTCGGATACATCGATAACATGAAAAAAACGACAAAAGCTGATATTGATAAATTTTTAACCGATTATGTAGTCAATAATGTTCCGTTTATTGTAGTGATGATAAATCCAAATGATTATCAAAAGGAAAAAGATCAGTTTGAAAAAGCAGGCTTCCATGAAGTTACCTTTGATAATGCGTTCTGGTGGCAAAAAGGAGTGAGAAAATAATGAAAAAGATAAAAAAATTTTTATGTATTGCAATCGCATTTGCATTTATTTTTGTCGGTTGCAAAAAAACGGGCAGCGCAGCAAATGGCAATACCGCTTACGTAAAGGATAATACGGCGCAGATTTCCGAAACAGCGCTTGAGAACGGCATTAAGCTGATTGTAAAAAAACAGGCAACAAACCGTATTTACAGCATCAGAGTTAATTATAATGGCGGCAATGCGTTAACTCCTGACGGAAAAGACGGTATTGAATCGTTAACTCTTTCCACCATGCTGACTGCTTCAAAAAACTATCCGCATGATGATATCGAACAAATCCTCCATGAAACCACAAGCAACATGGGTTCGGGTTCCGGCTTGGATATGTCGTGGGCGACGTTCAATACATTGGATAAGTATTGGGATAAAGCAAGTGATGTGTTTTTTGATTGCTTAGTCAATCCGCTTTTTGATGACGGCGATTTTGAAGTTAAAGTAAAGGATGCGAACGCCGCGTGGGTAAAGGACAGCACGGATCAAATGACGACAACGATTGACTCATTGCTGACAAAAAGCCGAGCAGGGCATCCGTACGGAAAGTTTACCGTGCCCACCGATATTTCGTTGAAAAATATTTCCCTTAACGATGTGAAAACGTGGCATGCGGAAAAATTAACTGCAGACAGAATGGTCGTCGTTGCCGTCGGTAACTTTGACGTAAATAAACTGAAAACACAGTTGAACAAAACACTCGGAAAAATTCCCGTGAAAAACAATGTTATTCCTGAAATACCACCGATGAATTTAAAATCAACTTTATATACGGAGGAATTTCCGACTGCAAACGGTATGGCAAATATCCGCGGCGATTATGAAATACCGAATAGGCATTCACCGGACTTTACCAAATTACAACTTGCATACAGTATCTTGGATGAGCTGGCATTTGCAATCGTCCGTACCGATCACGGTGCGTGCTACTCAATTTGGGCAGGAATCCACGGCTTTAATCAATCGTACGGTTCGTTGGTTATTTATCGAACGCAAAAACCGTCGGAAGCAAAACGCTATTTTGATGAAGCCATTGCAGTTTTGGCGAGCGGAAAAAGCCTGAAGTTGAAAGATGACGGCGATGATTCGACGCATTATGCGCCCCTTGCGGAAACGCTCGAAGCGTACAAAGCAAAATTTATCAACGATTTTTTCTCGGCACAATATGCAAATGCCGCCATCGCCGGTCAAATCGCTTCAAACTACTACTATCATAATGATCCTACTGCGTATTTGAAAGTCATTGAGGAAATCAATTCGACAACGCCGGAAGATATTGTACGCGTAGTCAATCAATATCTCGTAAATGCAAAGGTGAGTTGGATGGTTTGCTCCGACAATGCAACACTCCAACAATTGGACCAAGCTGCATTTAGCGGATTTACCGGCAGCGTGCAAAAGTAATTTTTGCACAGATAACCAATAAAAAACTTCGGTGGCAATCACCGAAGTTTTTTTACGCTTCGCTGTATTTTTTGAGCAGTTCTTTCGCATGGAGCATTGAAACGCTACTCGCTTCGTCGCCGGAAAGCATGCGGGCAATTTCTTCAACTCGCTTTTCGCCGTCAATCTTTTTCGCGTTAGTAAATGTTTGCCCCGACTGAGCTGTTTTTTCAATTTTAATCTGGTTGTGCGCATGCGCCGCAATTACCGCCAAGTGCGTTACGCACAGGATTTGTTTTGAGTAGGAAAGCTGTTTCATGTGGTCGGCAACGCTCAAGGCGACTTCACCGCCGATTCCCGTATCGATTTCATCAAAAATAAGCGTATCAACACCGTCGCCGCGGGTCAACACGGTTTTCAAAGCCAACATCACACGCGAAAGTTCACCGCCCGAAGCGATTTTCGCAAGCGGCTTTAACGGTTCCCCGAGGTTCGGACTGATTAAAAACTCAATGTCGTCAAAACCGTAGGGCCCCGCTTTTTGTTTTGTGCCTTCCGCTTCTTTTTTTTCAACGCTCACTTTAAAACGGGTTTTTTGCATTCCTAAATTTTTCAGCACATCTTCGATTTTCTTTTCAAGCTCGGCGGAAGCGGTTTTCCGCTTTTGGGAAATCGCCACACCGGAACGCACCACTTCGGTTTGCAGGGCTTTCAGCTGCTTTTCGATTTGTGCTTTATTTTCTTCACTGTTTTCCAACGTATCCAATTCCGCTTCCGCCTTTTCGGCATAAGCTAAAACCGCATCAATTGTTTCGCCATACTTTTTTTTCAGCTTGTAGAGAAGGGAAAGTCGCTCCTGAATTTCATCGCGGCGGGCTTCATCAAAGTTAAGCCGCTCAAAATATGCGTGTAAATCATTTCCCGCATCTTCCAACTCATAAAATTGATTCGAAATACGTTCAAAAACCGGTTTCAAACTTTCATCGATTTCACTCGCGGCTTTGAGTGCATGCACCGCACGTTTTAAAAGCGGTACGGCGCCGCTTGTTTCCGTGGTGAGCGACACCGCTTCCTGCACATTTCCAAAAAGTTTTTCGTATCCGTCCAACTTTTTTGCTTCCGCTTCGAGATCGACATCCTCATTCGGTTTCAACTGTGCTTTTTTGATTTCATCAACGGCATAGCGTAAATAATCCTGCCGTTCCTGTCTTTGATTTTCGGAAGTTAACAGCGCTTCCAGTTTTTTGCGGGTTTCCATCAAGGCGTTGTACAATTCGGAATAGTGAGCCACTTCGTCTTCAATACCGGCATAGGCGTCTAAAAACCGGCGATGTTCGTCAATGCGAAAAAGCGACTGGTGATCATGCTGCCCGTGAATATCAACCAAAAGAGTCGTGAACTCGGCAAGTTCCGTCCGCGAAACGGGATTGTTGTTCAGCCACGCGGAACTTCGTCCGTTTGTTTTAATCGTGCGGCGGATAAGCACCGTGTCTTCGTCCGTTTCGATGCCGTGTTCGGAAAGCCAGTTTTGCAGCGGTTTATTTTTGTGAATCACAAAAGTTGCGGAAACCATTCCTTCGTCGCAATCTTTCCGTATGAGGTCGGAATTCGATTTTCCCCCGAATAAAAAGCCCAAAGCCCCGATGATAATGGATTTTCCCGCCCCCGTTTCACCGGAAAGGACATTAAAGCCTTCTTCAAATTCAATAGTAACCGATTCAATCAACGCAATATTTTTTACCGTTAAACTTGTAATCATTTTTTACCTCACCGCTATTGTAGGCTGCCCGACCATCCCAATTTTGCCCGCAGCACTTTATAAAAATGAGTTTGCGAACAACCGACTAAATTTACGTTATGTTTTGACCGTGTAATTACCACCATATCGCCGCTTTTAAGCGGAACCGATTCCTGCCCGTCAACCGACAAAATGAGTTTTTTTTGCCGCTGCGGCAGCACTCTAAGCGTTACCGCGCCCTTCGCTGGCAATACAATCGGGCGGTTTGAAAGCGTAAAAGGCGCAATCGGCGACACAACGAACGCATTCATCGTTGGATCCAAAATCGGTCCGCCGGTTGCAACCGCATAACCGGTTGAACCGGTCGGTGTTGAAACAATCACTCCGTCTGCCCGAAAATTTCCCAGCGAATATTCATTATAAAAAAGTTCCGCCGTGATGAGTTTTGCCGCTCCGTTTCCCGATACTACAGCTTCATTCAACGCGAGATGCGTTTCAAGGCAAGTTTCGCTCCGCATAACGCGGACTTCCAGCAACATGCGCAGATGCGATTCCTGCTTTTCCGCCAAAAAATCGTTCAAGGCTTGCCGCCAATCAGCCGGCTCAATATTCGCAATAAATCCGAATTGTCCGAAATTAATCGGCACCACCGGAATATGTCGCGGGGCGGCAAACCGCGATGCAAATAGCACATTACCGTCGCCGCCCAAACTGATAACAAAGCCGAACTCGATTTCGGATAATTCACGGTCAAATTTCAAGCCATTGTATCCGTCATAATTGTAGATAACGGGCTGAAATTGTCGCGCCGTTAAATATTCCGATATTTTAACGGCGAGTGCTTCCGCCCCTTTTTTATAACCGCTGACGACCAACAAAACTTTTTTCATCGATTACACCGTTTATCGAAAAGCACGCTCAATGCGAATTACGGCAACGTGGTCAAAACCTTTGCAACGGTTTCGGCATTTTTCGCTCCCAGCATCGGATACAACGGAAACAGCACTGTCCTCAAGGCAAGCGACTTTGCCGTTTCGCAATTATCAAGCGATTCCCCGACATGCGCGATAACGCTGTCATTAAAAGCCAGTTCAATCCGAATTCGTTTCTTTTGGGCGTATTTTTCAACGTCTTTGAATCCGCGATTTAAAATCACCGGAAAATTATACACCGGATTGATAACATTCGACGCAAAAAGCATCGACTCGTGTTTTCCCGAAAGCAGTGCGCGGCGAAACAGTTTTTCCAACTCCAAGCGGATTGCCATATTTTTCATTAAATTTTTCAGCTGCACAAAACCGAGCGCCGCATTAATATCCGGCAAGAGATCGGTCGAAAGAAGTTCTTCGCGGAGTTTTTTCAACGGAGCTACATTGCGTTTTTCGCTCACGAACAAAACCGCACCGCCGCCCGCCGTTAATATATCGCGTTCTTCCAAACCTAAAATCGTTAAAGAACCGAATGTCCCCGCTTTTTTCAAAACGGGCGGCTGCGTTTCCGCTTCGATATGTTCCGCCGTGCCGGCAGGTGATTTCGCATTATCGACTGCAGCGTGCAAGGTTTCCAAAGGCTCCAATATTTCTTTGTCGGCATATAAGCCGCCGGCACTTTGCGAAATATCTTCAATGACGGGAATCCCTAATTCCGTGAAGCGCGCAAACTCGGGTAAATTTCCGAGCGTTTCATGCAAAACCACGGCACGAGCTCCCGCTTTTGCCGCGGCTTCAACCGCTTCAAACGTAACCAGCGCATTTTTTTTGTCAACATCTAAAATTACCGGCGTAAAACCGGAGCGGATAATCTGTGTGTACTGCCACGCGGGTGCTAAAGCAGAAAGCATCACCGGGGTTTTTTCCGGCAACTCTAAAAGCTTTAGCGCTAAATCCAATGCAAGTGCCGGACTGCGTACCGCAATCGCAAAAGGAACACCGAAAAACTCGCACACCCGCTTTTCCAGTTTTTCCGCCATTTCGCCCGGACCGACTTTTTCTTCGACGAGACAATTTAAAACGGCTTCCATTTCCGAGCGTTTAATCGTAGAACTAAAAAGAGGAATAGACATTTAGAGATTTTTTAAAACTTGCAACTCGCGCGGATTGAATAATTTATGGATA
This sequence comes from uncultured Treponema sp., assembly GCA_937923945.1. Taxonomy (GTDB): domain Bacteria; phylum Spirochaetota; class Spirochaetia; order Treponematales; family Treponemataceae; genus Treponema_B. The sequence goes on from CALDWC010000070.1 coordinate 6,985, forward strand.
TCCAAAATAATCAAATAACCGCCGTCTTCTTTTCGCACTACACCGTTGATATATTCCGTTCCGATTCCTGCAATCATTTGCGGCGGCAGTTGAACGTCATCTTTTTTTATGTCAACGACCCGCGCCACGCGATCAATGACGACACCGATTTTATTGTTTTCAACGGAAAGAATTAAAAAACCGCCAAGATATTCATCACCTTCGCCTAAGTCCGGTGCTTTTATATGAAACCGCTTATGCAAACTAATTACCGGAATAATTTCACTTCGCAGATTAAAAATACCTTCAACATAATGCGGGGCATTCGGAATTGAACGAACTGCCTGTGTTTTAACGATTTGGTCGACATCCATAATTTCGACCCCGTACAGTTCTTCGCCCAACTGAAAAGTAACCAACTTTAATCTATCTTCAACGACTTCGACTTTCTTTTTCGAACTGGAAAATTTTGCCATTACTCCTCCATATTCTCTCTATTTTACAAAAAAAGAAAAACTTTTTCAAGAGCGCTTTTTTTAATAAAAAATAATTTAAAACACCGAAGCTTTAAGGAGGCACTGATTAATTCAATCGAGAATTAATCAGTGCCCACCTTTAAAAT
>CALDWC010000071.1 GCA_937923945.1 uncultured Treponema sp.
TATGTAATTTATTATACTATGGAATGTTTATATTTAAGGAAACGCTGATTAAAGGTCTGACGCCGTTTAATATCGTTTCCTAATTGTTTCTCAATGTTCAGTATAAGTGGATTCTGAACATTTTTGAAACAACAGATTTTAAATGTGGGCACTGAAAAGTAGTCTCTAAAAACATCAGTTTTTAGAGACTTTCCTTAGTCTATTGCGAGTTTTGAAAAATTCATATAATTGTACGTAAAATTTTTCAAAACTCGACGGGCATCTCTAAAAATCTAACCAAGTTTTTAGAGATGCCCTCAATTCTCGATTGAATTAATCAGTGCCTCCTTTGCGGTAATTTTATAAAGTGTAGGAGTTTTCATGAAACGATTATTTTCCGTATTGGTTTTTTGTATCACGATTTTTGCAAGTTACGCGCAGGATGCAAAAAACGAGCGAACCTTTTCATTGGAGTTTCGGAATGAATTTCCGCTTTTGCATCCGCAGCTGGTGTATGACAGCACCAATATGCAAACCGCAACCGCCGCAAGTGAGGGTCTTTTTACTTATGACCCGTATTCCGCAATGCCGGTAAAAGCGTTGGCAAAATCATTTTCGGTTGCGGGAAAAACGTGGCGGTTTGAATTACAGGAAAAAGCATGCTTTGAAAACGGAGATCCGATTACGGCGGAAACGATCCGGCAAAGTTGGTTGAATCTCCTTTCACCGGATGCTCAGTTTTCCTACGCGTCGCTGTTGGACTGTATCCAAGGCGCGCACGACTATCGAACGGGCAAAACAAAAGATAAAAACAGCGTTGCAATTTACGTTGAAGCGCCTCATACGCTATCGGTATATTTAACGGAGTCGACTCCGCACTTTGCGAGCATTTTATGCAATCCGGCTTTTGCGGCAGTTCACCCTTCGCAGCTGACTTTTGCACGCGAGTACCAAAAATCCCCGAAAGCGATAACGGCAAAGAATGCGTTTATTCCGATTTCAAGCGGACCGTTCAAAGTTGCCGACTATGATGAAAAGCATATCAGCTTTATAAAAAATGAAAAGTACTGGGATGCGGAATCGGTCGAGCTGAAAAAAATTGTCATCCGTATGGATATAACGGAAGATCAATGCGCGGAAAGTTTTAATTGCGGCGACATTCAATGGAGCAAAAATGCGGCACCGATTGATGTTGCGGGAAACAGTATCAGCTATGCGCCTATGTTCGGCACGTCATTTTTTTTCTTTAATGTGCGGGATAAAAATGTCGCCGATGCACGGTTGCGGAAAGCGCTGCTTTTTGCAATTCCGTACGACAGTTTGAGAGACACGTTTCAACTGAAAGCGAGTACGTTTGTGTTTCCGCTCGCCGGCTACCCTGAAATTTCAGGCGTCAATGAATACAACAAACATCAGGCGAAAAAGCTCATCGATGAACTCAAGTTGACCGAAAGCCAAAAAGTGCTCACCATCAAAGTATTCGATTATGAATATCAAAAAAAATTAAGTGAAACTTTAAAAAAAGCGTGGGAAGAGCTCGGCTTTACGGTGCATATTAAAACAATGTCGCCTGAAACCGATTTGCAGATGAGCCTTACCGCCAACGATTATTCGTTGAGCTTGATGAGCTGGATTGCCGACTTTGCCGATCCCGTTGCGATGCTGGAACTTTTCCGCGGCACGTCAACATTGAATGAAAGCGGCTGGTCGGATAAAACCTATGATGCGCTGCTTTCAAAAGCGAGCAATGAACGCGAAATTTCAAAACGGTATAAAACATTGAGCGAAGCGGAAAAGTATCTTTTGGATAACAGCATGATCATTCCGCTCGCGTTCAACTTGAGCTTAAATATGATTGACACGGGTGAAATCGGTGGCTGGTTTCCGAACGCGCTCGATGTCCATCCGTTTAAATTCTTGTATTTTAAAACAAGAGAACTGGCACCCGGCTTCATTTAATTATGCCTTGACTGAAACAATAAAAAAACTATAGTAAAAAGTCATGAATCAGGACGAAGTAAAAAAGCTCCTTTTGGAAATTGAGGACACGCAATTGGACTTTTCGGTCATTTTCACCGGAAAAAAAAGTGCCAAAGTAAACGGATTATATAAACCGGACTGTCACGAAATTTTGCTGCACAACAAAAATTTTTCCTACGACAACGAATTAGTATACACGGCAATTCACGAATACACTCACCACAAAATGTGCGAAGAAGCGGGCGGATTATATACATCGCGGGTTCATTCACCGAAGTTTTGGGGAAAATTTCACGTCCTTTTAGAAAAAGCGGAAGCGGCAGGCGTGTACAAAATTGATTTGGACACTTCTCCTGAGCTTTTACAAATCACCGATGAAATTAAAAACACGCTTTTGCTTGAAAACGGGAAACTGGTAAAACGCATCGGTGAACTTTTGTTGCAAGCGCATCCGCTTTGCAAAAAAGCCGGCATCCGCTACGAAGATTATGTCGACCGCGTTTTATGCCTTCCGCGGGCGGCAAGCACTGCTTTGGAAAAAATAACGGCATACGATTTAAATCCTGCGTTGGGCTATGAAGCGATGAAGCAAGTTTCTAAAATCGGTACGCCCGAAAACCGCGAAAAAGCGGAAGCGCTTTTTTTGGATAACAAAAGCGTTCCCTACGTGCAAGATTTTTTACGTCAAAAAAAAGCACCCGCAGAAACCGACAAGCGGATCCAGCTGGAACGTGAAAAAACCCGAATCGAAAAAACAATCCGGAGTTTAGAGCGGAGACTGGATTTTATTTCAGATGAATTGGGACGTTTAACTTCGCCGCTAAAATAGCGCGGCTCGTTAAACGGTCGACTTTTGC
>CALDWC010000072.1 GCA_937923945.1 uncultured Treponema sp.
AAAATCTAACCAAGGTTTTAGAGATGCCCTCAATTCTCGATTGAATTAATCAGTGCCTCCTTTAATCGGTGTTTCCTTTCGGCATGCCGAAAAATCACAAAAACAACAATCCGAAGCATGCTCCGAGGATGATAATAACAAACGGAGATACTTTTTTACAAAACTGCAACACTGCAACGGCACTGAGAAAAAAAATCGCCGATCGGTAATTAATCCAATGGAGAAAAGAAGCATTCCCGATATTGTTCATATTTAAAACGGTAATGCTGAACACGCTGTAGCATGCAACGGCAATCATCCCCGTTGAACCTGCCCTAACTCCGTAAAAGGCTTTCTGCACGAGCGGTTTTTCTTTCAGTGATTTTGCAAACATCGCGATTGCGATGATAATCACAAACGAAGGCAACGTAATCCCGAGCGTGGTAACAATCCCGCCCCACACACCGTAGAGCCGATAACCGATAAACGTCGCCATATTAACCCCGATCGGTCCCGGTGTTGATTCGGAAACGGCAACCATCGAGTAAAACTCTTCGGCGGTGATTAAACCGCGGGGAATCAATTCTTGCTGCATAATGCTGATACCGACCAAGCCGCCGCCTATGGTGCAAAATCCGATATACGCAAAAAGCCAAAAGAGAAAAAACAAACTAATGCTCTGCATTTTTCTTTTCCCTTATAAGCTTGGCAGTAATTCCGACAACGGCACTAGTCAAAACAATCCACACCGCAGAAACGGAAAAAAAACTCATCGCCGCAAATGACGCGATTGCAATGCACGCGGTAACAAAATCAACGATTGTTTTTTTTCCCAAGTTGAACAACGCGGAAAACAAAAGAGCGGCAACCGCAACATTGATTCCGTTTAAAGCTTTTTGAAGAGGGGCAAGGTTTTGCACTTGTTCCGTCGACGCGAGAATAGCAATGAGCGTGATAGTAATGAGCGAAGGGAGAACCACGGCAAGGGTCGCGATAAACGCGCCGATAATTCCAAGTACTTTATACCCGATAAAGGTTGCAACATTTGTGGCAATAATGCCGGGGGTACTTTGCCCGATAGCAAAATAATCAATCATTTCTTCGTCCGTTGCCCAGCGTTTTTTTTCAACGACTTCACGCTGTAAAAGTGGCAGCATCGCTAAACCGCCGCCGAAAGTAATCGCCCCCAGCTTAAAAAATGCGGCAAAGAGCTCCGCCGCTTTTTTCAAAGGAGATGCGAAATTATCTATTTTTAAAGGTGTATTTTTCATAAAGTTCAACTGTTTGATTTATTTTTGTGCTATTATATCGATTCGGATATGTTTCGTCAATCGGTTTATTTATTTTATAGCTATTCGGTTATCAAGAAAATCGATTTTAAAACTCGTCGCACGGAAGTGTAAAAATAGACCGCGATTGTACCTTTATATTATCGTCACCTT
>CALDWC010000073.1 GCA_937923945.1 uncultured Treponema sp.
GCCGCTCACTGTGTGCAATAATATCATCAATTCCGGAAAATTTTTCAAGCACATTGTTGTTGATAATTTCCCTTCCGAATTTGCGATTTCGCCCGAAATGACTGCGGCAGGTTACTTCCAAATCGCCGACGCCCGCAATCGAAGTAAAGGTTTCCGAATGGGTCGCGCCGAGCGCTTTTCCGAGCGTTTGCATTTCGTTTAGACCCGCCGCCAAAAGGAGCGCTTCGCTGTTGTCACCAAAAAGGTTTGACTTTTCCGTCATCGCGGAAAGCATGCCAAACGCGATAGCTATGATATTTTTCGCGGCGGCGCAAGTTTGCACTCCGATTACATCAAGCGATGAATACACCAAAATAGTCCGCGACCGTAAAATTTCACGGGTGCGAATTGACGCAATCGGATTGGTACTCGCCCCGATTAAACCGGTCAGTTTACCGCTCACCACTTCTTCGGCATGGCTCGGTCCGGAAATATACACCACCCGATTGCTCAAAGAAGGCGGCAGCATTTTTTCAAGCATTTGGGTGATAAAAAGCGGATGCCCTTCCGTGTCTTCCAAAAAGCCTTTTGATAAAATGCCGATAATCGGCTTTTGATCTTCATCGCTCGCTTCGCTTTCCCGTTTAAAAGTCGGCGTTTGCAGCAATTTTTCAACCGTTTGCACCAAGTACAGCGACGGAGTCGCCAAAATAATCAAATCCTTTCCTTCCGTGGCTTCGTCCAAATCGGTGGTTGCCGTAACATTCGGTGAAAGAGCGTACCCCGCCAAATAGGTTTTATTTTCGTGGGCGTGATTTATATCGTCGGCAGCAGACTGCTTTCGCGTCCACATACACACCGCATGTCCGGCATTTCCCAACTGGGAGCCGACCGCCGTTCCCCACGAACCGGCACTGATAATTCCAACCTGAGCCATACTCGTCGCCTGTTCCGCTTATTTTCCTTCCTGCTCTTCAATTGCATCAATATAGGAAAGGTCAAAGCGCCCCTGCCGGTCAATATCCAACAGTTTAATCGGAATAACCTGACCTTCTTTCAAAACATCGGTTACCGCAGCAACCCGCTTTCGTGAAAGTTTGGAAATATGGCACAAACCTTCTTTTCCCGGTAAAAATTCAACAAAAGCGCCGAATTCCATAATTTTTTTAACTGTTCCGGTATACAAAGTCCCGATTTTCGGTTCTTCCGTCATCGCGTTGATATAATCTTTTGCCGCTTTGGTTTGTTCACCGTCGGTACCGTATATCATCACAGAACCGTCATCTTCAATGTTGATGGTAACGGCATACTTTTCGGAAAGCGCTTGTACGTTTTTACCGCCGGGACCGATTAAAGCCCCGATTTTATCCACCGGAATTTTTACTGCTTCGATACGGGGCGCATATTTTGAAATATCGCTTGCCGGTTCCGAAATCGTCTGATTCATAATCGACAAAATATGCATGCGTCCCCGTTTTGCCTGTTCAAGTGCTTTTTTCATAATTTCCGAAGAAACGCCCGCAATTTTTATATCCATTTGGAAACCGGTAATTCCGTCGGCGGTTCCGGCAACTTTAAAGTCCATGTCTCCAAGGTGGTCTTCTTCACCGAGGATATCCGAAAGAATGGCATAATTATCGCCTTCGGTGATTAAACCCATGGCGATACCGGCAACCGGTTTTTTCATTTTGACGCCGGCAGCCAACATCGAAAGAGTACCGCCGCACACCGTCGCCATCGAAGAAGAACCGTTTGATTCCAAAATCTCCGAAACAACGCGTACCGTGTACGGAAACTCTTTCCGCGAAGGCATCATCGGCTCAAGCGAGCGCCGTGCAAGATTTCCGTGTCCGATTTCACGCCGTCCCGTTGCAAGCCGTCCGACTTCACCGACCGAATACGGCGGAAAGTTATAATGAAGCATAAAATTTTCTTTCCGCTCGCCGTCAATATCGTCATACACTTGCTCATCCGCCATCGTTCCCAACGTTACAACCGAGAGGGATTGCGTTTCACCGCGAGTAAATAGAGCGGAGCCGTGCGGACGCGGCAGCACATTGATTTCGCAAGTAATGGGTCGGATGTCTTCAAGCCCGCGCCCGTCAACACGCTTGCCTTTTTCCAAAATATTTTTTCGCAAAATCGTGTACTGAATTTCATCGAACAACGCATCAAAAAGTTTTGCTTGCGTTTCATCCTCGAGCTGAGTCGCATACTTTTCGGCAAATTTATCATGCACCGCTTTCAGCGCTTTTGCTCGCTCCACCTTTGACGGCTTATAAAACGAAGCTTCGATTTCCGGCGTCGCTTCCGCTTCAATTTGACTGCGATTTTCAAGTTCGGTTTCAAGATGCGTGAGCGGCAGTTTTTCTTTGCCGCATTCCGCACGGAGCTGTTCCTGCACGGCGCACAATTCTTTAATTACCGCATGCGCTTTGTCCAAGGCTTCGAGCATCACATCTTCGGACACTTCATGGGCGCCGCCTTCCACCATCGTAATGCCGTCTTTCGTACCGGCGACGACGATTTCCATGTCGGCTTTTTCAATTTGCTTAAACGTCGGATTGATTACAAACGAACCGCCCAAAAACGCCACCCGCACGGCTGCAATCGGCCCGTTAAACGGAATATCCGAGATAACAACCGCCGCCGAAGAAGCTACCACCGCAAGAATATCGGGCGGATTTTTTTTGTCCGTCGAAATACAAGTCGGCACGATTTGAATTTCACGCCCGAACTCTTTTTCAAACAGCGGACGCATCGGACGGTCAATCAGCCGCGACACTAAAATTTCTTTATCTTTCGGGCGAGTTTCCCGTTTTACAAAACCGCCGGGAATTTTTCCGCCGGCATAATACTTTTCATTGTAATCAACCGTTACCGGCACATAATCCAAGCCTTCAACGGCAGTATCGGAACAGCACACCGTCGCCAGCACCGCCGTTCCTTCATATTCGGCATAAATTGCACCGTTCGCTTGTTTTGCCAAGTGTCCCGTTTCCAAAATTAAATCGGATTCCCCAATTTTAAAAGTTACTCTTTTTTTCATCATTCTCTTCCTTAAAATTCCTTAAAATCTAAAATACTCCTTGGGCAGTAAGTGACTCGTGATCAAACAACCTTTGCACAGCTTTTTCAATCAGGCTGGCTGACCGCCAATCACTCACTACGCAAATGTTACTCCATCCGAAAAAAGCCGATTTGAAAATCGGCTTTTTTGAAATTACTTTCGCAAGCCCAATTCCTGAATGAGCTTTCGATATCCTTCGAGATCTTTTCGCTGATAATACTTGAGCAAGCGTCGGCGTTGTCCGACTAAACTCAAAAGCCCGCGATTACTTGCCTTGTCTTTTTTGTTTTCCTTGCAGTGAACCGTCAACTGATTGATCCGTTCGGTCAAAAGTGCAATCTGCACCTCGATATTTCCGGTGTCCTTGTCGTTCGCACCGAATTTTCCAACAATCGATGCAGTCGTCTCTTTTGTAAGTGCCATTTTTTTACTCCTTCAAATGAACTTCACATAATATTTTTTTAACCATAAGCTTTCCGCGGCGACCGTTCGGTCGCTTCGTGTATCAAAGTTTTCCGCAATACGCACCAGCACCGATCGTTCAGAAATGATGCAACACGCCGGCAGCTTAAAACCTTCTACCGTAAAAAGCTCAACCTCGTACGTTCCGCTCGGCGGAAGTACCTGCACAAAGTTTTGCGCGGGAGCCTCCCATTCATACGCTGAAAGGCGTTCAAAGCCCGCATTTGAAATATCCAGCAAAAACGAGTACCCGAGCAATTTTTCCGCTTTTGCAAAATCGGCTTTGGAAAGAGCCTGCCTGATTGCGGAAGAACTGACCTCAAGGCCGTCAGCGGAAACACGTTCAATGGAATCAAAAACGAACGCGTACGCTGCAGAAATTTTTTCCAAAGCCTTGCTGTCGGTACGGTGGCGAAATCCGCATGAAAAATCGTGTCCGACAAAAAGGGCGTTCATGCAGATTGTTTTTACTAAAATTTCAAAAAACTTCTGTCCGCTCATTCTAGCAAATTTTTCAGAAAAGTCAATAACTATAACAAAATCAAATCCCAATTCCCGAAACAGTTTTAGCTTCAAGGGCAAGGTTAAAATATCACCGAGATACGTTTCGTTCTTTTTAGCCCTCGTCGGACGTGAAAAAGTTACCGCACATTGCGCAGGCTTTTCAGCACAAGTTTGAATATAGTTATCCATCCGGGCAATTAACGCACGATGTCCCCGATGCAAGCCGTCAAACGAACCGACCGTTACCGCCGAAGACTCGCAGAGCCGTTTTTTCGTTTTGTATGCCGCCATAATATCGTTCCAACTGAAAATCCGCATTATCGACGCTCCGCCTACTCTACTCCGTTTTCCGAGATAACAAACCGATATATAAAGGTATGTTCACCTTGATCGTACTGTACCATGCCGCAAAACCGGTTTTCACAAAAAACGGCGATTGTGTCCGCTCCTTGTTCACTCGACAAAAACCAGTTTTTTTCAATCGGTTTTCCGTGCTGAAAATCGGGCAAAAACGCAGGCTTTAGCTCAACCCCTGAAATGCCAAGCGTTTGAGCAACGCCGGGGGTAAACGCAAATGCTTTTTCTTCTATTTGTGCACGTGTAAACGCGGACCCGATTTTATTCTTTTTCCGCGCCGCGTCTCGACGCAAACTTTCATCGCGGGAGGTACAAAGCTCCGCAAAGTCGGGCAGTAAATCCGCTCCCAAACTTTCGCTCAATTGGAACTGCCCGACTTGTGTCCGCCGCAAAGCGCCGACAAAACCGGCAGAACCGCACCGTTGTGCAATATCCCTACATAATGAACGAATGTACGTTCCTTTCGAACAGTGAATGTCGAGCGTTGCCGTTTTAAGGTGTCGTCCGTCGTCCGCCAACTCGTAGGTCAACAACTCAAGTGCGTAAACGGCAATATCGCGAGCCGGTAGCACGAGCGGAGTTCCCGCATGTGCCGCTTTGTAAGAACGCATGCCGTTGACTTGCACCCCCGAATACTGCGGCGGAATTTGTTGCTGTTTACCCGTAAACGACGGCAGAACTGCCATAAAGTCCGAAAAAAGCGGCAACTCGGTTTCAGCCGTAACCGTGCCGAAGTAGTCAAGCGTGTCCGTTTGCGTGCCGAAAACAAAAAACGCCGTATACCGTCTATCGCAGCCGGTAAAATACGGAGAAAGTTTTGTACCGCTTCCGATTAAACAAATTAAAAGCCCGTCGGCAAAATTATCCAGCACGCCGGTGTGTCCGATTTTACCGGTACCCAGCGCATTTTTAAATTGCCGCAATGTTCCAAAGCTGGTCAACCCCGCCTGCTTTGCAACCGGAAGGATGATTTTTTCTCGCGTCATCTATTTTTTTTCAGGTGAACCATCCGGCTCTTCCGGCGTGATATGCAAAGCGTTTAACTTTTCAATCATTTCAATACCGGCTTTCATACTTTCATCATAAAAAAAATTCAGTTCGGGAAATTGATAAACATGCAACTGCTTTGAAAGCTGCTTCCGAATAAACCCTGACGCACTTTGCAAACCTTCGATACCTTTTTTTGCTTTTTTTTCGTTATTATCAATGCTGGAAACAAATACGCGAGCGTATGAAAGATCGGATGAAACGAGAACTTTATTCACCGACAGAAAAGGAGAAACGCGCGGGTCTTTAATTTTTCCCGTTACAATCATCTGCGAAATTTCAGCCCGAATTTGTTCACCGAGCTGCTGTAATCTAAATTCACTCATGTTTTGTCCTTACATTTTTAGTGTCGCATTATACTCAACATACCGTTTTTTGTCAATGTTTTATGAGTTGTTCAACACAGGTTTAGCAAAATTCAGCGAACGCGCAGTTATTTTAAAGGCGGCAAACCGTACAACTCAACGGCGAACCATTTGGAAGGATCGGCTATATCCGCCGCGATTTGTCCGGGTGCGACATGTGCCGTCGTTTCCGCAACGAGATAACTGATTCGGTTTGAAACCAAGCGCGCGCCTTTTCCGGTAACAGCGACGCCGCAAATTGCGTGACTGAATTCCGGCGAGATAAATGTTACGCTGTGTATTCCGAGCTGGGCTAAAATTATATTCATCAGCAACGATCTCGTATCGCAGTCGCCAAGCCGTTGTGAAGCCGCCGTTACAAGATCGACAAAATCAGCACCATCGGGATCTCGAACATAGGTAAAATTCTGCACAAACTCCAGCACTTTTTTTACGGTTGACGCTTTATCCGCGAGCAGTTTTTTACCCGACAAATCATTTTTTACTTCAAACGAAAAAGACTGAAGCCGTTTCCACGCATCACGGAAAATACAGCGGTAGTAGCGCTGCCACGCGGTAATTGCATAGTTCGTCCGCAGATAGTGCGTTAAAAGTTCAAACTCACGATCGACCACGCTTTTATTCGCATCACCGTCATTGCGGTCGGCAAAAAACTGTAACGTACTGCCGTCAAATGTAACCGTTTGTTTAACCGGTGCCGTACGCGGATATAAACAAGCAGTAACCGGTCCCGGCACATAGAACGACCCTTGCGAAGTAAAAACTCCATCAAGGGCGGAAATCAGCATCGATTCACACAAAGCCGCATCCGTTTTTTTGGAATAAGCGGTTATCGTAAGCCATCCGTTCGGCAACTCCAAAACCAAAACCCAACCACGGTATGCTTCACTGAGCTGAAAATCAATCGTTGAAAACCGCCCCTGCTTTTCACACCACAAAAACTCAGCGTCTTTTTTGCTTGCATGCAGTTGCGCTGTAATATTGTTCACCGCTTGCAGCGTATTGGAAAAACGTTTTTTTGCATCAAAAGAAACTTGAAGCTCACAGGGAAGTATTTCAGACTTAAATAAATACCGATCTTTCCAATTGGAATCGGTGAGTTGAAAGCCCTCCGGTAAATCAATCATCACACCGTATGTTCCGAATTGTATTTGCTCGGAAAAAACTGCCGTGATAAAAAAGCAAGCGATAAAAATTACGGAAAAAATCTTTTTCATTTCATTTTTTTAACAAATCGAGAGGATACCGGGTTACAGTTCTCTGCTCCTACTCCGTTTTTAACTGCGATTTTAAAGAATCTACTTTTGCGGTAAAGTCGGAAAGTGAAAGCTGCAAATCTGCGTTTGTCGCTTCGTCCGCGGTAATTTCATTCGTTAAATTTTCCACTTGCTTTTTGTTACGTTCAATTCGGTTCGTGTTAAAGGAAATTTTTCCATTGAGCATATCGATTTCATTTTCGCATTTTGCGATTCCGATTGCAATGTCCGCATTAAAACATTTACGACGTAATGCACCGATATTGTTGACCTGATTTTCGTACGGATTTTCTCCGTCGTCCGACGAAACCGTTTCACCGTCATTATCAAAAAAATTGTTGACATACTTTTCACAGCTGAAAAAAGCGGTGTTTTCAATTTTTGCGTCAAGCCCCTTTATTTTTTCCATCAACGAAGCGATTTTCTTTTTTGAATCCGATAATGCATCCAGTGAACTTAATTTTTCATTATTTGCTTTTGTTTCCGCTTCAAGCTCGGAAATTTTTGAGGAAGCGGAAAGGCGCGTTTCCGTTGCCATCTTTAAGTTTGCAATAATATCACACAAATCGGTCGGTAATTCTTCCGTCATTGTATATAAATTTTCAAAATCCGCATCGGAAAAAAGCGCCCCCGATTGTTGCTGCACGACTTTTTTAAGTTTATTTTCAGCCGAATTTACTTTGTTTTTCGAAAACATTGTTTTTACTCCCGGCATTATTTTATCAAAAAAGCCCGTCTTTTCGGCGGTTTCCGTTGAAAGCGTCTCAATTTTATTTTTTTCATGTTCAATTTGTTCTTCAAGTTGTGAAATTTCCGGAATCCGCTCAAGAGCATCGGCAAACTCGTCCCGATGATTTTGATAAGCGGAAAGTGCAAACGAATCTTTGAGTTTTTGAATTTCTTTATCTTTTGAGGCAATCATTTTGTTTGCTTCGGCAATCAAGGTTTTGAGTTGTTCTTGCCGTTCGAGGATATTCTTAATGTTTAAAATAGTATCCGTACAGTTTTTCCGTTCCTGTACATCTTTCATCCACGAAGTCAAAAGCTCTTCGGTAACGAACTGTCGTGCAGTTCCCGCGGAGGCATCATTTAAAAGCTTTGTTCCGAATGCAATGCTTGACGCCCTCAGTGTTTCTTGAATAACTTTCTGCTCTTTTTCTAGAGCCGAAATCTTCTGATCAACGGAACTTGGCATAAATTTTAATTCCATATCGGTAATTATACTCCTGAGTAGAATATTTTTCAACCGAAAAAGATACTACATTCGCCGATTAAAAAACGGCACATGCGCGTTTATTTTTCCTCGCGGCCTTTTTTATTTTTTCCGAAAAATCCGTAGAGGTAGCGTTTAATTTTTCCGCTTGCCGTTTTTTCAAACTCATCGATCACTTCGATGTTTTGGATTTTTGAACGAGTATTCACGCGGGAGTTTACAAAAAGCTTAATTTCGCCCAAAAGTCGATCACGCGTCGAAGAAAAATTTTCACTGACAGTGTCAATTGCCGTGTCGATTTTTTCTTTGATAGTTTGATTTTCGAGCCGCGCTTTTTCTTCGGCTTCAAATTTTTTGAGTTTTTCTTCGTTGAGTTTTATAATCGCGATGAGCGATGAGTTTTCGCCTTCCACAACAAGCGATTCACTGACCGTTTCATGCTGGTTTAAAACAAACTCGATGTCTTCCGGGTAAATGTTTTCACCGCTTGCATCCAAAATCATACTTTTTAAACGACCGCGTATCGAAAGTCGACCGTTTTTGTCTTGGGAAAATAAATCACCGGTGCGAAAATAGCCGTCTTCAGTAAAAGAATCAGCCGTCAATTCGGGGGCTTTATAATACCCTTGCATTACATTTTCACCTTTGACGACCAATTCACCGACGCCCTCATCGTTTTGATTTATAATCTTCAAATCAATTCCCGGAACAGGAAAACCGATTGAGCCGGGCTTTGTCGTTTTCGGATTTGAAAAAGCCAAAAGCGGGGACGTTTCCGTTAAACCGTAACCGATTGCATAGGGAAACCGAGCCCTTTTCAAAAAGGTTTCAATTTCCGTATCCAGCTTTGAACCGCCCAGCCCAAAAAATTGAATACGCCCGCCGAGCGCTTTTTTTATTTTTGAGCCGGCGATCATCGAAAATATTTTGTTGAACAGTCGTATATTTAATAACTTTTTTCGTAACGGCGTTTTATTCAATGCCGGCACGACTTGGCTTTTATAAATTTTTTCTATAATGAGCGGCACCGCCAGCATAATATTCGGGCGCACGAGTTTTAGGGTCGGCATTAAAATTCGGGGAATGGGCGGTCCCGGAAGGTACACAATGCGGGCACCGTTCATAAACATCATCATAAAACCGACCGTAAATTCGTACACATGCGCGAGCGGTAAAACCGATAATGTAACATCGTACTTATAAACGCGGTAACAGTATTGACCGGCAACCGCATTGGAAACTAAATTGCGATTGGTGAGCACCACCCCTTTTGAGCGCCCCGTTGTACCCGACGTATAAATAATCGTTGAAACATCGTCTTCGGATGCGATATAGGTGTTTTCAAACGAAGAATGCTCCGGCGAATAATTTTCCGGAAGCGCTATCTTTGAACGGATAACGGAAAAATCCTCTAGCTGAATAACGGTTTCAATACTATCCGGCACTTTACTCAAGCTGTTTTTGCCGACAAACAAACCGACCGCTTCCGCGTGTTCCAACGCGTTTTTTACTTCCTCCGCATTAAAATCCGGCAAAAGCGGAACGGCAACGGCACCGTACGTTACAAGTGCCAAATAGCAGATAATCCAATTCGGCGAATTCCGAGCATAAATTCCGACTTTTGCACCGCGTTCAATGCCCGCATCATGCAAAAGTCCTTGTATTTCAGTGATTTTTTGACAAACCTGCGTATACGTTAACGGCTTTTCATCGGGAAAACCGCAACATGCACGTTCTGCGAAACGCTTTTGTGAATTCTGTACAACGGCTTGAAATGTGTATACGCCTAATTCTTTTTTTGTTTGCACAAAACACCTCTTTCTCTGTAAAAATCTTTCTAAAAAGGCAGTCTTTCTAGTCTACCGGGCTTATTAGACAGATTAAGTGTACAAAAAGTTTCATAAAAATACAAGGAAATAAGTCATACCAAAAAACCAGCCATAAATTGTTTTTTGTATCTTATCAACTATAATGAAACGCTGATTAAAGGCTTGACGCCGTTTACCGGCAAATTTTACAAAGTAAAGTTTTTTGCAGAAAGCAAAGTTTTTAAAGGTGGCACTGAAAAGTTGTCTCTAAAAATCTAACCCGAGGTTTTGAAAGATGCCCTCAATTCCTGATTGAATTAATCAGTGCCTCCAAAAGTTTGGTAAATTTTTAAAATTTCTCGGCAAATATTTTAAAATATTTGGTAAATAATTTTAATTATTTGGTAAATATTTGGAGGAAATGCGGTAAAAATCGTGTGAGATGCACATATCTTTTTACCGAATGAGGCAAT
>CALDWC010000074.1 GCA_937923945.1 uncultured Treponema sp.
AGATTTTAAAGGTGGGCACTGATTAATTCTCGATTGAATTAATCAGTACCTCCTTAACATTATACTTTTAAAAAAAAGTTTTTACAATACAGTTTTTTTAATTTAATAAAAAGTTTTTGAAAATCACGTTTGCCTTAATCTTTAGAGTTTTAGAGAGTTTTCACAAACCATACTTATTTTTTGAAATACTTCCGGGTAAAAATTTTCGTTACTTTTAAGTCTCGGAAGATTTAATCGCGTAGCGGAACTTGCTTGTATGAGCTGCCCTGATTTAACCTGTTCAAATGAAAGTTCAAAAGTATCGGTTGTGTTGATAAAGCGGTCAGGGTCGGCAACATACATTGCGGCAATCAGATCCCAAAGTACATTTCCCGAAAAATGAAACTTCTTTTCAAAGAATTGCAACCAACGAATAATCGGTTCGCGGAGCATGCTCATGATTTTCGTTTTTGGGCAGGAATCAAAATCATCGATAGTGTAGCAATGTTCAATACAGTTATTTCCGGTAATAATATTCGGATGCGGAAAATTTTTCAGCACAAGTTCCGAAGCCGCCGCATCAATCGAAAAGTTTAACTCCGCCATTTCAGTTTTGTTAAATATCAGCGGTGCCGTTGTACCGCCCATTGCAGTAAAGCCTTTTATTTTTTGCATCGTCTGCGGTGCGCACAAAAACGCATCGGCAAAATTACGGAGTGAACCCAATGCCAGCAATTCAACATTGTTCGGATGCCGCTCAATGTATGCAATCATTGCGGCGGCAGCTTTGTTTGTCTTTGCAGATTCAATTCCTTCATTCTTGTCGCTGTGCAGCATAAGCTCATTTCCGGAAAATATCGGCAAATCAATACCGGCACGATGAAAAAAATTTTCCGTGCAGCGATTTACATTCGCAACGGTCGAGTTTCCAAATGTGGTACAAACGAAGGGCACGGTAATATGCTCACATGACAAAAGATAAAGCAGCGCAATAATGTCATCAATGTCATGACCTTCAAGTGTAAAGCTATTATCAAAATCTACAATAACGGTTTTCATAATTTCTCCTTAAAAAAAATCGGTCTTGTATTTTTAAAACTGACACGGACAATGTCACCACAATGATGTGTATTTTCAAGACGACAACTTTGAATTCTCGTGTGTGCATAAATTAATTCATATACTGTTCGATCCCCGTAAAATTCTTTTTTTGTGATAGTGAACGGAATTCCGCCATTGTCGAAAACAATATTTTCAGGGCGCAGCAATAAAAAAATGATATCGCTATCCGTATGTTCTTCCGCTAATTTAAAATCAAAAATACCGCTTGAAAAAAATCCGTTTTTAATTTTGCCCTGTATGTATGGAGTATTGCCGAAAAAGTTTGCGATCTGCGCATTGGTCGGAGCGGTATATATTTTTTCCGGTGTGTCAATTTGTTTTATCGTTTTGTCCATCATCACTGCGAGACGGTCTGCGAGAAAAAAAGCTTCGTCTTTATCGTGGGTGACCATCAAACTTGTGACTTTTGTGCTACGCTGTATTTCCTTTAAAAGCGCTTGCATTTCTTTTCGCAACCGTATATCGAGGTTTGCAAAAGGCTCGTCAAGCAAAAGTATTTTCGGCAGCACGGCAAGTGCTCTGATAATTGCAACGCGTTGTTTTTGTCCGCCTGAAATTTCTGCGGGAAATTTTTTCGCATAGTCTTCTAATTTTACCATTTTTAATAATTCGTGCACCCGCTGTTCAATCACCGCTTTTTTTGTTTTTCGCATTTTCAGAGCAAAGGCAACATTATCAAACACATTCATGTGCGGAAATAACTGATGCTCTTGAAACATGACAACCGTATCTCGTTTGTGAATCGGACGATCTAAAATATTTTCTCCGTCAAGAAAAACAGTTCCGCTATCCGGTGACACAATCCCCGAAATAATTTTGAGCAAAGTACTTTTACCGCAGCCGGAAGCTCCCAGCAATACAGTCAACTCATTATTGTCAACCGTCAAGTCAAGATTTTCAATAACGGTTATACCATTATATGTTTTTGTAATATTTTGTAATTCAAGCATCAACTGCTCCAAATCTTTTTTTATATAATCGTGCAATTAATTTTTCACTGATATGCATAATTAAAAATAGCACTATGATAAACACGACACTGAAAGTACAGCCGAGCATGCGATCTCCGCTTTGAATAAACGGAACCATCAAAATCGGAAAAGTTAAAACTCTTCCGCCTCCGATACAAAAGCTTAAAAAATATTGACTGAATGAAATAATAAACAGCATGACTTCAGCAGTAATTATTGACGGCAATAAGAGCGGCAAAGTTACCGTGTATAAAACTTGGAACGGATTTGCACCGAGCGTTTTCGCTTGCAGTTCAATCGTTTCACCCATGAGTGCAAAACCTGATTTCAAAATAAAAAACGAATAAGGTATGCAGGGAAATATATTGATAAGAATCACGCCAAAAAAATTATTTGCCAAATTTAACTTTATAAATTCGATATGCAAGCCCATAGCAAGCGTAACCGGCGGAATCACCAGCGGTAAAAAAAACAGAAGCTCAAAAAAACGCTTCAATTTAAACTGATAAAATGCAGCTGCTTTTGCCGCCGGCATTGTAATCGCAAAAGTTAAAATCGTTACGGCAAGTGAAATAACACAAGAGTTTCCGAGTGCAATAAGGCTTTTTGTTTTAACGTCAAAAAAATATTTCCAGCTTCGCAGTCCGAAATTTTTAGGAAACAGCAAAGGCCAGCGCCAATTTTTTGCAAAGCTTAATATAAAAATGAGTACGAGCGGAAAGAGAATACAGAAAAAAAATATGCCGACAATGATTTTAGAAAATCGATTTTTCATTTTATATTCACCTTGCGGAATAATATTTTGTAGATCGCATAAAACAACAGCAGAAGCGATAAACAAAAAACTAAATTCAACATACTGTACGCCATGGCATAGGGACGATTTTCCAAAAGCGGATTCGTGTATTCGATAAAAGCTTGAACCGGCAATGCTTTCGGTACAGTTGCACCGATAAGCTGCGGCACTTCATATCCTCCGAATGAATATGCAAAAATAGTCACAAAGCTCGAAAAAATATTGGGAGCAGCAAGAGGCAGCAGGACATGGATAAGCGTTTGAAAATAACTTGCGCCGAGATTCTGTGCCGTTATGCCGAGCTCACTATCAAGATTCGCCAGTACCGAGTGCGTTGTTAAAGCAACAAAAGGAATCTCTTTCCATAAATACACCAAAATAATTCCGACCCCTTTTTTGTCAAAAATAAAACGAGAAAAAAAGTCGGTATTAAATGTCCCTTAAAATTCAGCGTTGAGCGTGCTTCAGCACACGAATAAGCTGAATTTACGCCGTTTCGAGAACCGAGAAACGGCACTATAAAAATGCGATCTTTTGCGGTAGCAAAAGTCGACCGTTTAACAAGCCGCGCTATTTTAGCGGCGATGTTAAACGTCCATTTGAAATCATCGGCTGAGCAAATGTCAATTTGCGAAGGCGATGATTTTTCGCACGTTCGCAACGAAGTG
>CALDWC010000075.1 GCA_937923945.1 uncultured Treponema sp.
CAAATCATCGTTGAAAATTGCATGCCTTTCACTTTAATTTCTCCAAGCGTTGCAGTCGGCGAAAATCCGTCATCGGTAATAAATTCTTCAAATAGCGGTTCTTGCATATTATCTCAAGGCGGCAATATGCGTTATGTTGTTTGAGTTTTTTATGGGGCCAACCAACGATGCGAATCGCGAGAACCACCGCCATGTAAAATTATGAATATAATTTTAGGAAGTCTCTCCAAACATCAGCTTTTAGCTGCTTCTCCAACGGCAGAGATCAGGTTTTATCGGCTTGGTGGATTTTAAATGCCGATAAAACCTGACGATTATTTTACGCCGTTATCCGTACCGACCGGATAACGGAAATGGCGACAGATCAAACTTTTTTAATCTTTTTTCCCATAAACGATATTAAAAAAAATTTTTCACATTATATTTATTATAAAAATCGATGGCAAAACAAAAGTACAATCGCCGTTACAACGACAGCGTTTTTGTCGATTTGTTCAGCAAAGATAAATACGCAAAAGAAAATTTCCTTGTCACTGTACAACGCGCTCTTTGATGAAAACTTAGCTGATACTGAACTTATAAAAATCTCCGCCTTGAAACACCGTTTATACCGATCCTATCAACGATGTTTCCTGCCTTGTAGACAATAAAATTATCGTGCTGGTCGAACATCAGCCTACTCTCAATGAAAACACACCCATGCGATTTCTTGAATATATCGCTCGCATTTACGAGCAAATTCAAGAGCCGCGCGCACGATATTCGCTAAAACTACAGAAGATTCCTCACCGGAATTTTTTGTCTTTTACAACGGTTCAGATCCATATCCCAAAACAGCCGAGTTGAAACTTTCGAATGCGTTTTTAGAAAAACGTTCGGAGATTTCGCTTGAACTCAAAGTAAAAGTTATCACTATCAATGCGGATGTAAACAGTGAGCTTTTAAAACACTGCGAAGCCTAAAGGAGTATAGTTTGTTTGTTCAAAAAGTGCGGGAAAACATAAACGGGATACGGAACACGGTTTTGACACAGCGATAACCGAATGTATCAAATCCGGTATCTTGAAAGAATATTGGGAACGAAAAACCAATGAGGTAAAAATATGTTTCTCTATGATTATGAAACGGATATATCGGTTCAACGGGAAGAAGCGATCGCTGAAGGCATAGAAAAAGGTAAACAAGGAGGCATTGCTCTTGGTGAAGCTCGCGGGCTTCAGCAGGGTGCGTATCAAACCAAGCTAAAAACGGCAAAATTGATGAAGCAACATCATCGATCTCAGAAATAGCTTTGATGACCGGACTTTCTCTTGAAGAAATCGAAAAATTGTAATTATAAATAAAGCATCTTGCAAAAATATCATGGCAAGCTTTTGTAAGATGCTCCGATTTTGTGCATCGGCAATAATCAATCCGAATACTTATACCAAAAACATGCTGTTTTTAGAATGAGAGGTTTTTTCATATTTTTGCCCGGCACAAAAGCTTTCAAACGCTGCCGCAAAATTTTGTGAAAAATACTGAGCAAAACCGATTAGACCGGGTTGATAACGTGCAATAATCAGCTCCAGCTGCACAAAAAACACACTTAAAAACTCAGTCTTCGTCTGTGCATCAAACGCATACACTTCATCATAACGAAAAAACAACACCACTTTCAACTGTTCTAACAAAGCAACCTTTTCATTTTTGTTGGCTGCTACATACGACTCATAAAACTTGTTATAATCAAACATTTTATACTCCTTACTTTAAACTACGGTTTAATAAAAAAACAATTAACTTAATTTTTGTTAAGGTTTTGAGATGTAGGTTTGATCAATATACATAAAAAAATTTTCAAAAGGTTGCTCAAGCATGTATATACAATGAAAATTTTGGACTAGAGTTATAATTGAAGAGGCTTTTTCAATGAAGCAAAAAGATAAAGAATACTTAGAAAGGCACCGATTAATCCATTCGATAATGAGGGCATCTCTAAAAACTGATGTTTTTAAAAGACTACTTTTCAATGCCCACTTTAAAATCGTTGTTTCGCAAATGTTCCTTAAAATTCAGCGAATGAGTGAACATCAAAGCCTTGCAGCTTTGTCCTGCACGGAATAAGCTGCCCCTTGTATCGTATCTGAAACATAGCCTATGTTTCTCCAAGAATCTAGCCTATATTTCTATAGAAATATAGGCTAGATTTCTCTTTTACTATACACTAAACGTTAACTCCATTCATATCGTATTACAGGATACCGTACCAACATAGTACCGGACACATTACGAGCGCAATACAGGATATACGCTAGACTATACCGAGACACGATTAAGTACTATGCAGCGGCTCTTTTTAAGGAAGCAATGTTAAACGGCGTCAAGCCTTTAATCAGCGTTTACTATTGGCTCTTTCTAATTTCTTTTAGCTGCTGTAACAAAATCGGCTGCTGATTATTGAGATTGATAAAATCGGCTTGTTCTTTGGATTCGTCGTTGGTGACGGCGATGCACCAATCTTTTTCGTTAACCCGATCGTAAAAACCGGCACGTCGGAATGTTCCCGCCGTTAAGTCTTCTTCGGAGCGAGCGGGTACAAAAGTCCCCAACACGGATGCTTCATCGTAGATAATTCCGATGCCGTCTTTTGCAAAGTTTAAAGTGCCGTCTTCAATAATGACAAATTCCATATTTTCAAAATTGCCGTCATTCTTTCCCAAGTCGATTAAAAGATTACTCATATTCCGCTTGATGATTTTTGCAGTATACGGCATCGAGGCGCTAAGCATATCGGAAAGGCGCAGCAGCGCGTTTGCGTAGCGGTCATTACCCGAACGGAACACCGTGAAGGTTTTCGCAAGCGAACCAGTGCGTGACACATACAGCGCGAGAACAAGTTTGATTTCACGCGGCGTTTCATCGAGGTGCAAGATGCCGAAATAATCGCTTTCCTCGGTTCGGGCTTTTTTGAACGCCTGCGCATACGTTACCGGACTATCGTTGTAGTAGTTGATTTTAAAACGGCGGTTGTATTCAATAATTTCAGCGGTCATTTTCGTGGCAATTTTTTCCGCTTCGGGGTGCAGAACATTCGCCGAATTTTGTTCATAAAAAAGCGCAATCGAAATATGCTGCTTCGATAAGTAAAGCGGATTGATTCCCCACGTACTTTGGAGCGATGACGAAAGAAGTTTTCCGTATGCTTCAACGGCATCGTTGACCTTTGTATTACTTTTTGTGATCGACTGAATAAATTGCAGCTGTTCCAGATATCGTTCATAGTAACCTTGTCGTAAGAGGAGCTTTGCGTACTCAAAGCGTGCATCGGTATTGTACGGATACACGCGCAAAGCTTGGCGATATTCGTAAATTGCCGGTACAATATGGTTGAGGTTGGCAAAGGTGCGGGCTTTTTTTTCATGAAATTCAGCGAGCTGCTTTCGATAGATGTCTTCATAGTTTAAGTTTTTAATGGCAATGTTTTCCAAAAGGCTGCGCATAATTTCATTGTTCGGTTCAATCGAAACTCCGACTTTCGCAGCCTGCAAAGCCGCTTTATAGTTATCCTGTTTTAAATTGCTCAAAGTTTTTAAATACCACGCATCTGCCAAATTCCGGTTTGAACTTAACCGCTCATCGGCGAGTTTAATCGCTTCGCTGTACCGTCCCTGCGCATACAGCACCGTTGATAAAAGCCGTTGTGCTTTATCCATATCCGGCGAAAGTTTCAAGGCGGCACGCAAACGAGCTTCCGCAGTTTCGGTGTCATTTTCCAGTGCGTCCATATAAGCGGCAAAATAATGCACGTCCGCGTTATCGCCGTGATACTTCAACGCCTGCTGGATGTAGTTTTTCGCGGATGCTTTGTCGCCTTCGGAAAAACTCAGAAGTGCGAGCGACAAAAGCGCTTTCCGGTTTTCGCCCTGCCGTGCAAGGGCAGCTTTATACAATTCGGTTGCGGTAATGAGCTTTCCGGAACTGACTTCGATTTCCGCTAAACCGAAACGGGCATCCACGTCGTTCGGCGCCGTTTGGAGAACTTCGTTGAATAATTCCTGCGCTTGGTTTAAATCGCCCATGCCGATTAAAATAAAACCTTGCAGATTTTTTAATTCCGTTGAATTGGTTTTATATCGCAAAGCTTTTTGGGCGTAATCCAAGGCTTGATCGTATTCATCCAATTCGTAAAAGCATTCCGCCAATCCTTGAAACACCAGATTGTAAGACGGATTTTCAATCAAAGCGGTTTTGTAGCATTCAATTGCGCCGTACCAGTCTCCCCGCATTTGAAGTTTTTTTCCGTCTTCATAGAGTTGGAGTGCATTTCCAAAAAGGCTAAAGCTCAAAACACAAAAAAGCAGCAGACTCAAAAAAAGTTTTTTCACAAATTTCTCCTCGTAGCGGACGAGTCCCCTCGTATTTTATAAACAAATAAAAAAGCGCTTTGTTACGGGCGGCACATTTTGCCGAAATTCCATAAATGATTGCACTTTTCTTTAATAATCGGCAAAATCAGGGGATGAAGTTACGGTTTTATTTTATGAAAATAGAGCGCGAATACACCGGTTTTGCTGAGGAATTAATCAGCCGCAAAAGTATTGTCTATTTCAGAATAATCATATTTTTATCACCGAAAAGTTCTTGCAAAGCCGTATCAAGTTTTTCCGGTTCGTACTGGATAAAATTATTATCGGTTGTATTTTTTTCTTTATCATACAGGCAAAGGATAATGCGCGTCTCTTTTTTCAGTACGACGGCAAGCATATCGTTGTTTTCGCTTAATTTTTGTACAACCGCATCTTGCTTGAAAAACCGCAGTACTTCTTCAAAGCTAAGAAACGGTACTTTTTTTACCGGAGCGTTCGGCAAGGCTTGTAACCTTGCATTGCCGCCAAATAGTTCATGGTAAATTTCATTGAGCGTATCTTTGAGGGAAGGGCTAATGCTGTCACAAAATGCAAACGCATTTTCAACTTGTTGCGAGTAGGAAACTCCGAGTTTACACCAAAGGGCAAAATGCTCACAGTTATTCGTAATCAAATTGTAAGCCCGTTCACCTAAACGAGAGCGGGCGCGGGCGATCGTTTCTTCCGGTGAAAAAATTGTATGCGTTTTGCAAAACGATTCGCTGAATGTTCCGATGATAAAATCATGCCCGCCCGCAAAGCGGGTGAGCGTTGTTTCGTGAATGGAAATATCGCTATCCCAGTCATCGGTTTGTCCCGCATATTGAATCACTTTTCCATCGCCGATATAAACGCCGTAGTGCTTATAAAGCCCTCGATCAATAATCAAAATATCTGCGGGATCCGGATTATTTTTCATAAAAACCCCTTTTTGAAGTTGTCTATGTAAGGACGATCATTGCCTTATCACCGAAAAGTGTTTCCAAATCGGCATCCAAATTTTTATACCGGTATGACATAAATTCACTTTCAATTTTTTCGGTTTCGGAATTGTAGCAGCACAAGACGACAACTTTTTTGTTTGCATCTTTTACAGCGACGGGCAGCAAATTGTTATTTTCCTGTAATTTTGTCACAACATTCGGGCGCTTAAAAAACGCAATGACCGTCTCGGCAGTCAGTGTTTCAACCTTTACTGATGGTATACCTTTCTTTACATTATAGTAAACGACAACGATTGCTGAAACCGCAACAACGGCAATACCGATAATAATTTTAACTGCAAGCATAGTTTTCTCCGATTTTAGTGAAGCACGATCATGGCTTTATCGCCGAACCTATCAGCCGTTTCGTCATCCAGCTCATACGCTTCGATTCCGAGTGCCGAAGTTTCACAATCGACAAGCGTTTCGCTTTCCTTGTTATATAAACAGTTGATAACTCGATAATTTCCATTTTCAAGATTATCCTTGATAACCACCGCGATATTATTTTTATCTTCTTCAAGTTTATGTAATATCGCAGGATCCTTAAAAAACGAAACAATGTTATTAAAAAAATTTACGATTTTAAGAAGTATCTTTTTAATAAACTCCCAAATTTCCAGTGCCATTTGGACAATGTCATCCCATAGTTCTTCCACCATATTTTTCTCCTATTTCAAAATTAAAAGATCTTTCCCCTGAAGCTGCTCTTTTAAAGTTTTATCAATCATATTTGTGTGAAAAAGTTTATACTTTTCCGTCATGCCTAAAAGCGGCTTACCGTTTTTATCCCAAAAAAACAAATGATATTCTTCAGCGCTTTTACTTTTAAATAAGCAAGCTGCAGAATGCTTTTGAGGATTGATATTTTCTTTTGCCCATTTGACAATCATTTCAAAAGTGAGCACATCGACATCCTCTTTTTCATAGTTCCACGCGGTTTGAATTTTTTTCCCTAATTCCAGTTTGCCGATTTCTTTCAGCATCTCCGAAATTTTTTCAGAAATTTTCGTTTCCAGTGTTTCAAGTGTATCTTGTACATCATCATCTATATTCATCTTTTACTCCTCCGGTTTTTTATAACTTTGTAATCTTTGTTTTTCAGTTTATGCTGTATGCTTTTTTCCATACTTTCTTTTTTTTCTTCCATCTTTTTATGCTCGTCATCTCGTCTTTTTTTATCTTGTGTAAAAACTTCGATAAACATGTCTTGCGTTAATTTTTCTGCATTCGAAGCGGCCGCAGTTACTAACGTGTTCCGCACAAGATTTTTTAATTGTCGCGGTGAAAGCCCTTCAGAAAATTTCCCCAGTGTTTGCCAAAACCTATCCTGTAATGGCGGTTTTTCAAAAGGTGCTTTTTCAGGAATATGTTTATCAATAATTTTAATCCGTAAATCCGCATCCGGTAATTCAAAGCGGATATGTTTTAATATTCTGCTTTCAAACGCCTTGTCATAATTCTCTTTTAGGTTTGAAGCAAATATGGTAATGATGTCATAGCTTTCCAACAAGATGAGCATTTGGCTGCGAAGTGAATTGATTGCTTGATCGGAACTCGATGATACGCTGGTGATTCGCTTTCCTAAAAATGAATCCGCCTCATCAAAGAATAAAACCGAATTTGTTTCCTTCGCCTTTTTGAAAGCCGCAACTAAATTTTTCGGTGCATCGCCGACAAACTTCGATTCAATATCCGAATAGTTCAAAGGTAAAAACGGCAAGTTTAATTCGTTCGCAATTCCGTGTGCCGCCATTGTTTTTCCCGTTCCCGGCGGTCCGTACAAATTGATAACCGTGCGGGCAACCGGATCGACTTCGGCAAAGCCCCATTTGTTATAGATTAAATCTTGGCTTTGTATCAGTGTGAGTACTTCGCGAAGTTCCCACATCGTTGCGTTCGGCAATACCAACTGCGAAAGTTTATAGCGCGGTTTCACCGGCTCGACATTGAGAACATTTTCATTTTGGCGGCTTTGGTGTCCTTGCTCATGCGACTTGTTTTCCGTTTTTATCGGTTTTGTGAGTTGTGGTTCTGCCGTTAATACAAGTGCTATTTTTTTCTCTTTTAATAGCTCAATTTTATTTTTTACCAAAGTATCAACCATTGCAATAAAAACCGACCATTGTATATCGGTATTGTTGCTTTTCTTTTCCCGTTCATTCAAGCAGTGCGTAAATGCACGCTCTTCCGACCAATTCTTTACATTATAATAGAATGTGCAGTTGATATTTTCTATTTCTGCAAGATTCTGCCTTTTTTCAAGATAGGCTTCGTATATCGAAATACTCAAAGCGTCAATATCCTGATAGTCATCCGTCTTGTTTTTGTGTTCAATCGTAAACTTTGCCATAAACTTTTACACTCCGCCGTCAAATTGTAATGACCATTCCCTCTTCAATTTCATCGCTGAGAGAGACAGCTTCAAATTTCATTTCATCAATCTTTATACTATCACGATTATATAAACCGACATCTATCGTATTAAAGTCCCCTGTTTTCAATATAGTTTTAATCTTCGCACTCGTTGCTTCCTTGTTTTTTTTCCGCACGGCTTCTTGAATTTTTGCCTTTGTGAGCTGCACGACTTTTATCACCGCATACGATACTCCGACATAGCCGCCTAATCTCACAACTTGGCTGAATACCATTCCCACAACCCCAAGATCATCAAGCAGCCCAATACCTGGAATCACATCCGGTATGAGGTCAAGCGGACTCACCACATAAATAAGCCCCCCGATAATCAGTGCCTTGATATGCGTCGGTGTATCGGGCGATTTAAATGTTTCCCACAATGCTTGTATTTTATCCCACACTTTTACCAGCGGTCCGCGCTTCATTTTTCCTAAATTTTTGCTCACGTTCCGTATATCTTCCGCGCTTGCATTCTTTCCCATATTTTCCGCCATCTTGCAGGCGCGGTCTTGATCATAACTTTTGCGGTCATTTTCACTCATATACACTCCTAAAAACTTAATCTTTAAGGAAACGCTGATTAAAGGCTTGACGCCGTTTAACAGCGTTTCCTAATTGTTTCTCAATGTTCAGTATAATAAGGTAGATTCTGAACATTTGCGAAACAATAAATTTTAAAGGTGGGCACTGAAAAATAGTCTCTAAAAACATCAGTTTTTAGAGACTTTCCTTAGTCTATTGCGAGTTTTGAAAAATTCATGTAATTGTACGTAAAATTTTTCAAAACTCGACGGGCATCTCTAAAAATCTAACCAAGTTTTTAGAGATGCCCTCAATTCGCGATTGAATTAATCAGTGTTTCCTTAAGTAATCTTTGAAAAAAAACCCGTATTTAATTCCATTGCTTTTCCTTTGCTATAAAATATCGTTTTTTAAAAAACCACGAGCATAATACAGTTTTTACTTTTACACTTCGGACAACGGGGCGTCGATTCAAAAAGTCCTGTTTTCGCTTTAAATTCATGTCCGCATTTCAAACATTTGAAAGGAACTTCAACTCCGTTTATCGGCATCATACACATCATACCACCTCACCATTTTTACTGTTTCAGTATATCACATCCTCTCCGACAAATAGCGTCGGAGTAAAAAAAGTTTTTATCTTTTTTCCCTCATTGCTTACCTCATTCCAAGCCATTCGCTAAATAATTCCGGCTTCGAGCGTTTTGAGTTTGCCACCGGCTAACTGTTGAATTGAAAAAAATAAAAAATCCCGAAGCTCCCGCTCCGACGGCGGAGAAAGTCTCTTTTTCCGTGATATACCCGGCGGCTCGGTGATAACACTTGTCAAAAAGTTTCGAGATTCACCGGAAAGCGGAAAAAAATCACTTCCGGGCTTCCCCGCACATTCATCGCACAGAACATCGCCGTTTTGACTGTGAACGTAAAGCGTTTTAGACGCATCCGTAAATTTTTTTTCACACGAAGAACAGCATTCTAACGAAGGCGCCACCCCGGACGAAACGAGTACCCGCCACAAAAAACGCAACACTGCGAGCCGGCATGCCTCATCGCTTGACACGGCGATTCCGTCGAAAAAAGCATCTACCAACACAAAACTAATCGTGCCGTGAATTTTCAAGGTTAATTCACTTGCAAGTCCTGCACACCACAGACGTATTAAACTTTCGGAAAGTCCCGCCCGCACTGCCGTTGTATGAAAATCGATGACTTTATAGGTTTTGGTAACCGGATTGTAGTACACCCACAAGGTGCCGCTTTGAAATTGTGTCAGCCCGTAATTTTTTTTGCTTTTGCGTAGTCCGTAAAAAAAAGCCGGAATCAGTTTTGACGAGCCACCGTCATCCACAAGGAAATGTACCATCGCATGTCCCTCTCCGGATTTGGAAATTTTTAAGACGACGGCAGGATAGGATTCGTTCCGTTGCATCAGCTTTGCAGCCGCTTTAACGCGGCAACTGCATCCGCCTGATTCGGCACAAGCCGCAGTACGCGATTATACGCTTCAATCGCCCCGGCTTTATTTTCAACCGCTTCACGCATTGCTGCCAACCGCAGCCACCACAAACTCATCGAAGGTTCAAAATGCACCGCTGCGGTGTAAGCAATTTCCGCTTTGTTATACTGTTTCCGCAAACGATAAATTTCCGCCTCAAAAAAATACGCAACGCTCGCGCGGTTATCATTCGGTGCAAGATTAATATATCGTTGCATTTGTGCCAAACATGCGTCAAACTGATTCAAATAAAAAAGCGCTTCCCCCATCGTTTCAATAATGCGGGCATCTTCCCTGATGTTCAAAGCCTGCTTGCACACGCTCACCGTTTCGGAGTATTTTTTAAGCCGGTACAGTGACCAAGTATACACTGCATAGGAATCCATATTATTCGGGGTTACCGCCAACTCATCGAGACATATTTTAATCGCAATATTGTACGACTTTGCCGCATCTTCCGTTCTCCCCTTTGCATCCAAATCGCGCCCGTTAAAATAATACTTCAGCGCATCTGGTTTCGGTTGGGCAAAAAGCATCGATGAACACAACCATATAAATAAAAAAAGATTTTTTCTCATTTTCACTTTCCTATATCATACCGGTTGAACCGTATCCGCCTGCTCCGCGAATCGTTGCATCAAGCTCATCCGTTATTTGAAAATCGGCACGAGCAACGCGGGCTAAAACCACTTGCGCAATCCGCTCTCCGTTTTTTATCGTAAAAGCAGCATCGCCGAAATTCACAAGCAAAACCGAAAGTTCGCCGCGGTAATCGCTGTCAATCGTGCCGGGTGTATTTAACACGGTAATGCCGTACTTTAATGCAAGTCCCGAACGCGGTCGAAGCTGTAATTCATACCCGGCAGGGATTTGTACGGAAATACCGGTCGGAATCAACGCGCGCTGAAACGGCTGCAACACCACCGGTTCGGACAAAAGCGCACACACATCCGCCCCTGCAGCCCCGTCCGTTTGGTAAGCAGGGAGTTTAGCGCCCGCCCGCAGCACGGAAAATACACGTACCGATGCAATTAGTTTTTCATCCATATCAGTACTGTACCGGAAACAAAAAAAAAGTCAATGGTGCTGCGGAGTTTTATTAGTGCACATCGTTTTTTCTTCTTGAAGTAAAGTTCGTTTTTTGATACACTACTAAAAAGTTATGAAAATTATTTTTACCGGAGGCGGAACGGCAGGGCATATTTTTCCGGGACTTGCCGTTATCGAAGAGCTACATATGCTCGCCCAAGAAAACCATGAGCCGATCGAAGTGATGTGGATCGGTTCAAAAAAAGAAAATGAACAAAAATTGGTCGAAAGCTATGGGGTTCCGTTTTACCGCATCCCAACAGGTAAACTGCGCCGCTATTTCAGTTTGCAAAACGTGCTGGACTTTTTCAAAGTAATTGGCGGCATTATAAAATCGTTTAGGCTCCTCGGTAAATTAAAACCGGATTTAATTTTTTCCAAAGGCGGTTTTGTTGCCGTACCGCCGTGCATTGCCGCAAAAATACTGCGTATTCCGATCATAACGCACGAATCGGATTTTTCACCGGGGTTGACGACAAAAATCACCTCAAAGTTTGCAACAAAAATTTTTGTATCCTACACCGATACGATCTCACAATTCCCGCCCGATATACGCACTCGATGTGTGTATACCGGTAATCCGGTGCGGAAAATATTTTACACGGCTTCCGCCGAATACGGAAAAGCGTTTTTAAGTTTTCCGTACGCCGAACCGGAAAACGCAAACAAAAAAATTTTATTGGTTATCGGCGGAAGTTTGGGTGCAAAACAAATTAACGATTTAGTTCTTGCAAATATTGTGCTGTTGTGTGAAAATTTTTTTGTGGTACATCAATTGGGTGCGGCGAACTTTTCGCAGCACACGGAAATTGAAGCCGCACTTGCAAAAAAAGCTCCGCAGCTGTTGGCATCATATAAGCCTTTTGATTTTATCGGCAATGAAATGCCGCACTTACTCGCCGCAGCTGACCTCGTAGTATCGCGCGCCGGAGCAAATTCACTGTGGGAAATTATTTCACAGCACAAGCCGAGCCTGTTAATTCCGCTCAGTGCGGGAAGCTCGCGCGGTGATCAACTTGAAAATGCGGAATTTTTTGCAAAGGCGCATTGTGCGGAAGTACTCGACGGTGAACAAGTAACGCCGGAAAATTTTTTGCACACGCTGCTTTTGATTTCAAACGATGAAACAAAACGGCAAACAATGATTGACGCAACGAAAAAGATATTGCCGGAACCCGCCGCACAAAAAATTGCGGAATCAATCGTTATGGTATTGAAAGGAGAAAACAATGAGTAATTTTAATGTGCTCGATATTATTTTTATGGTTGTTTCCGCCTTTGTGATTATTCGTGCAACGATACGGGGATTTTTAGACCAAGTTTTTTCTACGGTAAGTTTAGTCGGTTCGTTTATAATTGCAATTTTATTTTATAAAGATGCGGCGATTTTTTTATTGCAGTTTTTTGATTTAAAAAATTTTCAGCCGATTATTGCATTTTTAATTTTGTTTTTGGTTACTTACCTCATCGTAAAAATTATTCAGCTTTTTGTTTCGGGTATTTTAAAAAGTGCAACTATCTCAAGTTTTGACAAAGCGCTCGGTTTTTTTTTAGGAGTTGTTAAAGCGTTCGTGATTATTTTTATCGTAATTTTTATCTTTGAAAAATTACCAATTAATGCTTTCGATAATCTTTTACGCGAAAGTTATATTGCCCGTTTTATTATGGGAGCCGCAATAATTTTAGTTAAAAGTAGATAAACTATGTTTGAAAATATTATCAATCAAAGTGCCATTCCGTATATTTTGGAAGATGTTCAAAATCAAAAAGTACCGCATTCAATTTTATTTGCCGGACCGGAAAACTCTGCAAAGATGACAACAGCACTGGAACTTGCCCGCGTTATGTCATGCGAACAGCACGGTGAATGGACGTGTGCTTGCAAGTCCTGTATCGGAATGCGCGCAATGAGTAACGTTGATTTTTTAATTTTAGGTTCGCGTGATTTAACAAGTGAAATTAAAGCAAGTGCCGAAACTTTTTTGAAAGTACAAAGCGCCGGAAGTCATTTTCTTTTTTCGCGGGCGGTAAAAAAATTACTGATTCGCTTTGATCCGCGTTTGTGGGATTCGGATGAAACCCGCTTTATAAAAGCAAGCCCGCTCGTGTACGACACAAGTCAACTTTTGAATGAAGTGCAAACGATGCTGGAAAAAGAAAATACCGATAAGCTGCGCAGCACGGTCGATAAAATTATTGAACTTACCGATAAAATTCAAAATACGTGTATGTATGAAACAATTCCGGTTAATCAAGTCCGAAAAGCGACTTCATGGATTCGGCTCGCACCGACAGGACGCTTTAAATTTTTAATCATCGAAAACGCGGAAAAGATGCAAGAGTCCGCACGTGCTGCATTTTTAAAAATTTTAGAAGAGCCGCCGCAGTATGCATTTTTTATTTTGACAACAACGCGACAGGCAGCGATTATGCAAACAATTCTTTCCCGTGTCCGCCGCTATACATTTTTAGCGCGTGATGCGGAAACGGAGCGGCAAATTGTAACCCGCGTTTTTCACGATGAACTTCCGAACCATCTTGATTCTGATAAAATTCTCAATCAGTATTTTCAAAAATTTTTACCGGTCGCTTTCGAGCACATTAAAGCGGCGGCTTTAGACTTTTGGAATTGCACATTCCGTAATTATGCAGCGCCCGATTGTAGAAAACTGAGTACGATTAAAAACTTTATCGAACGACAAAATACCGATGAAGTAAAAACAATTTCGCAAATTATCAATTCGCTTGATAAGGGCAAAAATCCTGCGGTGTTCAAAATTTTGCTGGAGCAAATTGTAGCGGTTTTACAGGTTGTATTGAACACGGAAAATAATTTTACGGCGTTTGAAATTGAGGATATACATAAAACATCGAATATTATTTTAAAGTGGAAAAATGCAAACAGTATTTATAACCTTTCCGAACAAGCGATTTTGGAAAGTATCGCGATGGAGATAACCGCACTGTAATGCGTGAATTTTTTTTAAGCTCAATGAAGCGCGTCAATCGAATGAACGAAGAGCAGTTACGCACGCTTCTGCATACGTTTAGTGAAGAGTATTCGCTTTTTGAAGCGATGATGGATTCGCTCGATGACGGTTTAATTTTACTCGACAAAAATAATTTTATTGTCAAAACCAATCGTTCCGCTGAACGGATTTTAGGAACGCGATTGACAAATATCCAAGAAACGGAATTGTGGGATTGCATTGACTGCAGAAAAATTTCGCAGTTTATCAAAAATGTAATTAAAAATGAAGAAACAACAAAAAATGAAACATTTATTTTAACTAATTCCGGTATCAATATAAAATATGTTGAAGTTTCAATTTTACCGCTGGTATCCCAAAAAAAAATTATTGGAAATATTGTTATATTAAAAGATGTTACCAAGGAAAAGCATGCGGAAATAAAAAGACATCGTTTGGAAAGTTTAGCAAGTTTAACAAATGCAGCAGCAAGCATTGCGCACGAAATTAAAAATCCGCTCGGAGCGATGAGTATCCATATACAGCTGTTGATGAAAAAGCTCCAAGCATTGTCGTTGGATGATTCTACACATGAAAAAATTTTTAGACACATTAATGTGATCAACGAAGAAATAGAAAATTTAAATAAAACCGTTGTTGACTTTTTGTTTGCCGTTCGTCCGATTAAATTTACATTTGATAATGTCGATGTGAATGAGCTTTTAAAAAATGTAATTCAACTCTATGCGCCTGATTTTAAAAATGCAAATATTGAAGTAAAAATAACACAGGATAAACAGGTGCAAAATATTTGGGGCGATGAACGTTTTTTACGACAAGCGTTTACCAATGTGATTACCAATGCAAAGTACGCTATGCCAAACGGCGGTAAACTTTTTATTACCACGTACCAAAAAGAAAATTTTTTGTTTATAAAATTTGAAGACACCGGTACCGGAATTTCCGAAGAAAATATCCATAAAATTTTTGAACCTTATTTTACGACAAAGGCGACGGGAACGGGGCTTGGACTGACACTGACTTACAAAGTGATTAAAGAACACGGCGGCGATATTTTTGTGAATTCAAAAAAGAATGAAGGGACGACTTTTATTTTTAGTTTGCCGATTTTACAAAAAAACGAAAAACTGTTGCTCGAATCTCCCGGAACAAAACCGTCAGAGTAGACCAAATAATATCATAGCTTAAAAAAATTTACAAAACTTTTACTGAAGTATCATATATTTTTTACTTTACATGGCTATAGTTCCAAAAGAAAAGATTGCGTGAAAAATGAAGCAAACTTTTCAAGGAGTTACTATGAAAAAAAGAGTTTCGGAAAGTTTTTTACTTATTGCGTTTTCCGTGTCGATGATCTTTGCCCAGAATTACGGCAAAGCAAAAAATGTTATCATGATGATCCCTGACGGTATGAGCATTGAGTCGCAGACAATGGCGCGTTGGATGGAAGATGATTATGAGTTTGTTATGGACGGTATGGTAACCGGCTTGGTACGAACAAACAATTCAAACACCCCGATTGCCGATTCGGCTCCTGCTGCAACGGCAATGGCAACCGGCGTAAAAACACAGAGCCCGTACATTGCGACCTATTCCGGAGTTTCGGGAAATATGCCGGGCGCACTTCCCTTTGATAGCGCAAAAGCAAATATGCCGCTTGCAACTATTTTAGAAGGTGCAAAAAAGATCGGAAAATCAACCGGTATTGTCAGTACATCAAATGTGCAGCATGCTACCCCTGCCGATTTTTCGTCGCATTATCCAAATCGGAATGCCTACGAAGTACTTGCCGAGCAGCAAGTCTATCAGAACATGAATGTTGTTTTCGGTGCAGGCTCGAGATATTTGCAAAACAGAAAAGACGGCGAAGACTTGGTTAAAGTTTTGAAAGTGGAAGGTTACGAGTATGTTACGACAACTGCAGAATTAAAAAAAGCGAAAGGCGATAAGGTCTGGGGAATGTTTGCTGAAAAAGCAATGGCGTATGACATCGATCGCGATCCGGCAAAAGAACCGAGCCTTGCGGAAATGACCGAAAAAGCGCTTTCACTGCTTTCCAAAAATAAAAAAGGCTTTTTCCTGATGGTTGAAGGAAGCGAAATTGACTGGGCAAATCACGCGAACGATCCGGTCGGCTGCGTTTCCGATATCCGCGCATTCGACAAAGCCGTTGCAGTTGCAAAAAAGTTTGCCGATAAAAATCCCGGTACGGTTATTGTGATTGCAGCCGACCATGGCACCGGCGGTTTAACTTTCGGTGAAAACGGAATTGCAAAAGGCTATGATAAAGTACCGCTCGATGAATTTACCCGCTACATCAAAAATGCGAAAAAAACATGCGCCGGTGCTGCGGCAATGCTTGATAAAAATATGACAAACATTGCCTCCGTTATGAGCGAAGTCTACGGCATCAATGATCTTACAAACGATGAAATCAGTTACATCAAAAACGGTGAAATGCTCCCCGAAGGAATGCAGGAAGCAATTGGTCATGTGATTGCAAAACGGAGTCACATCGGGTACACGACAACCGGACATGTTGGTGGCGATATTGCGCTCTACTGCTATACAAGCGGGAAAGTGAAACCGATCAGCGGTTCGGTACAAAATGCCGACATCGGAAAATACATGGCGAGCGTTTTTGGTCTCGACCTGAATGCAATTACCGATGAGCTTTATAACGAAGCGACAAGCGCTGCAAAAAAAATAGGCGCAACTGCGCAGATTGATACGAGCGATACGGAAAACCTCGTTTTAGTTATGAGCAAGAAAAATACAACGGTGAAGTTTCCCGCAAACAAAAACCGCGCATTCGTAAACGGAAAAGAAGTAAAACTGCAAAGTCTTGTCGTGTATAACGGCGAAAAGTTTTATGTACCACAAGAAGGACTTAACTTAGTAAAATAAGTGAACCGTGCTTTTAAGCGTAAGGAAACGCTGATTAAAGGTCTGACACCGTTAAACAAGCGTTTCCTAATTGTTTTTAAATGTTCAGGATAAATTTTGGAGTATTTTCAAAACAATGGATTTTAAAGATGGGCACTGGAAGGAAGTCTTTTAAAAATCCAGCCCAAGTTTTTGAAAGCTGCCCTCAATTCTCGATTCGATTAATCAGTGTTTTCAGATACACGAGTTAAAACATTGCAGCTCATCGTCCTATAAAATCGATAGCATTTTTAACGTTTTCCAAGCAATAAGTTCTCCCCATCTACTTTGCGATAAAATTTATGTCACACTAAAATTTTATTTCGAGATATCCTAATTTTTCGCTACATAAAAAAATCCGCACGTTGAGTGCGGACTTTTTGTTACTGTTTATTTTATCTTATAGCGGATAGTCGAAAAGGTTTCGCCTTCACGTTCAATTTCAAACCAAACTTCTTTGCTGTCTTTTGAAAGCTCAGCATAAAACTCTTTTAAGTTTGCAACTGCGGTATCGTTTATCTTTTTAATAATATCGCCGTTTTTCAAGCCCATTGAAACCGCCGGTGTTTTTGTTTGCATCCCGGCGACTAAAACGCCGTTTTTGTTTTTAAGTTTTAATTCTTTTGCAATTTTATCGGTAATCGGGTACGGTGAAAAGCCCGGCCACAATTTTGATGAGTCAGCAACAATTTTTTCATTCCGCTCTTCAATTTTTACCGTAAGCTCAAGCTGTTTTCCGTTTCGGATAACTTTAAAGACTGCTTTTTCACCGGCGTGCAAATCGCCGACATCGCGGACAAGCCCGTCATAGCTTTTTACTTTTTTGCCGTTCAGCTCAATAATAAAATCGCCCGGTAAAAGACCGCCTTTGTGAGCCGGCGAACCGATAAAAAGCTGCACCGCCAAAGCGCCGGATTTTTCTTTGATGCCTAAACTGTCAAGCAATTCGTCGGAGCTTTGAATTAACTGAATGCCGAGCCAGCCGTACTTCGCCTGACCGTATGAAATAAAATCATCAATCGAGCGTTTTACATTGTTGATCGGTATTGAAAAACCTAAGCCCTGTGAGCCACCACTTGAGGAAGCAATCCAGTTGTTGATTCCGATAACTTCACCGTAAATATTTACCAGCGGTCCTCCGGAATTTCCCTGATTGATTGCGGTGTCCGTTTGCAAAAAGTCGTTGATGTTTTGGTTATCCGGTCCGCCGGAACGTCCGACCGCACTGATAATACCGTTGGTAACGGATGATTCAAAGCCCATCGGTGAACCGAACGCAAAAACAGGATCTCCGACTTGTACGGTGTCGGAGTCGCCCAATGCAATAACCGGCAATTCATCCTTGTATTCAAACGAAACCATAGCAATATCTTTGCGGGAATCCGTTCCGACCAGTTTTGCAGGGATATGTTCTTTGTTGTTTAAAACAACGGTAATATCCGTTGCATTGCCAACGACATGCTGGTTTGTTAAAACATAATAGGAGGAGCCTTTTTTTCGCACAATAAAACCCGAACCGAGTGCTTGCGATTTATATTCGCGCTCGGAATCTTCGCCGCCGTTGCCCCAACCGAAAAAGTCAAACGGAAAATTAAACTCCGGTACCGGAACTTTTTTTGTTTCAACGACGGTGATCGTTACCACCGAAGGCAAAACAAATTCCGATACTTCTCGGTTCGCTTTTTGGAGGTTTTCCAAAAAAGAAATTGATGAGCCGGAAATTTTACCGTTTACGCCCGAACTCGCATACACCGTTGAGGTATGGGCATTACCGCTGCTTGAGCAGCGTGCAGAAATAAAGGTGAGCGATACGGCAAAAAAAATCAAACCGAAAAAAACTTGTGAAATTTTACGAAAATTTTTCATATCGATTATTCTCCATTGAACGATTAATCATTCATTGTCAAAGATAAAACCATTGTCATCATATAAAAGTTACGTTCTGACGACGATAAAACCGCAACTAGCTTTTAAGAAGGTACAAAAATTAAACTCAAATTAAGGCTGAACTACGATGCGTCCATCCAAAGGAAACGCTGATTAAAGGCTTGACGCCGTTTAACAGCGTTTCCTAATTGTTTCTCAATGTTCAGTATAATAAGGTAGATTCTGAACATTTGCGAAACAATAAATTTTAAAGGTGGGCACTGATTAATTCTCGATTGAATTAATCAGTGCCTCCCAAAAGGTTAAAGTGAACGGAGCTATTTATTTGTTTGACGAAAATTAACCTCGGTCCTTGTTGATAAGGATAAATTAAACGGAAAAACGGACTTTACGATTGATATGGTTTTGATGCAGCTTGTTGTAGCGGCTCCAATCCCTATTTCCATACGCCCTTTATCTTTTTGTGAAAAAATTATAGAATACAAAGCATGGCAGTAGCATGGGCAAATGCGTGCATTAAACTTTTACAGGGCATTGTGTACGACGATGATCCTTGTTGGAATATGCTCAGTAACAACATTCGAGAAATTACGGATTTCTTTGAAACGATCGGTGTGCAGGTGTTTATCGATCAAAATGACGGCTATGCGTTTTTAAAACAAATTGATAACGATGAAACGGATGCCGGCAGCGAAACGATCAGACTCATTCGCCGTCATCCGCTGTCGTTCGAGTTATCGCTCCTTTGTGTGCTGCTTCGTGAAGAGCTTGAAAAGTTTGACAGCTCGCAACACGATTCGGCAATTTTGGTTTTAAGCGAAAGTGAAATACGCTCAATGCTTTCAGTATACTTTAAAGAAAAAGCCGACCAAACAAAACTCTATCGCGAGCTGACAAAATATTTAAATCAGGCGGCGGAACTGAGCTTTCTGAAAGAGCTCAAAGAAAACAGCGGCAGTACGGATATTCCCATCGATCGAAAATTTGAAGTGCGGCGAATTTTACGTGCCGTCATTGATATTGATTTTTTAAGCGAGTTCAAAAAGCGTCTTGATCATGAGTGAAAATAAAATGCAGGAAAGTTTATTTGGCGACATATACAAAAGCGGTTTTTATTTGGATTTTTTTCAAGTGTTTAATTGGGGAATATTTGACGGAAAAGTCTACACCATGAACTGCGATAAAAAATCCGCACTGCTCACCGGTTTAAACGGTTCCGGGAAAACAACGCTGGTTGACGCTTTCTTATCATTGCTGGTGCCGCCGCGACAACGATTTTATAATCAGTCATCAGGCGCCGAAAAAAAGCGAGAGCGCGGCGAAGAAAGTTATGTGCTGGGAGCATTCGGCAATAAAAGGGACGAGGATTTATATTTAAGCCGCGCGGAATATTTGCGGGCAAAAGAAAATTCTTTTTCGGTTTTACTCGCTGTGTTTTCTTTTGCGGACGGGCAAAATCCGATAACCCTTATGCAGATGCGGTATTTTTCAACGGCAGGAAGTTTGCAGCGTGTTTACACCATTACGCAAAATCGGCTTACGATTGAAGAAATTCAAAATGCGGTCGGTGTATTTTCGCCGCAGAGTAATTGGAAAAAAGCGCTCAAAGAAAAATTCGGCTCGTTGATTTATGACGACAATTTTGCAAGTTATGCGGAAAAGTTTTCTCAAATGTTCGGACTTCGCTCCGACCGCGCCTTATATCTTTTTTCACAAACGGTTGGCTTAAAAGGAGTCGGTAACTTAAATGAATTTATCCGCAGCTACATGTTTGAAGAGCAAGATACGGAAAAAAGTTTTAACGATTTAGTAAATCATTACGGAGAGCTTTCGCAGATTTATAACAAAATAGAAAAATCAAAAACACAAATTGAATATTTAAAAAAGATTTTGCAAGCGGGCAATGAATATGAAAACGCGCAAAAAGAACTCGCGAGTATCACGGCGGATAAAAAAATGTTACCGTGCTGGTATGTTCAAACTGCATTGAGTGCAATAAAAAGTATTTTTCAAAATCTTGAAGCAAGGCGTTCCGTAACGCAGCATAAAATAAAAACAATCAAAGAAGAACTTGCACAAATTGAGACGGCACTTGATGCAATTAAGTCGGCAATAGATAAAAATTCAACGGCGGTATTATTAAAAGACCTTGAGTACAAAATTAAAATAAACGAGCGCGACCTTGGTACGCGTAAACAAAATATCTATCAATACGAAAAGCTCGCAGAAAAAATTTCTTTGACGCTACCTACAAATGAAAAAGCGTTTATGGAAAATGTAGCAACGCTACCGGCAATGCAAAAAACGATAACGGCTGAAAGAGTTGCGATAGAAACAAAGTGCGATAAATTAAAGATACAAAATAACGATGCAAAAGAACGATATGATGAAATAAAAAAAGAATATGATTCACTGCGCACACGAACGAGTAACATTCCGTCCGATAATATTGCAGTACGTAAAATAATTTGTGCCGGCATCGGCTGTGCCGAAAAGGAACTTATCTTTGCAGGGGAACTGTTGCAAGTTGCGAAAAGCGAATCAAGATGGGAAGCGGCCATTGAAAAAGTTTTACATAAATTTGCCTTGTGCATTTTAGTTCCGCCGAATCTCTATCATGCGGTTAATGAATTCGTTGCAAAAAATAATTTACGCGGGCGAGTGGTTTATTTTAAAACCGATGAACGAGTGCACCTTAAAAACTTCAGCGAAAAGATCGACGGCGATTCCCTTTTAAAAAAATTACAGATTAATAAAAGTCATCCGCTCCATGATTGGATTGAAGCGTACTTGCAGGACAATTACCATTATCTTTGTACCGATGACTTATCGGAATTTCAGCGCGCCGATAAAGCAGTTACTTCAAGCGGTTTAATAAAAGTGAAAAATCGTCACGAAAAAGATGACCGCAATAAAAAAATCGAAAGCCGCTTTTATGTTTTAGGTTGGGACAATAGCAAAAAACGCGAAGCGCTTTTTTCCGTGATGCATAATTTGCAAAAGGAAATAGCGGCTCGTGAAAGCGAACTTGCACAATTAAAAAACAAAAGTGAAAGCGGTTTAGAAAAGTTGCACGTTATTGCGAGCCTTTTACTTGTTTCCGATTGGGACAGCCTTGATGTAAAAAAATACGGCACGCTCCTTAACGAAAATCTTGAAGCGAAGCAAAAACTTTCTGCAAGCGATTCGGAATTGCATCAACTGGAAACTAAACTGAAAAACACAAAGCTTGAAAAAGAACAAAAAGAAAAAACACACGATCAATTGATTCGAGATGAAGAAAACTTACATACTCGATTGCAAACACTCAAACAAAAAGAGAATACCTTTTTAAAACAAGCTGAAGATAAACCGCCACTTGATGAAAAAATAATTTCGGAATTTATTTCACAGTATAAGATAAAAAATAATATACCTCCGAGCGATGATGCTTATTTGGAAAAACTTGAAAGGATAAAAGAAAACCTTTCACAACAAATTGAAAGTAAAGAGTTGAAGGCGGATAAAAAAGTAAAACAAACGGAAAGTTCAGTGCGGGAAGCAATGAGAAAGTTTACGAACCCGAATGATACATTAAAACAAAAATTTCCGTCGTGGTCTTCTGATGTCCGTGATTTATTACCTGAAGCACATGCACTTTCCGATTTTAAAACATTTAATGAAAAATTAATTTTTGATAATTTACCGGCATGTGAAAAAAGGTTTAAAGAAAAATTTAACGATGATGTTAAAAATGATATATATAATTTTAAATCAATCCTTGATGACGGAAAGCAGTTGATTGTAAACGGTATTGAAGAATTAAATAAAAGTTTAATGAGCATTCCGTACAGCAAAAATCCTCCGACGTATTTAAAGCTTGAAAAAAAAGAAACGAATGATAAACAGATAAAAGATTTTAAAGGACGATTGAAAGCAGCCATTCCCGATATGGCTTCGGTTTTTACCGCCGAGCAAAATGCCGAGCTTGAAAAGTTTAAACAGATAGAAAGTTTAATCAATTACTTAAAAGGAGATGACGCAGTTCGCAAAAAAGTTTTGGATGTACGAAAGTGGTTTGTCTTTAATGCGATTGAATATTACAGTGCGGACAATGTGCAAAAACAATCCTACGATGATTCGGCGGGTTTGTCGGGAGGAGAAAAAGCAAAATTAACGTACACGATTTTAGCATCGGCACTTGCGTATCAATTCGGATTAACCGATAACAGTCCTCGTTCATTCCGCTTGGTTATTATTGACGAAGTGTTCAGTAAAGTTGATGCCGACAACTCTTCGTATGCGATGGAACTTTTTAAGGAAATCGGTTTGCAACTTATTTTGGTAACGCCGATGGATAAAATCAATATTGTTGAAAACTATGTTTCATCCGTACATATTAGCGAAAAACTTGATAAGACTTCAAGGCTCCTTTACATTACGATCGATCAATATCGTAAAGCGCTTGCTCAAAATAAAAATCCTATTTTACCTGCTGACGATGATGCAAAAGCCTATGATTACGAGTAATGAAATAAAAAGAAAAGCGGAAAATAAATTCACCGCATATTTAAAAAGCCTCATAGCAGATAAAACACTATTTCCGCTTCTTATCCCTTCATCAAAAACTTTCCTCATCGACAACTTTAAATCGAGTTCAGCGGAAATAAACGACTTATATAAAAATTCAAAACAAGCACGCGGTTTCGGGTATACGGTTGAAACGGAACAAGTGAACACGCAGCACTACGGAATGCAAACAAAAGTCAAAAAAATATTTTTTGAAACCGAAACGGACTTTATCCGCTTTATAAAAAAAGAAAATGAAGTTCGTATTTTTAAAACCAATGTAGCACAAATTAAAAATGAATGTTTGCGTTTAAATCGTGCCGATATACAAAGCAGTTTTTGTTTAAAACATCTTTCGGCAGTACGAGCGGAACAGGAGCCGGACTATTGGAAAAATATTTTTTCCGCTGCGGAATGGTTTGTTCAAAATCCTCATTCGCAATTATTCTTACGGGAAATTCCGCTCAATGTACACACAAAGTTTATCGAAGGCAATTGGCAGCGGATCTTTTCCGTGTATTGCTTGATAAAAAAAATTCCGCAGCCGGTCGTTTATGAAAAAAACGTTTATACTATTTGGCAGGTAAAAAAATCACCGGCGCTCATCCGCTTTCGCGTATCTGATACCACACTGCAGGTTTCGTTTGCCGGTGAAACAATTTTCACGAATGATATACGAATTCCGATTTCTGATTTTGCACAATTACAATTTCAAAACATTGAACACATTTTTGTTATTGAAAATAAAATGATATATTTGACATTTCCAAAAGTACCGAAGAGCATATATATTTTCGGCTCCGGTTATGCTGCAAGAATTTTAAAACAGAATAAAAGTTTAGCAACAAAAAAAATAATCTACTTCGGCGATCTTGACGAACACGGCTTCGAAATATTATCCGATGTCAGAAAAATTTTTCCGCACACAATTTCTTTTTGTATGGATATGCAATGCTACCGCAGCTTTTCTGAATTTGCCGTAAAAGGAAAAACTTCAAAGCGTGCAATTGAAAGTTTGGAACTGAACGACGATGAAAAAGAACTCTTTTTGTTTTTAAAACAAAATCCCGAAGCGAATCGATTGGAGCAGGAACGCATAACGCAACGCTACATAAAAACAAAGCTTAAGGAACGCTTATTAAAGGCTTGACGCCATTTAATAACGTTCCTTAATTGTTTCTCAATGTTCAGTAAATATAGTATTTTGAATATTTGCGAAACAATAGATTTTAAAAGTTGGTTCTGATTAATTCTCGATTGAATTACTCAGAACCTTCTTGGAGGAACTCCTATGAAAAGCAACGACAGCAGTTATATTGCACAGATGATTGCAAACGATTCCGGCATTCGGCTTTTGCGTTCACGCAATCCCGAAAAAACAATTTCATTTTTGTACAAAACTTTCCGTGAAAAACATCAGCAAACTCTATTTGCACATCGTTTTGAAATGCTCCTTGCCGATTTTTTGCAGATGGAAGCACTTGCATCAGACGAAAAAGATTCTTCGCTCAATGAATTTTTAGATGAAACGGAACTGAACGAGGAGATACAATTTGCATCGCAAAGCTTTGAAACAAAGGCGCACTTTTTACTTGACCGTTGGTGTTCCGATGAAAAAGGCTATATCCGAAAATATTATAACGAACGTCAGGAAGCGATTGTAGAATTAAGCGCCGGCGTTGAGCGGCTTTTCACTTGGCTTGATAATATGGATGCAAGTAATTTTGTCGGAACGGAATCTCGCTTTAAAGATATTCTGCATCGGCTCAGAGAACTTTCCGAAAACACAACGCAAGATCCGGCATTGCAAATTGAAGAGCTCGAAAAGAAAAAAGCCGAACTACAAAAGCGCATTGACACCATTATGCAAACGAACACGGCGCAAATGTACACGCCGGTACAAATACAGGAACGCTTAACGGAGCTTTCACGGTCGGCGCGGGAATTGCTTTCCGATTTCAGACAAGTTGAAGAAAACTTTAAAGTTATTTTGAATGATATTTACAAAAAGCAATCAATGGAAGAAAGCCGCGGCGCCTTATTGGATTATGCGCTTGAGGCAAATTTAAAAATAAAAGAAACGCCGCAAGGACAAAGCTTTGATTCGTTTTGGAATTTTTTAATTGCGGATGCGGGTAAAAACGA
Source organism: uncultured Treponema sp. (assembly GCA_937923945.1). GTDB lineage: Bacteria > Spirochaetota > Spirochaetia > Treponematales > Treponemataceae > Treponema_B. The sequence continues at coordinate 25,391 of CALDWC010000075.1, forward strand.
AATTAATACGCTCACTGAAAATATTATTTCGCAAGTGCAAGATGCGAACATCGAGTGGAACGATATGTTTTTGTTGCATCTAAAGCGCTACTTGCAAACGGCGGGAAGAAAAATTATTGATGCAAATCACGCACTGACGCATCGGCTGAGTCGTGCCATCAATTCGCAAAACCTTATCGACAAAAAAGCTTTAGGCGAATTGTTTGCGTCGATAAAAGCAAAAGCATTTCAGTGTGCCGAAAAAGAATTTGCACTTGACCCGCCGCTTGAAATTGAAACGAGGCCGCTGCTCAACTTTCCGCACGCGCGAACATTTACGTTGCCATTACTGAAACAAAATTTTTCGGAGATTAACAGTTTTGAAGAAGCCGCCTCTCATGACTTGATTATGCAAAGCGGTTTATTTAATCAGTTCTTTATCGATGAAACCGTTTTGAAAAATAACATCAGCGAATATAAAAATAAATTTTTAGGATCACAAAAACAATTCTCTCTCGCGGAACTCGTTGAAAAATTTCCGGTAGAAAAAGGCTTAGCTGAAATCGTTTCATATTTTGCACTCGCCCATAAACTAAAAGAGCCACATGCAATTATTTTAGATGACGCCCGCGAAACGATTTCCTATGAACATAACGGTTCGCAGTACCGGCTGACGCTGTCGAAGATTGTATTCGGATGAGGGGGAGGAGGAGGTTTATAAGTTCAAGACCTAATACGACAAAAAAGCATTCGACTTAATTCTTCATCGCATGCTTATTCTTCTTGCTTGTAATACACTTTGTAAAATGTACCGCGGGCATCTTTGCCTTGTTCTACATTTTGGCGGTTACCGGTGATAATGATTTTAATTTGTTTGTCCAAATTTATGAGTCCAATGTAGGCCTGCTCCTATTTTCTATAGTTATTATCATTTAATTCTTTTTCAATATCTTGCATTTTCTTGTTTTTGCTTTCTTTGGAAATTAATCGATTCCAAACGATTTTAATGATCGCGACAAGTCCAAGTAATGGAGCATACATCAAGTTTCTTAATGTGCTTTTTAAAGTTTCAGATTCTATTCAATCAATTAGCTTTACAAGCTGATATGGTAAATTATATCTTGATGATTGCCAAAAAAATTGCAAAACAGTGAAAATGATTATCAACATACCCAGTAAAATTAACCAAACAGATCGCTTTTGCCATTTTTTAAATTTTTCTTTAACTTCTTTTTTAAGCAATTTTGCTTTTAAATCATGGTTTTCATCTTTAAGTTTTTTTTGATTGTTAGTCAGATTTTCATTTTTCTTTTTCAAATTCTCGATATTACTTTCAAGTACTGATTTTGCATATTTTTTTGTTTTTTCAAAAATCTGTTCATCCGGATTATCATCTTGTGAAATAACATCATTAAATTTATTCTCAACTAATTTATTCAAAATGTCTCGTTGTCGTTCTATCTTTTCTGTCATTTCAGCTATTCCAGCTAAAACAACTTGAAACTTTTCATTATTAATTAAAATCTCATTATTTTTGAGGTTTAAAAAACTTACAAAACTTTTAAAATCATCTTCAGTCCGATTCAAGTATCTAAGCATTATAGTCATCCATTGACTTGGTAATAAAATAATTGGCGTTTTACCTTTTCGTTGATAGTCCCAACGACGTAAACTTTGATCTGTTGAAATAAAAAAAAAATTTTGTATCAAATATATTTTGGTTTTGATTATTTCGTTTTTTTTCGATCCATAATATATTTTCTGCATCGATTTCCGGATTGGTAATGATTTTATTCCCTTCATTAAATTTGAAACTCGAAATGCTTGATGTATAGTCCATTAGAATATCTTTTACAGTTTTATCGTTATTGTTAAAAGGTTTTTGTGTGTCCACATGAACTTTAAATTTTTTCTTAAAATCATCATAAGCGGTGTCTATATCGGCAATAAATAGCTTGATATTATCATTTACCTTGCCTATGCGCCATTTATGATAAAAATTATATATATCAGGCTTAATATTAAACTCTTGAAAAAGCTTTTGATCAATTCTTGGCGAATTATATATTTCTATATTTTTAGCATGTTTTTTAATGCTCGCTTTAAATTCATTTTCTGTGGATATAGAGATGATTATATTTTCTTCAGAATCATTAAATTTTTTTAGGAATGTTTGAGAACGCTTCTGTCTATCTTCACCATTTATGCCTAATGCCCTATAGATTATATTAGTGTCAAGATAAAAACTTTTATTTTTAAGATTTTTCAAATAGAGTGAGGAATTTCTATTTTTATTGGTAAGCATACAAAATTCAAGAGCATAACTTGCAATATCAAATATAGCCTTGTTCTTTTCTTGGTTGCCCCACTTTAAAAAATCATTAATGATTTTTTTCTCTTCATCAGTATAACTTGAATTTTCAAGATTTATAAAGCCAGATATATCCTTCTTGTTATCAATTAGTTTTTGAAAATATTAGAAATCTTTTTGTACCGAAAGAAGCGGTTAGCCATCCAATCGTTGAGTTTTCTCATTTACTGCATGCACCCAAAACAGTTATTCATTGAGCGACTTTTAAAACTTTACCCAATACATCTTCACACTTATTCACCAATTCGCTGAGAAACAAACAGGATAAAAACACAGCACATAAGAGCTTCTCCTAAAAACGTAATATGTTTTGAGCGAAAAGACAGTGAGTTTTTGGTGAAAACACAGTGGGAATTTTTTAAAACTCACTGAGAATTCATCTAAAAGTCAGTGAGAATTTACCCGAACTCCAGTGAGAATTGATCGAAAGCGAAGCTTCGATTGTGTAAGTTTGCGTAACGAAGTGGGCAAGCCATTAAAATTAGGTTCCGAGGATGTTCCGTAACAGACTCCGTCCGTACCGTTTGTTTCGAATGTAATCGGCTCCGCCATCTCATACTCGTATTCATAAATGCTGTTGTCGTAATCAATTTTTACGGGACGACCTTTAAAAAGTTTTTGCTTGTCCGCATATGCTTGTCCTTTGCCTGCAAGATACACTGTATTGCTCAGATAGTCGAGGACATTGCGGTTTCGGCAGTGCCCGTTTCTTCCGATTGTGCGGTACCGTTTTCTTGCTGCTTTGTACAGGCGATACATACTCCCGTTACCAAAAGCACCGTAAACAAAACGGCATGCATACTTTTCAGTTTTTTCATGTATGCTTCTCCAATCACGGCGTAGATTTTAGCATGAGGAGGCACTGATTAGCTCAATCGAGAATTGAGGGCATCTTTCAAGAACTTGGTTAGATTTTTAGAGATGCCCGTCGAGTTTTGAAAAATTTTACGTACAA
>CALDWC010000076.1 GCA_937923945.1 uncultured Treponema sp.
CATAGGTTTTTTCAAATAAAAAATATATTGAAATGAGTATTAAAAAACCGTAAACCGGATAGGCTATATTTTGTACGATAAAAAGACTGATGCTTTCATTTACGAGTCGATTGAAAAAAAAAGATGTTGACCGCGGTTGTAACAATTCAGTATACATATCGAGATTGCTTTTCTTGGTTGTCAGTAAATACACTCCGGCGATCAGTGCAAAAACAATGAGACAAAGAGTAAGCGCCAGAGAAAATTTTATTACATTATTGCGCTGCGATAAAGTCATACTGATGATTATACTGATAACGACAAAAATTACAAGTTACGGAAAGAAATGGCGGCAAACACAAACAAGGAAAAACGGTAAATTAAAACTTTTTTGATACTTATCGTTTTTTTGCATTTGTGATATAATCTCCTCGAAATGAGTAAATTGATTTATTGCCTTGAGGATGACGAGGCGATTCGCGAGTTGATCTGTTACACGCTCAAAGCGGCTGATTTTAATGCGAAAGGGTTTGCATCGCCGCGTGATTTTTGGGTCGGTTTAAAAAATAAAGAGTGCGATTTAATTTTACTCGATATTATGCTTCCCGAAGAAGACGGAATTTCGGTTTTGAAAAAATTGCGGAACCACACCGTGTTTAAGAATATTCCCGTTATTATTACAACGGCAAAAGGGACGGAGTTTGACAAAGTTTCGGGGCTTGATTTTGGGGCGGATGATTATCTCGTGAAGCCGTTCGGCATGATGGAAATGGTTTCGCATATCAAGGCGGTGCTGCGCCGGAGCGTGCCTGCAAAACAAGTCGATGCAACGCTACAGTTTGCGGATGTATTCATTGACAAGAAAAAACATGTGGTAAAAATCGGCGATGACGGAATTGAGTTGACGCTCAAAGAGTTTGAACTTTTATGTTTGCTCGCAGAAAATGTCGGAATTGTTTTTACCCGTGAGCAGCTTTTGGAAAAAGTATGGGGCATTGATTTTATGGGTGAGACGAGAACCTGCGATGTGCATATCGGAACGCTGCGAACAAAACTGAAGTCGGCGGGAGCGTACATTAAAACCGTACGCGGCGTCGGTTACAAACTGGATGTTACCTCGTAGTTTTTCATTCTTTAGTGAAATTTATTGAACCTATGAGAAATAAAATTTTTTTTGCAATTTTAATTACCGCAGTTTCGATTCTCATCGCTTCAAGCTTTTTTGTCATTCGTATTTTGTACGGTAATTTTGAGCATGCTTTGTATGAAAATTTAAAAACCGATTTAGACCTTATTGAACGGGAAATCACTTTTGATGACAATTTTTTACCGAAGCTCGAAGTTTTAAAGTTTTCAAACTTACGCGTAACGCTTATTTCGTTCGATGGAACAATTCTCTATGAAAATAGTTTTGATAGCGATAAAATGCAAAACCACATTGCTCGTCCTGAAATTCAGGATGCAATAAAAAAAGGAGCGGGAATGGCATATCGGATTTCGGACACTTTAAAAGAAAAATATTATTACGTTGCGAGAAAATTATCCAATGGAAGTGTCCTGCGGATTTCAACTAAGCAAAAAACAATTTTGCAGCTTTTTTTACATAGTACAAAAAGTATCATTATTTTTTTAGTTATGGTGCTTTGCGCCGTATTTTTACTTTCGCTTTTTTTGGCAAGAAACATCGTCCGTCCGATTAATACGCTTGATATTGAAAACATCGATTTACAAAATAACGAAACAATGCTCAAGTATCCCGAAATAAAACCGCTTTTAAAAAAAATCGCCGAACAAAAAATCCAGCTTGAAAAGGATAAAGCAAATTTAAAACGAGCTGAAACGATTCGTAAAGATTTTACTGCAAATGTTTCGCACGAATTAAAAACGCCGCTCCAAACTATTTCGGGCTATGCCGAATTGTTAAAAAGCGGTATCGCAAAGAAAAAAGATGTTGTGCCGTTTGCGGAAAAAATTTTTGCGGAAAGTTTTCGCATGCACAATCTCGTTGAGGATATTATCAATTTAACGGAACTCGAAACGGAAGAAAAAAAACTGGTCTGGCAAAATACCGATTTGCTTGCCGTATGCGAAAATGTCATTGACAGTTTAACGCCGATTGCGGAAAAAAGAGCCGTGGCGATAACGCTTATTCGGGAAAACAAAAACGGTGAACTGCATTCCGTTTTTTCCGTGCCGGAAATTGTGCACACGATTGTGTACAACCTCGTCGATAACGCAATCAAGTACAATCGTGACGGCGGGCATATTTTTGTGACGGTGGGTATGATTCCCGTGGCAGTTGAAGCGAAGCCGCTGCCGCAGCTCAAGATGCACGCATACATCACGGTACGGGATACGGGAATCGGCATTGAGTATGACAAGCTGCCGCGAATTTTTGAGCGCTTTTATCGGGTTGATAAAAGCCGCTCAAAAACGGTCGGCGGTACCGGTTTAGGGTTGTCGATTGTCAAACACAGTGTCGCTCTTTTAAAAGCGGACGTCAGCGTCGTTAGCCAATTCGGCGAAGGAACGGAATTTACCGTCCGGTTTTAGCTGACAGATGCGTGGGTACTGATTAATTCTTGGTTGAATTAATCAGCGTTTCCTTAATGCATCAAAATAAGTAGCAGCGAGAAAAGTATCAACTTTCGTAATTGGGGTTTGCGACGGTTCACCTATTTTTTGGAAAGTATGAAAAATAAAGTGCGGATACTTTTTTAATTCGTTTTTTCAATGAATGACTCTATGTTATATATTTAATAATTAAAAAAACAATTTTTACACCTTGAAAAAATTGTTTTTTTTTGGTACTTATGATACAATCCGACGCTGATGAATATTTTAGAAAAAAACCTCGCGGCAATTTTACCGAAAAACAAATCGTTATACGAATGTTTGCAGAAAGCCTCCGCTAATAACGATTACGTTTCGGCGGTTGTTTCAAAAACGGGGCAGCCGGTTCCGGTATTCAAAGACGGACATGCACTTCACTCAAAATACAATCCCGAACGGGAAACCGCAAGTCTTTTTTCACCCGCCGATGAATTTATTTTATTTTGCGGAATCGGCGCGGCGATTCATATTGCATATTTTTTAAAAAACTTTCCTGAAAAAAAATGTGCCGTTACGGATATAACTACCGAAAGTTTAAAATCTCTTTTATGTAGCCTTGATGTCAGTGCCGTACTTGCCGACCCGCGTGTTTTTATATTGCCGCCTGTTTTTGAACCTGCGTTTACCGCAGCTTTTTTTGCAGCGTATCAACCGGTGCGGCACGGTGATTTACGCTTGATTACCTTGCGCCCTTGGGAAAATTTTTACGCGGCACAGCTTGCACGGATTCATGCAATTATTTCTGCAGCGGTGCAGAGTGTCCAAACCGACTTTGCTACCCAAGCCCATTTCGGTAAAGTGTGGATGAAAAATATTATCGGTAACTTACAAACGGCGAGTAGGCTGCCGCCGCTGCTTCCGGCTCCAATGCAAACGGATCGGAGAAAAACCGCTCTCATTTGCGGTGCGGGACCTTCGTTGACGGATTCTATTTCACGGATAAAAAAAAACCGCAGTCGGTTTGTGATTTTTGCAAGCGATACGGCATTTTTGCCGTTGCTGAAAAACGGCATTGAAGCGGAGTTTTTTCTTTCCGTTGATCCGCAGCTCGTATCGCTGCAGCATTTTACGAGAGAGACAAAACACACGATCGGTGTTTTTGACCTTTGTGCGTTGAACGCACTCGTGCGGATTTTCCGACGAAACGGAAACCGCTTCATGTTTACCGCCTCACATCACCCACTCGTGCAGTACGCAAGCCGTTTCGGAGTTTTTCCTTTTGCGGAAAGCGGCTCCGGCACTGTCGCTTTATACGCTCTTGATGTTGCGCACCGTTTGGGGTTTAGCACTGTCGAAACGGCGGGACTGGATTTTTGTTACACCGGAGGAAAAGCGTACGCAAACGGTACTTACTTTGAAAAGCAAATCGCCCGTGCTTGTACAAAACTTTTTCCGGACGAAACTTTTTTCAGTGCATTGATGTTCCGTACTGCGGTGCAAAAACAAAACGGAAACGGAAAAATAAATTACACGAACGAACTTTTGCTGCACTATCGGAGGGAAGCGGAACACTACCGCTTTGACGGCGAATGCTGGAAATCGCGTCATTTTGCGCAATTCGACTATGCTTCTTTTATCGGCACGCTCATCCGCGACTTGCGGGAAAACAGAGCCGATGCGGAAACCGCGCTCCTGCCCTTTGCCGCATACTGTAAAAAACGGAAAAAAAACTATTCCAACGCCCTTGCTATAAAAACAATTTTGAAATATAATGCAAGCTATGAATAGAGTTTTTATTCGACTGTATGCTTTTTTTTGCTCCGTAATATTATTGGGGACACTCATCCTTTTCGCGGTAAAAATATATAATAACTCAAAAGAAAACTTGGTTGCAGCGGAAAAAAATTTTAAATACATTGCCCGTTTTATTTCAGCCAACTCCGAAAAAGAATATATTGCAGCGCAGCCCTTTTTGAAAAAGATTCAAGAACTCTGTGCGTTAAGCGGCAACATCGACAAAGCGATGCTGAACGATTCTGATAATAAAACGATTTTTTCTTGGGATGCAAAAACCGGAGACGTGTCAACCGTCGCTTATGAAATGCCTTCCGCATCCTTTGTGTTAAAACCCTATTCGATGAGCATTACGGTGAAAAATCCGAATAATGCCGACGTTCGCATTTTTAATTTTTCCGCAGTTTTAAAAACCGTGTCCGATGACGTCCTTTATAACAGCATTCGCGACTGCGTTTTTGTATTTGCTGTTCTCTTTTTGTGTACGCTGCTGTTGCTCATTATTAATTATTTGATGCAAGGAAGCCGCTCCGCAGTAGAAACGGTTGCCATTAGCGAGGAAAGACCGACCGTTTCCGATATAAGTACGGCTGAAATCGATAAACTGCACATCGATCGGCAAAATTACAGCTTGGACGATTTAGCCGATATTGACTTTTCAAAAACCGCACCTTTGGAACCGGATACCTTTCAACAAAGCGAAAAAATAGCGAAACCCGCCGAGTATTCTCATGAAAATACTGCGGCATACACTGAAGCGGTGTACGCATCACCCGAAAGTTTTAACGAAGAACGAAAACCCGCGGCGGAACCACTCAATCTTTGCGGTGAACAATATTTCGATGAAAAACTCGAATACGAATTGGGACGGGCAACTTCCGCCGAGCAGGATTTGAGTTTGCTCCTTTTTAAATTGATTGGAGTAAACGAAGCTTGCTTCAACGAAATTGCCGAAGTGCTGCTTGCCAAATTCAAAATAAAGGAAATGATTTTCCGGCTTTCGGGAATCGGTTTTGCGGTGATTATGCATGATGCAAATTTGGAAAAAAGCATGCAAACCGCCGAAGCGGTCTATGCGACTATTGTTCAGATTGTTGCAAAAGAGCAGTTGAGAATCGGAATTACCACGCGAAGCTCGCGGCTTGTCTCGGCGCAGCGTTTATACGAAGAAGCAAGCTGCGCCGTTGAAAAAGCGTGTGAAAATTTGTCCGCTCCAATTGTTGCATTCCGCCCCGACCCGAAAGCTTACAAAGAATACTTGCGGGATTATACGTAAGTTGTAAATAGCGTGATTTTTTCACTGCGGATTTAATTACACAAGCGATTTATACACTTCATTGCAGGTATGACTCAGCATACGAAGCGCAAATGTTTGAATTGAAGCGTCTTCGGCAGTAAAGTCTTTTATTGACCGTTGAACTGCAAAGCAGGCTACGCCTAAAAATTTTTCCCGGTGAAATATTGGAAGCAGCATCAGCGAAACACCGTTTTGAAAAATTGCGTTTGAGTCGTTCGCCGGAAAGTCGGAGAAAAGCTGAACATCCGATTTTTTTGACTGTGCAAACTTCAAAATATTTGAAAACCAAAACGGTCTTTGTTTTCCAAAAATATTTTCAATTGATTGCGCATTAAAAACGGTTGTACCGTCAGTGAAAACAATCAAGGCGTATTCCGCCCCTAAAATTTTTTTTGCCCGTTCGGTATACTGCTTCAGTATATCCGATGCACGCTGTTTTGCATTTGATAATTTTAAAATATCAATAATAAAATTAATCGTCGGCGTTGACCATAGATTATTTACATCGCTGATTTGTGCAAGTCCGCTAGCGGTGAGCATATTTTGCTTTAAATTTTGATTCCAGATTGTGGTCCTGTTTTTTCCGGTTTGCTTCGAGTAATACATTGCGTGATCCGCCTTTTGAATCAAATCAACAATAATGCGCGAATGCTCGCCGAATGTTGCAATACCGATACTGATGGTAATATGAAAGTTATAACCTAAGAAATCTATTTTCTCAACCGCAGTACGTAACGCTTCGGCGCGTTCAAAAGCGACAGCAGATGTTGCATTGGGTAAGCACACAATGAATTCTTCTCCGCCCTGACGTCCAAAGCATTCCGGCTCGATTAAATTTTCTTTTATCACTCCTGAAATGGTTGACAGTACCATATCCCCGACATCATGACCGTAGTTGTCGTTAACCTGTTTAAACATATCAATATCGTAATACAGGATGCTGAAAACGGCATAGCGCTTTGAGTATTCATCAATCCGTTGTCGCAACGATTCACGGGTCAGTGATTTGGTCAACTTATCAATCATTGCTCGCTGATACAACGAATAGCCTTGAATTAAAATGCCCAAGAAATTTTTATATTTTTCGAGAAGCGGTAGACCGCAACGGATGATACCGTTTATTCCGTACACAGAATCCAGATATACGTATGCAAGTATTTCCCTGTCATGCGATTGATCGGTATTCCGGTTTATCGGGAATGTCATCGCAGTTTGAATATCGGTTTTAGTTTCCAATAATGCTAATTGAATTTTGTTTAATATAATCGGTTCACTCGAAGAAGTAATTTTGTAAAACAAATCAAGGTTCGGTTCCTTTTTCAAGTAAGAAAAATGCGATACAATATCAATGTCATTTTTATTTCTTACAACGACAATAAAAGCCTCCGTTGCCAAACTCTCCGCTGCAAGTTTTCGTAAAAAAGTTTGTATATCGTTTTTGATTTCCGTGTTAAATTTATCCAGATAGTTTTGATTGGATGATAGCGGAATATTCAAATCCAAAAAAGCGGGAGCAAGTGACTGATAAAAATCGGGCTTAGGTGGAATAAGTTGTTTAAAATCATTTTTCTTGAAGTTGCTAAAATATCGATGTGTAACGGTAAACGGATTATTCATTGCATAAGAATAAAATCCGCTTGTTTCATTTCGCATCAGCTTTTTTATATTTTCCGTTACCATATAAAATTTTTCACCGACAAAGAAACTAAAGCCTTGTTCGCTCGGTAGTTTTTTTACGAATTGCTTAATAATAATTGCAGCTTCAATAAAAAAAGCAAGTGCATTGCGAAAATTTTTTTCGGTGAGATAAAGTTGCCCTAATGCAATTAATGTATGTATTTTTAAAATACTGAGCTTAAAAGTAAAAGATTTTTGTAAAATTTCAAATAAATAATTTTTCGCGTTGGTACGTTCAAAAAAACTTGAAATAAAATAAATCTTACAGCGTTCTTCGAGTGAAATTTCCGTTTCATCAATATTAATCACAATGAGAAAAATTTTCCGCATTCCTTTCGTATGATGTTTTTTCAAAAAAGCTAAAAACACGTGATAACAATGTTCAACCAGATCTTTATAATTCTGGTTTTTATTTTGGCTGATCAGTTTAATAATACGGTCGACAAGCTCCGAAGTTGGCGTTATTTCAAAAATTAAGACTTCAATATAAAAAGTCATATCTTCAATGTCGATACTGCAGTTTTCCGAATCGAATGGGAGTATTTGTTTTAAGTTTCTTTCAGCTTTTGCGTAATCGTTAAAATATGCGTAGTATTGTGCTGCAGCAACATAAAGGTCATAACTGTAGATGCTCAAATCACCCTGCACTACAAAGCGTTTTGTAATACTGAAATAATACTTCACATCGTTTGCCTTATGCATGCGCAATGAAATATGGAATAATAAAAACGAAAGCCGAATTAAACTTTCATTCATTTTGCTTTTTCTTGCAAGCTGAAATCCGTGCAGTGCGTATTTATAACTGAGCTGATATTGTTTTGAATTAAAATAATAACATGCAATGTAATAATTTGCTAAAAGCTCACTGTTGATCATTTTATATTTGATACTTTCCGTTTGTGTTTTTCTATAATACTTCCATGCTTTTTGTTTTTCCTTTTTTAAACTGTACAAAAATGCAAAATTAACGTAGCTATAAAGTATTCCGCGTACATGTCCTATTCTATCCGCAATTTTTACACTTTCCTGGAGTGCCAGCTCTGCCGCATCTAGATTGTTCATGCGGCAGTGTACGTCCGACATAATTCGGAGTACATTACTTTTTTCTTTTAACACACCGGGACGATCATTTGCAACTTCCAGTACTTGCTCACACAATGCAAATGCTTGTTTATAATGATTGTGGTCTAATTGCATTAATGATTTCATTCGTAATATCCCTGCGTATGAGCGAGGATATTTCATCGGATCGACATTGATGATTTTTTCAGCTGCTTGCATATAGAACGTCAATTCTGTTTTATCAAACTGTAAATCAAATAAAAACATGAGTTGTACATATACTTCTATCAATAAACTTTCGTTGGAAAGTTTGTTGCACAACTTTAATGCAATAAGTAAATGATTTTTCGCTTTTTCAAAACTGCCTATTTCAAAATAAAACGTCCCCAAATCCAAGTTGAGTTTTATTAAAAATAATTTTTCAGTTTGGTCGGTGCATGTAAGTGCTTGTATCAAACAATCAATGACGGCAAAAATATTTTTACGGCGTTTATAATCAATCGCAAGTTTGAGATAATAACGTCGCGCACGAGAATATTGGTTTGAGCATTTTAACTGATAAGCAAATTCCTCGGCAAAACTAAACTCAAAAGTTGCTTCAATTTGTTTTGCCGCCGCTCGGTGAAATTTTTTTGCTTCATCAGTTGTTAAATTTTTAGCAATTAAATCTTTTAAAACATAATCCGGAATAAAATATTTTATGTGTCCGTCAATTTGCCGAGATGCAATGATATTACCGTGTTCAAGCTGTTTCAGTGTATTTATCAGATTATCTTTTTCAGCGGATTGTTTGTCAACAAAAAGCCAGTGTTCATCAATTAAGTCTTTGAAGATTGACATATACTTAATAACTTCAATGTCATAATGTGACAACAAGGAAATCCGTTCATTCAAGTTTTGAATTACAAGATGAGAATCAATCTTTTTGTGTTTTAATTCGTTTGCAAAATCTTCCGATAGTTCAGAAAATCCGGTTTTAGTATTTACAATAATCTGTTCGTTTATAATCAGGTTTTTAAAAAACGCGGTCAATTTTCCGGGATTACCGTTGGATTGCAAAAAAAGCTTGTATAAAATTTTGACGGTAATTTTTTAAAATGCAGCATATCGTTGATGAGAATTTTCGCAACAGTCGGATTTAAATTCTTGAGCGTAAATTTTTTATAAAAATTTTTCGGCTGCAATTTTCTCAACTGATCAAAAAGTTCCGTTTCCAATATATTTTTCCGATTGTCATAGCTTACCACTAAAATTACATTGAGATTTTTTAATTTGTGCGCAAGAAAAAACATTCCCTTTATAAACTCAATCTCTTTTATATAATGGATGTCATCAATTAAAATTGCAATCGGTCGATTGTAACAGATATTTCTGATATTTTTCCGTGCTTGCTCAAAAAAATCAAAATAGCCTTTTGCCCACTCTTTATTTTTACTATCATTGATATAAGAAAGATCAACAACTAAATTTTCATTGGGATTATTCATTGAAAATAAATTCGTCTGTTTTAAAAAACGGCTGCACGTTTCGAAAAGCGTTTCATTTTCAATACCAAAAAACGAAAAGGTTAAAATTTTTTCAAACTCGAGGCGGATCTGCAATTCCTGCAAAAACCGCGTTTTACCGACACCGGGTTCACCTGCAATTAAGAAAACATTTTCGGCATTGATTTCCGCACTGCGTTCAAAAGCGGAGCTGATGATAAACTGCATTTCTAAATTGCCGGAATAAAAATCGGGAAACAAGATAGGGCTGTTTATTTTTTGCGTATCATAAACGGAAAAATCAGTTTCGAAGATATCCGAGAGTTCGCAGACAATATCATTAACGCCGAATGAGTTATTAAACTTCAGCAAAATCAGTTTTAAAAGTAGAGCCCGTAGTCGTTCTCTTTTTTCTTTATTTTTGATTTCTGACGGGTAAAACTTTTTTAAGTCACGCGCGCTGACGGCGGTTACTTCTCTATCTCGTAAAATGCTCAATAAAATAAGCCCCAGAGAATATAGGTCTTTTTGTTTATCGCTCGAAAAAACAATCGGTTCATCGTCTGCCGTCAATTTATATGCGGTACCGGCTTTGTAGTAGAGATGAAACTTTCGCATCACGAGATTTTTCAGCTTAACCTGTATTGTCCCATTAGCAGCGCAAAGCTGTATTGCATCAATCGGCACTCCCGCATAATCTAATTTATTGATGTGCAGGAAAAATACGGCTTGGCAAATAGAAACAAAAAGCTCAATCTTTTGTTTAAATGAACACGTTTTAATATAGGTAAAAAATTCTATTTCGGAACGGGTGTTTTCACTGATAAGAATATGGGAGCTATCGGTAAGTTCGTAATCGATTGAATGAATACATCGAAAGCAATATACTTTTTCCAATAAAAAATTATCTAAATTAGTCAGCCGCAAAAAATCTTCTTTTATAAACCGTGCAAAATTATCATTAAATACTTTTAGTTTAAAAACAATCAGACTTTGTTTTTCATGGGTAACTACGTCTTCAACAAGATACTGATCGTACAGCGGCTCCGTATAGGATAAAAATAAAATTTTATAACGCTCATCAATTATTCGCATACCGTATAAATTCTAACCTATTTTTTATTTTTATTAAAGACGATGATTTTTTTATTTTACTCCTTGAAGGAAGCACAGATTAATTCACCCGAAAATTAATAAGTGCCACCTTATCGGTAGCTTTTAAAAATTTCAGTTTTTATACGACACTTCTCCTTTATATAATCTTGCATAAAACATCGGATCGCGTTATAATAAAAAATCTTATCATAATGGAGGACGTATGAAATATAGTATGCACGAGTTACTCGAAGTTGCATGCGCAGCGGCTCCGCTCGCTGACTTTGTAACATTGCGCGTGCAAAACGCCAAAAGCAATTCTTTTGCAATGACCGACGGAGTGCTTGACGGGGTTTCCGAAGGAAGCGATTACGGTGCAATGGTTGAAGTTTTTTACCAAGGCGCCTATTCGTACGCTGCCACGCCGACGTTAACGGAAGGCGGCATCGAATGTGCTGCTCGCAAAGCCTTTGACACAGTCCGCGCAAAAAAATTTTTTAATCTGTGCGAGTTTGATACGGATGTTCGTCCGCAAACATTCGCCGAATATAAAACACCGGTAAAAAAACACACCGCGCCTTCGCTGCCCGAAATCATTGACAGCCTTTCCGCCCTGTGCAGCGCGATGCGTGTCAACGATAAAATTATCAGCACCAATGCGTATTTATTTTACGGCGTTGAAACGGTTGAAATTGCAAGTTCGCTCGGAGCGCATTCCGTACAGGAGTTTAACTACATCGGATATAACTTTCAAGCAACTGCGCGAAAGGATGAAATTATTCAGCACCGTTCATACAACGGCTCAAGTGCAATGACATTTCAAGGCGGTTGGGAATTATTCGATTTGCCCAAATTGCTGATTGAAGCCAAGCGTATCGGTGAAGAAGCCTGCGAACTTTTAACGGCTAAAGAAAGTCCGACCGACAAGCGGACACTGGTTCTCATGCCGAATCAAATGATGCTCCAAATCCACGAAAGCGTCGGACACGCGTTGGAAGTTGACCGCATTCTCGGCGATGAGCTTAACTTCGCCGGAGGCAGCTTCGTAAAATTGAGCGATATCGGCACAATGAAATACGGCTCGTCATTGATGAATATCGTCTTTGACCCGACCAATCCTATCCAACTCGCCAGCTATGCCGTTGATACAACGGGAACGCCCGCTGAAAAAAAATACCTCATCAAAGACGGGTTGCTCATACGTGGACTTGGCGGAATAGAAAGCGAACAGCGTATCCGCAGTTACGGAGCCCACGTTGCCAACATGCGAAGTTGCAGCTGGAATCGTCCGCCGATTGACCGTATGGCAAACATAAACCTCGAACCGGGAAAAACGAGTTTCGACAAAATGATTGCATCAATCGAAAAGGGCATTCTCATGGATGCTAACCGTTCATGGTCGATTGACGACTACCGCAATAAATTCCAGTTCGGCTGCGAATACGGCAAATTGATTGAAAACGGTAAGCTAACCAAAACCGTTCGGAATCCGAACTACCGCGGCATCACGTCAAATTTTTGGCACAACTTGATTGCAGTCGGCGATGCTTCAACGTTCCAAGCATTCGGAACCCCGAACTGCGGAAAAGGCGAGCCGAACCAAGTAATCTTCGTCAGCCATGCGAGTCCCGTGTGCGCGTTCAAAGAAACGGAAGTTTTCGGAGGTGGAAAATAATGAACTTAAAAGAACACTTTACCTATATTGCCGACTTTTTGTTGGCGGAACTTTCAGCGGATGAAGCCATCGCAATCAGCTACTCCGGTGAACAAAGCTATTTTATGCGTTTTAAAGATGCGATGGTTCGTCAAAACGGTTTTGTTGAGCAAGCGTCAATCAACGTAAAATTTTTTAAAAAAAAGCGGAGTATTTCTTTCGGCGTTTCGCTCCACTTTGACCCGCAGGCGGATTACACCGAATGCAGTAAAGCGCTCGCAGATGCCCGTAATAAAATTTTACTTTTACCTGAAGACCCGTATTTTTCGGAACCGATTTCAAAAGAAACGTCGAGCAAAGTATTTACCGGAAAACTTTTACCGGAAGATAACATTCCAACCGTGATTTTAAAACCTTTTAAAGGGTACGCCTTCAACGGCTTGCATTCGCAGGGAAAAATATGCCGCGGCGTTGCGACGAGTAGCGGTGCACGCCATTGGTTTGAAACGGATAACTTTTTGTTGGATTACTCGCTCTGGTTGCAAAACGGCAGAGCGGTAAAATCATGCTACGCTGATTCTAAATGGAAACAAAAC
Source organism: uncultured Treponema sp. (assembly GCA_937923945.1). Classification (GTDB taxonomy): domain Bacteria; phylum Spirochaetota; class Spirochaetia; order Treponematales; family Treponemataceae; genus Treponema_B. Next base: position 13,192 of record CALDWC010000076.1, read on the forward strand.
GAATACGACAAAAAAGTGTCTACCGCGCTCGGTCAACTTGAAGCCTTGCATCAGGAACCGAAAAAACTCGAACCCGGAAAATATCGCGCTTTTATCACCGGCAACGCATTGGTTGACGTCGTTGATTTTTTCCACGGTTTCGGAGAGCGCAGTTTACACGACGGGAGCAGCGCCTTCATTGCATTAAAAGAAAACCGCGAACAGTTTTCGCCGGAGTTTACGCTCTCGCAGGATTTTTCAATGGGCATGGAACCGGCATTTAACGGAAGCGGCGATCTTGCACCGGAAAAGCTTGTTCTCGTTGAGAAGGGTAAACTGAAAAATACGCTTATCGGAAACCGCAGTGCAAAACAGTTCAACTTAAAAGCGAACGGCGCCCCTGAATACGAATACACTCGTGCGGTTTCCATCGACGGCGGGCAGTTAAACGAAAAAGACGCATACAAAGATTTGGACACCGGCATTTATATTTCCAGCTTTAACTACCTAAACTGGAGCGATCCCGCCGTTGCCCGCGTTACCGGCATGACCCGCCACGCGTGCATGTGGGTCGAAAACGGAAAACCGATTTGCCCCATTGCCGATCTCCGCTGGGATGAATCCTTGTATAATATGTTCGGCAAAAACCTCCTCGGCATCACCAAAGAAACAAAACTCTTTGCAAACACGTCAACCTACGAGGAACGGGCAACCGGTGGCTGCCGTCTCCCGAGCATTCTGGTACGCGATTTTACCTGCACGTTATAGAGTTTAGGAAACACTGATTAAAGGCTTGATGCCGTTTACCGGCGTACGCCGAATTCTTACTATGGTTTAGGTGAAAACATACTGTGTTTTAAAAAAAACATAGTATGTTTTAAAAATTTCGTACTATGTTTTTGGGGAAAACATAGTACGTTTTTGGTAAAATACAAAAAAGAACTTATTTTTAGACGCTGAAAGGAATTTTAACGGACGGAGCCCCATAGGCATACGCCCACACTTGGTACTCTTGAAAGTAAACCGGTATGGAAACGCTGATGAAAGGCTTGCCGCCGTTTACCGGCAAACTTTGCTTCGTAAAGTTTTTTGCTTCGCAAAGTTTTTTTTGCAAAAGCAAAATACCTCCTACTTGTTGCTCAATATTCAGTATAAGTGGCTCTGAACATTTTTGAAACAACAGATTTTAAAGGTGGGCACTGAAAAGTAGTCTCTAAAAACATCAGTTTTTAGAGA
>CALDWC010000077.1 GCA_937923945.1 uncultured Treponema sp.
CGAAGTTTGAAACTCATTCACCGTCGCGTCAACTTTTTTGAATCGGTATTCGGTTTGTTCTTTTATATTTGCCAGCCGATTTTCCGTGTAGCCGCTTAACTGCTCGATTTTATCATTCAAGGAGGAAACAAGACCGTTGATCTTGGAGGTAAAATCATTTTCGTTCTTCGCCATCGCTTCATCAAGCGACTTTGTTTTAACTAAAATTTGGGATTCGGTATCCTCTAAGCGTTTATTAATTCGTGCCAATTTTGTATCAATCGCCGTTTCAACTTCGTTGAAATCGCTTTGCATTTTAGCAACCATTGCCGACGCTTCTTCCTGCCACACACCTTTAAATTGCCGCGAAAGTTCTTTCGTCGCGTTGATATTTTCCTCCAATTCACGACGGTACATGGCAACGCGATCGGTTGACTGCGTTTTCAAGGTCTCAAACGCTTCACCCTCAAGATCGCTTGCCCGTTTTGCAGCATCTGCCAACGTATTTTTATAAATATCATTCAGTTTTATTTTGGTTATGTCCAACAATGCGTCCGCATCCTTTTTTGCCGAAGCCAAATCCGCATTAATCGTTTCGAGCTGACTTGAAACTTCGCGAACAATGTTTTTTTTATGCTGCTCCAAAAGGCGCGTATTTTCTTCTTGAAATGCATTGCGCATACCGGCAATATCTTCCTTTAAGGAATCCAAATCGGTATGCGCTTTTTTCACATTTGTTGAAACCGAATCGACAAACTTCGCTTCATCTTTTATTTGTTTAATATTAACTTCCAACAAATGAGACATATCAACAATTTGCTGAAACTTGGTATTTGCATCCGTCATGCTTTCCGAAAGTTCGGTGATCACCCCGTGCTTTTCCGCAATATCCTGACAAGCCGTTTGATAATTTTGCTGCAATTCTTCCAGACGTTTTACCGTCGCAATAGACTGCGAAGTCTGGACGCGTAAGTCGTCATTGACCATGCGAAGTTTTTTACTCTGATCTGCATAATATGTTTCAAATTCGGAACGGCGCGTATCAACATACCGCCTTATTTTTTCGAGTGAACTTTGTTTTTTATCAAATTGCCGCAACCCAAAAATAACGAGTATACAGATGGCAAGCGAAATAATACTGTAAACCATAAACGGCTCCCCCAGTTTATTTTAGCAAAAATAAAAAAATAAAGCAAGTAGCGCGTTTTAACGGCGTCAAGCCTTTAATCAGCGTTTCCTATGGGGGATAACTTATGAAAGCTCTCAAGTTTTTCGTTTTTTTGCCGTTATTGTGGTACATGAAAGTTTATTTTAAAATACTGATTGCCGTTTTCGGTACCGTCCTCTGTTACACGATACTCACCTGCGTATACGGCAAAAAAGGCTTGTTTTCACAAAAGGCAATCAGCGAACAAATTACCGCGATGAAAGCGCATGTGGCGGAATTGCAGGAAAAAGAAGTGTCGCTTTCCAACAAAGTAGTAAATTTATCCTACGATTACGATACGATAATCACCTACGCAAATGAACTTGGATATATAAAAGACGGGCAAATGATGATAAAATTGCAGGATATGCAGGAACACAATACGCACGATTTTAATCCGGGACAGTATTTGACTTTGCCCGAAATTACTTTTATGTCCGATCGAGTGATTAAAACCATCTCGATTTCGGTCGGAATTGTGATTATTTTAATTGAATTGATTATTGCGTATCGAAAACAAAACGGTGAAAAAATAAATTATGATTATAGCAGTGAACAAAGCATCCTGTTTCGATAAAACGGTGGATGCATTAAAAAAAGGAAAAGTTCTCATTTTACCGACGGATACAATTTATGGGTTTTCTGGCATCGTTCCGGACACGGAAGCAAAAATCCTCAAAGTAAAAAACCGCCCGAGCGAAAAAAAAATGATTCAGCTCATTGCGAAACCGGCGGATATTTACCGGTATACCGACCAAGTTATTCCGAACGCTTTTTTTGATAAATGGCCTGCGGCTTTAACGCTCATTGTAAAATCAAAGGATGGCAGCGGAACGACGGCATTCCGTTGTCCGGGATATCAATGGCTACGGGACGTTATCGAAGCGGTTGGAAAACCTCTTTTTTCATCCAGCGTAAATATTTCGGGTGCTGCAAACCTCAGCACGGTTTCGGAAATTGCCCGTACGTTTGAGCGAAAAGTTTCGTTCATCGTTGATGCGGGAGATTTACCGGGAGCCGCCTCAACCGTGGTAGATTTAACGCTTGATGAACCGATGATTTTGCGCCGCGGCAGCGTCGCTATTTAGTTCTTTCACCGATTGATTCGGAGCGGATATAACTGCGATCAAGCGTAATCACCGGATTAAATAACGGTTCCTGCTGCTTGATTGCTTTAACGATTTTTGCGGAAAGTTCCGCATCACTCATTTTACAATCGTATGGAACTTCCACATCGAAAATCACGTTGATACCGTGATGCCGGTGAACTACCCGAAAATCGTGAAAACTGAGCGGTATATTCAATGACGCCAACGCTTTACCGACTTTTCGGCGCGCTTCATTTAGTTCGGGTTCATCCAAAATAATCGGATCCATGTGCAGCAGCAGCTGGAGATTGAGCTTGGCAATTGCGTCCGATTCAATTTGATCGATAATATCGTGGCACACAATCATATCACCCGCGGCATCCACTTCCGCATGAGCGGATACAAAACGGCGAGTCGGACCGTAATCGTGAATAATAATATCATGGACGCCTTTAATTCCGTCATAACTGAGAATAAAATCCCGCACTTGCTGTACTTCTTCCCGTGTCGGCGCCGCTCCCAACATGCGGTCAATCGTATCTTTTAAAATATCGAAGCCGGACTTTATAACAAGGATTGACACAACGACACCGAGATAGCTGTCAACGGAAAATTGAGTTATCCGATACAGCGGAATTGAAATTAAAATCACCGACGTTGAAAGAACGTCCGCCCGCGAATCGGCACTCGTTGCTTCCAAAAGCGACGAATGTATTTTTTTTGCAATCGTCATATAAAAAACGCTTAAAAATAGTTTTGCGGCAATCGAAAAAATCAGCACGCTAACGGAAGCAATTGTAAAATTCGGTACGCTCGGATTTTTAATTTTCAGTATCGACTGATATAAAAGCTGAAAGCCCAACACCACAATGATAATTGCAACCACCGACGAAAAAAGATATTCCGCACGGGCGTGTCCGAACGGATGCTCACGGTCAGCAGGCTTTTTGGAAATATGAAAACTCGCAATCGAAATACCGTTTGAAAATGTGTCCGTCAAGTTATTGATTGCATCGGCAATAATCGAAATCGAGGACGCAAAAACTCCTATTAGAAGCTTTGAACTGAAAAGCAACAGATTGACAAAAAGCCCGAAAAAACTCGCAAAGTTTCCGGCTCGAAAGTTAAAGTCTTTTGCCGCTTCATCCGGTTTTTGTTTGAGAAAAAGCGAAATAAATTTTTCCATGATTAAGTCAGATCTTCTTCCGAAAAAAGTTCAAAGGCGGGTTCTTTTTTTTCCGCTTTTTCGGTTTTTTCCGCATCATCGTCCGCAGCAAGTTCGCCGCCGTTCATGAGAATTTGCACCTTGCCTTCCAGTTTTTCAATATCCTTTTCCAAACTGCCGGCAAGTTTTACGCCTTCTTCAAAAAAAGCAAAAGCCTGTTCAAGCGGGAGATTCGGTTCTTTTATCTTTGTGCTAATTTCTTCAAGTCTGATCAATCGTTCTTCAAATTTTTTCATAAGTTTATAATTATATCTTGTGAAGAAAAATAAATCAATGGGAAACCGAAGTGTAAAACTCACATCCGGTTTATCCGCTCGCTACAAAAATATCTTTTTAACCAGCGCTTTAAATTGATTGCCGCGATCAAACTCATTTTTAAAAAGCCCAAAACTCGCCGCACCCGGTGAAAGCACCACCGGAATTTTTTTTTGCGGAGTGGAAACGACCAGCCCCGTTGTATAATCTTTTACTTCTAAAAGTAGTTTTTCAAGCGAGTTAAATGTACCGAAAAACGGAACTTCGTTTTTTTTCAGCTCGGGAATTAAAAGCTCCGTCGCCGTTCCTTCAAGCAAAAAAATTGCTCCCGCTTTTTTTGCTTCCCGCGCGAACTGCGCAAACTGCAAGTTTTTATCCGTACCGCCCGCAATTAAAATCGGCGGAGCAAAGCCATCGGCGGAAAAAGCGTTCAACGCGGCAACGGCGGCTTCGGGAACGGTTGCCGTAGTGTCGTCATAAAAACGGAGCGTTTCGGTTTCATAAAAAAATTCAAGCCGATGTTCCAGCCCCGGATACCGTTTCATCACGGCGGGAATCAGTTCCGGATTGACGCCGTACCGATACAGCGCAAACGCCGCATTCAACACATTTTGCTTGAGCGGGAAACTCAGCACTTGCGTATCACGCGGCACAAGAAGCGTTTCCTCGTCTCCGTTGTATACTACCCCTTCGCCTTTTTCGGTAAAGTATACTCGCGGCGCTTTTCCAAAGTGAGCGGAACAATCCGTCAATGCCGTTTTATGAGCCGAATAAAAACCGACCGCCGCTTTTGTTTCTCGCGCAAATTCCGCACCCCAATGCTGATCGGCATTGCATATCGTAAAATCGTGTAAATCCTGATTGCGATAAATTACTTTTTTATCGGCAAGATAGGCTTCCATACTACCATACCAGTTTTGATGATCGGCAACAATCGGCGTGATAATCGAAATGCAAGGTTTAAAAAATCCGCACCCGCGTAAATCGTTGAGCTGAAAACTCGAAAGCTCCAACACAACCGGCGTCTTTTCGGAAACTTTGTCCCAAAAGGTGAGCGGACTAACGGTGATGTTTCCGCCCAAAAAAGATCGGTAACCCAACGCAGAAAATCCAAACTGCAGCGCACTCACCGTCGAAGACTTTCCTTTGCTGCCGGTTACCGCAATAATCGGCGCCTCGGTCAGTTGTAAAAAAATGGAAATATCCGTTTCAATTTTTTTTGCGGCATCAAGAAAGCGATTTCCGTCCCGTTTTACGCCAGGATTTTTTATCACGAGATCCGCATTTGCAAAATCGGCGATTTCATGCCGCCCCAGCACAAACCGAATATCGGGAAAATCGTTTAACGCATCCAGCGAAGCGCGTAAAAAACGCTCATCTTTCATATCGGTAACCGTCACCTCGGCACCGTGCCGTGCAAAAAAAACCGCCGACACCAAACCGCCGCCATTCAGCCCGAGCCCCATCACGGTTACTTTCATTCCGTTCACATCTGCAATCGAAAACATACTTCCAGTGTACGCCTTTTTGTTTTTTTTGCAATCGTTTTTGCAATGTGTATCGCTCATTTTTATACACCGAAAGTTTTTTGTATAAAACAAAATCGGGTGCCTCCGTAAGCGGCACCCGACCTTTTTTTCGCGATGAGTTTTATCCGTACATTGCTTTATCGTTGGGCACAATTTTTTGAAAAATTGTGCCGTTCTTCTTCGCTCGATACCATTACGCACATTGCACTTAGGGAGGCACTGATTAATTCAATCGAGAATTGAGGGCATCTTTCAAAAATGTCCAGCGCCACTTATACTGAA
>CALDWC010000078.1 GCA_937923945.1 uncultured Treponema sp.
TCCTTGACCTATGAAAAAGATTTCATTATTTTTTAAATCATTTGTTTTTGTATTTTTTACCTATCCGCTTAATACATTGCTGATAGTGCTTTTGTCGGTTTGTGAAGGTTTGATACCGGCAAGTTTGGCATTGATCATGAAGAACTTAGTTGATACAATTTTGGTTTCTTCAAACATTGATCTGCAGCGATTCGCGATACTCGTTATTTTGTGGCTGTGCATTATGATCGCGGCTCAGGCGGTTTCGACCGTTTTGCGTGTTGTTATCGACATATATAAGTTAAAACTTGCCAATAACATAAGCGAGCAAATTATTCAAAAGCGGCTTTCGTTTTTCGGTATTGCATTATTCGAAGATGAAGCGTTTTTGAAAGTGTATAATCGATTGGAAAACACCCATATTGCGATTGAAAACTTTATAAATAATTTCCGCTTTGTCTGTAAAAGCGGCGTGGAGTTTATTTCGCTTTTTATCATATTTACTCAGTTTGAATTTTGGGTTCCGCTTGTTATCTTTGTTTCAATTATTCCGGGAATTTTTACCGCAAGAAAAATATCGGCAATGCAAGTTGAACAAGACGATTTGTATTATGAGAATGAGCGAATTATTTCGTATTACCGGAATGCGTTAATCACACCGAACAATGCCCGAGAAATTCATATCTTTGATTTTGGTAATCTTTTTTTTACCAAGTTCAAAAATTATTCGCAAAACTTTTTTAAACAAAATAAAAAGTATCGTACAAAAATTGCTTTGTATGATTTTATTGCGGTTATTGCTCGAATTTGCGGTGCGGGCATTTTAATGTTCGTGCTTTCAAAAGATGCGGCTGCCGGAAAAATAAGCGCCGGTCTTTTTGCGATGTTCATGCAGTCGGTATTTTCTTTTTCAACGGCAATGCTTGAGATTATTGAGTTTTGGTCGTATTTGGATTCGGCGCTTGAATACTTCAAAAAACTTTTTGACTTTTTTACGATGCCTGACACGTTACGGATTGCTGAAAAACCGAAAAGTATTAACGGTACGATTCACTCGATTGAGTTCCGTAATGTTTCTTTCGGTTACAGCGCCGATAAAAAAGTGCTGGATAATATTTCATTCAAAATACATGCGGGTGAGATTACCGCGCTGGTTGGGGAAAACGGAGCCGGAAAGTCAACGCTGATAAAATTGCTTGCACGATTTTATGATCCGAGCTCCGGCGATATTTTTATCAATGAGGTAAACTTAAAGGATCTGGATTTACTCGAATACCGGAAAAAACTTTCCGCCGTGTTTCAGGATTATGTTAAATACAATGTAAGCGCTCGTGAAAATATTTTTGCGTGCGAACACAGCGTGCAAAAACCAACCGACAAAGTTGATTTAAACTTTTGCAGCGAATTGGAAAAAGGTTTTGATACGGAGCTGGGAACATATTTAGGCGGGGTAGAACTTTCCGGCGGGCAATGGCAGCGAATTGCAATTGCACGCGGGCTTGCAAAGCCGCACGAAATTTTTTTGGTCGATGAACCGACCGCCGCAATCGATCCGATTCAAGAGCGAACGATTTACAAATCCCTTTTGCAAGGGCATGAAACCGTTTTGCTGGTAACGCACCGGCTGGGAAGTGTGCGGCGGGCTGATCGTATTTTGGTTTTGCAAAACGGTATGTTGCTTGCAAGCGGAAGTCACGCTGATCTTATGGCGCAATGCCCGTACTATAATCGGCTGTATTCCAGTCAAGCTGATATGTATCGGGAGTAATTGCGCCCGCAGCTAAAACCCGCGTTCGAAAAACATGGTTATATCACAGCAGAATTTCGATAAATAAAAGTATCGCGCACAAAGCAACAAACATTTTATAAACACAAAAAAAGCCGCTTGATATAAATCAAGCGGCTTTTTTTGTGTGTTCATCGCTAAAACATGGAAGTTTTAGCGTCTCCGATCAATTAAAACCGGATTTCCCAGCTGCCGATTTTCTTTTCACCGGTTTTTACAACGGGAAGATGTACCGGTTTCAACCCGATCACTTTCAAATTCCAGAACAGCTCGAAATTGTGCGCAAGTTGAATATCACCCCAGGTTACAAACTTTTGCGGATTAACCGCTTCTTGTCTGGCTGCAATTCCGATTAGCATCGGCATTTCATACGAACCTTCAAAACCGGTACTTACTGCATTCGCAATACCGATTTCAGGTGCCATTGAAAACTTTGGAGCGAGTGTTATATTCGCCTCTACGTGTGCTTTTGACTCTGTGTACAAGTCATGCTTTGAGCCGGCAAAAACAACCGCTTCGTTTATCACATACTGCTGTGAGTATGATTCAATAAATTTTTTCTTCGGCTCGTCGTCTTTTTTGATTTTCAAGGCATCCCAGTTTGTAGTCCAACCGAAGTCCGCACCCGCACCGTATAAACCGGTAAATCCTGCAAAAAAACCGAATTTTTCATCGCCTTTCAACTGCGCCGTAACCGGCATTACAAAAGACATCGGACAGGCGAGCGTAATGGGAACAGGTCCTGCCATAAAGGTATACTTATCCTGTAAAAACTTTTTTCCGGGAACGCCGAAGTCTTTGGTCTGCATCGTCTCGTTAACGCTTAAATCCACGTTCGTATCGACAAAAACACCGACCATTAAGTTACTTTCAAAATGCGACCATGAAATACTCATTTCGCCGAATAAACCGACTGCCGTTTCCAGCAATAATTGGTTTTCGCCGGAAATATCCGGCAAATCTTGCGAAGAAATCGGAATCTCTTCGACCGCATCCAACGTATACGCTAAAAGCTTTTCGGGACGAATCACAAAGACCGGCTTAAATGATTCAAACTGTTCCCTGATTGCCGCACGTTTTTGTGCAAATTCCGCATAAGTTTTTGCACTGTACGGGGCCTTTACTTCTTTTTTCTTTTTTTCAGCCGGAACTTTTTTCGAAGAAGCTTTCCAACTGGCAAGCGGCAATACTTCCGTTATATCCGCTTCGCGTTTACTTTTCAATTCCGTTGCCGATACGGTTCGTGCATTTCCGGTATCAACGGTTCCTTCCGTTTCAAAATAGTTGCCTTCTACGGCATCCAGCACAAAGTCACCGTCCTGAACGCCCCGAACATGAGAAACCGAACGAGAAGTTCCGTCGGCAGCCGGTACATACTTTGAGTAAATAAATTTACCGTCCGTATTTACCCCCATGATTCCTTGCGGATATTCACCGTGCGGATACTGCTCGGGAAGAACGGCAAACATCGTTGTCGTTTTTTCTTCTTTGGAGCTGATAAAAGTGAGCAGTTTCGCATGCTCAAACCCTACCCTGTTCTCCGGAAAATCAACATACGTAATATCGGGCTTGCCGTCTCCGTTTAAGTCAAGCTCGTCGCCAAGTGACAGCGAGTACGTTGAAGTAGTTTTGGCATCGACAGTAACCCGCGTAAAATTAAAGCTTATTTTACCTGCGACGACCTCATTTATTTGCAAATAACCGAACGTTTCTTTTTCGGTTATATCGCGATACACCGTTTTCTCTTCCGCCTGAACTTGTTCAACGGCACCGAAACGAACCGGAATGACCGCACCCTTTACCACGTGTCCTGCGAGGGGGGTCTTTTCATCTGCAATAAGACTTCCGCCCATATATCCGAATCCGGTTACGTCTTCATAACTTACCGCACGGGATGATACAACCGCCTGCGTTGGATGCGGAGTGGAAAACGTACAAGTTGCGATTACCAGCACTAAAATAGCACCGGCTACTAACGCAATTCTTTTTTTGAACTTCATAAAAGCCTCCTCTCAGAATGAATTGTTCTACATTCTGTATTTTATTTACTATCATTATAATGAACAACAAAATTTAAATCAAGTCTAAATATTTTTACTTTCGGGACGCATACCATTGAATAGCAGATATTCAACCCTCTTGAATTAAATTCGTAAAAAGCATACAGTAACCGTATCGCTAAGAATATACATTTATATTGAGGTTTACTATGCATGTAAAAACTTTTGAAGGAAATTTAGTTTCCAAGGGAATTAAAATCGGGATTGTGGCAGCTCGGTTTAATGAGTTTATCACGTCAAAACTTTTAGCGGGAGCCTTTGATGCGTTGCATCGCCACGAAGTAAAAGACGAAGAAGTCGAAGTTGCCTGGGTTCCCGGTGCGTTTGAAATCCCGCTCATTGCACAGAAAATGGCGGAAAGCGGAAAATACGATGCAGTTATTTGCTTAGGAGCGGTTATTCGGGGAAGCACCGACCACTATGATTACGTGTGTTCTGAAGTATCAAAAGGCATCGCCGCGACAGCGCTTAAAACGGGCGTACCGGTTATGTTCGGCGTTTTAACTACGGATACGATTGAACAGGCGATTGAGCGAGCAGGGACAAAAGCCGGAAATAAAGGCTACGATGCCGCCGTCGGTGCTATCGAAATGGTAAACTTAATTCGTGCAATCCAAGCATAAAAGGTGTTTTTTTAGCCGAGCAAAAAAAATACCGATGTACCGGAGATGTGAGTCTCTTTTTGAAGGAAACGATGTTTTTTGAGGCGACTCTTACCATGCGATTCCAATATGAGCGGTTATGCGGAAATTATCTTTTTGTATCGTTTTTATCTTTCTAAGCGCCTTGTCGGTACACGCACAAACGGTCAGCGATAAAAAAAATATTGCGGTTTTTATGACGGCAACAAAAACGGATGACGTTCCTGTTGCCTTGTATGAAGTCGTGGATGACACGATCATGCACGTATTCCGCAGTATGGATCGTTTTACCGTTATTGCCGTCGAGGAACGATATACAGCCGATAGCATGGATGAATTTATCCGAACTATTCGGCAAAACCGCGAGCAAAATGCTGAAATTCCCGAAGCGGTATACGCCGGCAAGCAAGCATTGACAAAAGACGATTGGCTGAAACTTGTCAGCGCCTATGTGATTGTAATGCCTGTTTTTACGGAATATGAACTTTCGGTGCTGCAATACGAGTGGGTCGATACGGACTATGACGGTTACGTCGATACGCTTTATACCGACTACGCCGTAAAATATACCGTACAGTTTATTCTGCTCAATATGGAAACCGAAAAAATGATCGGCACGTTTTCATTAAAGCATTCCGGTGCGGGAAAATCCGTTAAAAAAGCATTGAATCAATCGCTACTGTTACTTGCCGACGATTTGGAATTTAATGTACGGAAAATTCCCGAATTTCGGATTAAAACCGGCATTACCGATATTGCAGGCAAAACGGTTTCGTTTGAGCTGGGAAAAAACCGCGGAATTTCCGTCGGTGATGAATTTGCACTCATGGAATTTGATACCGACGGAGGAACCGTGCGTGAACGGGAAAGCGGTTTACTGATGGTTACGGAAGTGAATGAAAACGCTTCAAAGGCGCTTCTTTTATACTCGAACGGCGAACCGACTTTTGCCGAACAACTGGCGGAAGTACCGCGTTTACCGGTTGAATTCAAAGTATACGGTTCTCTTTTTATGAATAGCGGCACGGTTCAAAATAAGTTCCTTTACGGGGGATTCGGTGTGTCGGCAGTACAAACACGCGGCTTTTACCGTTTTAGACCGTTCTACTCTGCTGAAGTATATTTTGATAAAAAAATCATTGAAACCGGAATGCCGGTCGGGTTGTTAATAGGTTGTCAACTTGGAAATATTTTTATCGGGAGATTCCAATTTTCACCGGAAATCAGCGCGGGAGCAAAAATGCTGTTTGTAAAACCGAATGCCCCGCCGGTATTTACCGGTTTTGCCCTCAAAGGCTTGGCGGGTTTTCACTTTTTAGTTTCGAGGGATATTAAACTGGGATTTGAAACCGGAGTACGCCTTGATTTTGATATAATGAAAACTGAAAGCAAAAATCCGTTAGCGGCGGCATTTGTATTTCAGTGCGGAATAACGATAAAATAGATTTTAAATAAAAATGAGGATAAGGTTGGTATGAAAGTAAAAAAAATTGTCCGCTTAGGTAGCGTTTGTATCGGTGTATCCGTACTGTTTACCTCGTGTTTAAGCTTATTATTGGGCGGCTTCAGCGATACGACGGAAACGAAGAAAAAAACGAACAACATCGCGGTTTTGCCCGACACTAAAGTCTACGAAGCGGGTGGTGAAAGTCCATCGCTTTTAACGGCGATCAGCAAAGCGAAAGTTTCTGCGATCCGTCAGGGGGTAACCGACATTATCGGCGTATATGCCGAACAGAACAATCAACAAAAGCTCAACGAAATTTTATATAATACGGAATATCCGAATGCATTTGTCGTCAATGACAAAATGAAAGAATTGCAAAAATATAAAACGGGCGATAATTATTTTATTGAAATCAGCATTCCGGTAAAAATGAAAGAACTTGCATCCTTTTTGAAAGCAAACGGTATTAGGACAGAAAACGATACGGTTGAAACAAAATCGGACAAGAGCGTAAACCCACCGGTACCAAATCCTCCGTATGATACCTTTGGCAATAAAAAGACAGGAGAAGCACAGAAAAAAAATGCGGCATATTTAGCCCGCTATCTTGACACCATGACCTATATGGTGTACGGCGCAGAAAACTCCAAGACAGAGCCGTTTTTGCTTAAATCCGCGGTTGAAATGGCGAATGCGTATTTAATTCAAAACGGAAACCGCGTTGTCGACTTTGATAAAATCGAGCGACTGAAAAAAGACAACGCGAAAGTGTATCAGGAATCGGTAGAGAGCGGATTTTCCGTTATTCAGTGGATCGCACAAAGTCTCAATGCGGATATTTATCTCGAAGTTGATGCGGTAACCGAAGGCGGGCGGGAATATGACTACAATTACGGAAACAGCTATTACGGCTCGGCAAAAGTAACCGTGAAAATATTCAACCCTTCAACGGGAGAGCTTTTAGGTTCCGTGCCGTACTCAAGTGAAAAGACATTCAGTAAAGTCAGTTCCTATGATGCGCAATCGAACGCTCTGCAATCAACGATTTATAAAGTACTGCCGATTGTGCAAAATCAAGCAAAAACGAGTCTTGCCCAGACCTATGCACATGGTATCCGCTATGACGTGCTACTCAACGGTGCAAATGATTCCCGCTTGATGAATACGTTCAAGAAGGAACTGGAAACGCGAGTAAGTTCCGTACGTACCTTAAGTTTATCCGCAACACAAGCTCGCTATGCGGTGTTTTATTTCGGAGATGCCGATGATTTAGCGAGCGTCATGTATGATGTTGCGGAAGCGATCCCCGGCTTTGAGAATTTGGATTTAACGATGTTAAGGGGAAAATCGCTCACGTTTAGCATCGAACGATAGTGCGGTAACGCGGGCGGATTATTAACGATAACTATGCGGGCAACTGCATAATATATTTGCTGATTAGGAGGCAATGAGTATGAAAAAAGCAATCATTCGTATTGCGATGGGTTTATTGGGTATCGGGCTTTTGGCAAGCTGTGCCGGCACACCGAAAACGAACGGCGTACCTGAAGTTTCGCCGTCGGTAAAAAAGCCGGAATTAATTGACCACAAAAACTTAAAGTGGGGAAAAGAAGTTCCGGTTTGGGTTACGATAGAAGCTCAGGAACTTGAAAAAGCGGAAGAATACAAAGATGTCTATCTTTTTAAGTTTGAATCCCCGCGGGCAAAAAGCCTTGAAGGAGCTGAACTGTGGACCCGCGATTTTCAGGTCCCGTCCGAAATGGCTCGTACGGTTAAAATGCGCGTGGAAAGTAAAGCTGCCGCTGCTGCAGCCGGTGACAAAGATAAAATCACCGGTTACATTGAAGACATTGTAAAAACGATCACCGACACAAAACTTTCAGGCTTTAAAAAGGTGAGCGATTACTGGGTTCAGATGCGCTATTTTGATGCGGAAGGCAAACCGGCAGGAGACGACTATACCTATTTGGTTTTGTACAGTATCTCGAAGGATACGCTCAACCGTCTCATCAATGACGCCATTTCGGGAGCCGATGAAATAAAGCCGAAAACCGAAGATGAAAAACGCGTCCGCAACTTGGTAAAAGATGCCCTCAAGGAAGGCATTTAAGGAAACGCTGATTAAAGGTGGACACTGAAAAGTAGTCTTTTAAAAACATCAGTTTTTAAAAGACTTTCCTTAGTCTATTGCGAGTTTTGAAAAATTCATATAATTGTACGTAAAATTTTTCAAAACTCGACGGGCATCTCTAAAAATCGAACCCGAGGTTTTAGAGATGCCCTCAATTCTCCATTGAATTAATCAGTGTCTCCTTGAAGGAACAATACGCGTTATGAAAAAAATTTACAGAATCTTTTACCCTGTAGTGATGTGTACGGTATGCGCACTGATTTCGTGCGCCGCTTTATCGTCCAATCAAAGTCGAACAGGAACTGTCCCCGACTGGGTTCTGCGCACACCGGAAAGCGACAGCCGCTATGAATACTTTACCGCTTCCGCTGACGGTACCGGTTCGGGGCAAGCCGAAGAAAGGGCTTCTGCAAATTTACTTACCGAAGTAAGCCGCTATGTGGGAGCTGCAATCCGTTCAAGCGCAACGGTTACGGTTTCCGGTGAACTTGAAGTTTTGGAAAAGCACATTCAAAACGAATTGCGGCAAACGTCGCAGGCGAATATTGAGCTTTTCAAAGTAACGGAAAAATATTTTGTACAAAACGGCAATTCGGTAACCGCATATTTACTGGGACGCTATGATAAGGTTGCCCTCGCTCGGGAAATGGAGCGACTGGAAACACTTTTGCGGGAAAAACGGGAAGCGGTAACCTTACCCGAACAAACCGGCGATTCGCTTTTTGCCGAAAAAGAATACTTTCTTGCGGCAAAAAAATTTTTAACGGCAGCCGTTCGTGCGGAAACGAGCGATCTTGATAACGCGAATGTGTATGTGAGCCGTACTACAGGAAAATCCCGCGAAAGTATCGAACGCATTGAGCTGACGGTGACGCAAGCCGACAAAAACCCGCACGTACTGTGCATTCAAAGTTCGGCAAAAACGCTGCCAATACGTATCTCGTACTTTGTACGGAGCGGCAGCCGGAAAAAACTCGTAACTGACAAGGCCGTGCTTAGCAGCGGTGCCTACGATTTTCCGCTTCCGGCGAATATGGCGGAAAAAACGGTATATGTGTACATTGACGATGAGCCGCTTTTTGCACCGTTTGCCGATAACGCTCCTGCATATACCCAAACCGTCAGCGAGCTGAAAAAGCTCATTGCGGCAAAGCAAAAAAAATGCGCCGTAGCGCAGGTTTTCGTGCAATCCGCGTCAATCACCGTAAACGTTGACCGCACTTCGCAATTTGCCCCTTCCTTTTTGCAGGCGCTGCAGGCAAAACTTTTAAAAGCGGGCTATCGCATCGTTCAGGAAAATGGCGATTATACGATTTCGGCAACGCTCGCATGCGGAACACCAGAAGCGGACTCTTCCGTATTTTTTGCGCCCTATACGGTTCGGTTTTCCGTTTATCGAAACGGAACACTCGTGCAAAGCGAAATAGTAAAAAAAACAAGCGTCGGGTTTTCAGCCGATGAGGCGTTACAGGCAAGCCCCGAGACCGCAGCCGCTGCAATTGTATCCGCACTCCGCTTGGAATAGGGAACGGATATTAAAAACTAAAAAATAGTGAAAAAAATTAAAAAAGGGCTTGCTTTTTTTATGTAAAATCGATATATGAAAACAAGCCGTTAAATGATAACACTGTTATTACATTTTGGGTATCTTGCACTTTAAGTGATAACAATGTTATTTTTACCGGAAGAAAAATTATGCATTGGCGTTTGTGGCACGCAGCGCCGTTATGCTGAATTGAAAAATAGCGAGGAGTACGTATGATGCCTATTTCACTTTTGTCAGTCGGCGAAGAACGGATAATTCAACGAATCGGCGGACGTGCTGAGGTTAAACAGCGCCTCAAAGAACTCGGTTTTGTAGTCGGTGAAAAAGTAAAAGTGATTTCAAAATTATCCGATAACGTTATTGTCGGCATTAAAGAAAGCCGTGTTGCAATTGACGGTTCGTTAGCAAAAGATATTTTTGTATAAAGTTTTCGATAAAAATTAAAACAATGGGAATGGAGGTTTTAATGAAAACATTGAGTGATGTAAAAGTAGGCGAAACCGTTCGGGTAGTTCGCCTCCACGGGGAAGGTGCGGTAAAAAAGCGCATTATGGATATGGGACTTACCAAAGGAACGGCAGTAGCGGTAAAAAAGTTTGCTCCGCTCGGCGATCCGATTGAAGTTACCGTACGAAACTATGAGCTTTCCATTCGGAAAGCTGATGCACAAACCATTGAAGTTGAATAACGTCATGTATAATTGATGCTCCGCTGCTACATCGGGCACCATTTTTGCGAGCATAGCAGTATATTTTAATAGAGACGCGATAACACTGTTATTAAAATAACATTGTTACTGCATGTGTAGAGAGAAATGAACCAACATGATTTGTGGTTTTTCGCTTATTTTTTATAAAAAAATTTTTATAGTGAGGAAATTATATGAGTATTAACATTGCACTTGCAGGGAATCCGAATAGCGGTAAAACAACGCTGTTTAATGAGTTAACGGGTTCGAATCAATTTGTAGGCAACTGGCCGGGAGTTACCGTTGAAAAAAAAGAAGGTAAACTCAAAAAACATGACGAGGTTACGGTTACTGACTTACCGGGAATTTATTCGCTTTCACCGTACACCCTCGAAGAAGTGGTATCGCGAGATTATCTCGTAAAAAGCCGTCCCGATGTGATTGTCAATATTGTTGACGGTACAAACCTTGAGCGGAACTTATATTTAACAACACAGTTGCTTGAGTTGGGTATTCCGACGGTAATTGCTATCAATATGATGGACGTTGTCAAAAAAACGGCGATAAAATCAACACCGCGGAGCTTGAAAAACAGCTCAACTGCAAAATTGTTGAAATTTCCGCGCTGAAAGGAGAAGGACTTTCGGCATTAACGGAAGCGGCAATTGCTGAAGCAAAGCGAAAACATGTGCCGCCGAAACATATTTTTTCCGGTGTTGTCGAACATGCAATTGCACATATTGAAGAAGCCTGTTTGCACGATCGGTCGGCGGAACAGCAGCGCTGGTATGCCGTTAAAATTTTTGAACGCGATCAAAAAATTATTGAGCAGCTGCACATCAGCGCGGAAACGCTCGCGCACGTGGAAAACGATATAAAAAATGCAGAAGCCGAATTGAAGGACGACGCGGAAAGCATTATCACGAATGAGCGGTATGTGTTTATCGGAAATTGTTTGGAGGCAACGTACAAAAAGAAAAGCGAAGGAAGCTTATCCGTTTCCGATAAAATTGACAAAGTGGTTACCAACCGAATTTTTGCGCTGCCTATTTTTGCCGTTGTTATGTTTTTGGTATACTATATTTCCGTAACGACGGTCGGCACGCTTGTCACCGATTGGGCGAATGACGGGGTGTTCGGAGATGGATGGCATTTGTTCGGTATCGGAACTTCCGCATACGAAGCGGCGATGGACGAACATGCGAAAAACTATCTTTTTACCGATGAGCTTCATCATACCGTTGAAAAAGCGGTAACGGCAGGAGTGGTCGGTGCTGAAAAAATTTTGGAAGCGATTGACGGCGACAGTTATGCCGATTTCGATGAAGCTTTCGGAACCTACGGCGACGGTTTAGCCGAAGCAGGGTTCGATATCGGCGAGCAGGTTGCGGCGGTTTTCGGTGATGATACGGAAGGAGTGCCGCAACGAAGTGCGTTCGGAGTTTGGATTCCGGGTATTCCGGTTTTAGTTGAAGCGGGACTTGATAAAATCGAAGTCGCCGGTTGGCTAAAAAGTCTTATCTTGGACGGTATTGTCGGCGGTGTCGGAGCCGTGTTGGGCTTTATTCCGCAAATGGTCGTTCTCTTTTTCTTCCTCGCATTTTTGGAAGCATGCGGCTACATGGCACGTATTGCGTTTGTCCTTGACCGCGCGTTCCGCCGTTTCGGTCTTTCGGGTAAATCATTTATACCGATGCTGATTTCAACCGGTTGCGGAGTACCTGGTGTTATGTCCTGCCGCACGATTGAAAACGAACGCGACCGACGCATGACGATTATGACGACGACTTTTATGCCCTGCGGTGCGAAACTGCCGATTATTGCGTTAATTGCGGCTGCTCTTTTCGACGGAGCGTGGTGGGTTGCAACTTCGGCATATTTTACCGGTATCGCGGCGGTGATTATTTCCGGCATTATGTTGAAAAAAACGAAAATGTTTGCAGGAGACCCTGCGCCTTTTGTGATGGAACTTCCGGCGTATCACTGGCCGACGCTCGGTAATATTTCCCGCTCAGTCAGGGAACGAGCTTCATCATTTATGAGAAAAGCGGGAACCATTATTTTGCTTGCCTCCATCGTTATCTGGATCAGCTCGCACTTCGGCACCGTTGAAGGCAATTTCGGTTTTTACGAAGAACTTGATTTGGAAGCATCGATTCTCGGCAGTATCGGAGGGGCAATTGACTGGATTTTTGCTCCGCTCGGTTTTGCAAATATCAAAGCGGTAATTGCGACAATTATGGGCTTAGTCGCCAAAGAAGAAGTTGTTGCCGTTTTCGGAGTGTTGGACTTTGAAGCAATGACAGCCCTTTCGGCATATTCTTTCCTTATATTTAACCTTTTGTGTGCACCGTGTTTTGCGGCAATCGGGGCGATTAAACGGGAAATGAACAGTAAAAAATGGACATGGTTTGCCATCGGGTATCAAACGATTTTTGCTTACGTTATTTCGCTGATTATTT
>CALDWC010000079.1 GCA_937923945.1 uncultured Treponema sp.
TGCTTTGCAAAGTATGCTGTTAAATGGCGTCAAGCCTTTAATCAGCGTTTCCTTATCCGACAACATAAAAATATTCAGTATTGCATTTTATAAGTAACTGTGCTATACTCATCCGTGTATGATAGGATAGAATATGAAACTTATGCATTATTTTTTGCTGTTTTGTTTACCGTTTCTCGTTTCACTAATTACCGTACGCATAACAATCACGGTTTCTAATAAAATGAAATTATTCGATTTTGTTGACGCAAGAAAATTGCATGTCGGCAATATTTCGCGTCTCGGCGGTATTGGGATTTTTTTAGGCTTTTTTTCACAAATATTTTTAGTCATCACTCTTTTAACTGAAAGTATTGAAACTGATTTAGTTTTATTAGCAATATCGGGAATCAGCATTTTCGCTATGGGTTTAATTGATGATATTTGGCAGTTGTATGCACGGCTGAAATTTTTTGTGCAGCTCATTGCAAGCCTGTTAGTAGTTTATGCCGGATTCAGTTTTTCTTTTTTTTCATTTAAACCGCTCAGTTTTTATCTGCAATTCGGCATATTTTCGATTCCATTGACCGTTATCTGGATTATCGGAATTATCAACGCAATTAATTTAATTGACGGATTGGACGGACAAGCCGGTATTATTTCCTTTTTAATTTTAATCGCCTATGCGTTTATTCTATTTCATCAAAAAAACAGCATCGGCTCTGTTTTTTGCATCGGTCTTGCGCTTTCAATTCTCGGCTTTTTGTTTTATAACGCACCGTTTCCAAAAGCAAAAATTTTTATGGGAGATTCGGGAAGCCAGTTTTTAGGTTTTATGATTGCAGTTCTTCCGCTCATCCGCGAAAAAGAAACCCATGAAAGTATCGGGCTTGCATATTCATTCGTTCTTTTGATTATTCCCATTATGGATGTCATTGCGGCCGTCTGGAGGCGTCTCCGCGATAAAACCGGTGTTGCAACACCGGATAAGTTTCATATCCACCACAAGTTAAGAATGCTCGGTTTTTCCGATCGAAGTGTGTTTCTTATTATGGCTTCGCTCCAAATAATAATTGCACTTTTGGTTATTATCAGTTTTTTTATCGAACCGATAGCAGCTGTGATTTTATTACTCACCGATATACTCATCGTTATTTTATTTTTTGCAATAGTCCATTACGCAAAAGAACACGTAATGGCAAAAGAAAATAAAAATGCGGATGAATGATACGCCGCAAAATTTTATAAAAATATAATATTTTATTTACATATCCTCTTGACGCTTTTTTATTTGCATAGTAAAATATATGTTCATATCACAAGACAGCAATGGCGGCAATCGATTAATTCTCAACTGAATTATCAATGTCTCCTAAAGGTAGTATTATATGAAATTTTTTGATAGTTATGCCCATTTAGGTTTAGTGTCATCAGATGCAATAACACTGCTGCGCATTGTCCAAGAAGCAAAACGAGCAGGCGTCACCCATATTATTAACGTCAGTAATAGCGTTCCGGAATTTGCCAAAGTATATACAATGGTTGAAGATTTTCAATCGGTTTTTCACGCTGCCGGTTTTGCCCCGAGCGAAGCAAACATCTTGCCCCTTCATTGGCAGCAGCAGCTTGAAGACGCCGCCGCTCAAAAAAACGTCGTTGCAATCGGAGCGATCGGCTTGGATTATAGTCACGGCACGGCACATAAAAACGCTCAAATTGAACTTTTTATAAAACAGCTCAACATGGCGCAAAAACTGCATAAACCCGTTTTGGTATACAATCGAAATGCAGGCGATGATATAAAAAGCATTCTCAAAGCACATGCCCCCGATACAGGCGTTATTTTTCATTGCTACTCGGAAACGGCGGAATACGCACGAACCGTTTTAAAAGAATTTTCTATTCCGGTATATTTTTCCTTTGCAGGAAATATTACTTTCCGCAATTCGCACGAACTGCATCAAGCCGTGCTGAATATACCTCCTGACAATATCTTGGTCGAAACGGCAAGTCCTTTTTTACCTCCGGCTCCATTTACCGGAATGCAAAATGTTCCGGCGCATATCTTTGCAACCGTTGAATTTATTTCGGAAATTTTGGATATGGATTTTGAAACATGCGCGGAAAAAATTTATCGTAATTCACTCAAAGCGTTTCAGTTTTCAAAAGCAGAGCGTTCTTAAAAAAAGAGTTTTTACAACTTCCCTACCCGTTCCAATAAAATTTCAAGCTCCGCACGACATTTTTCTTTTACCGCTTGTGCATCGTCGGAGCTTTTGGTTTTAACATAACGCACCAGCTTTGCATACGCCGTCAATTCTACCATTTCTTTTAAACGTTTCGACTTTTTTCCTGCAGGGTACAGGATATCATGCAGCGGCATCGCATTTATTTGCTCGCTCGCATCATGGATAAACCGGCACAAAAAAGCTTTTCTTTCAACAGATTCACTACACGTAATCGGCACAATCCGCACCGCATTTTTCCAATCGGCAAACTTTTTTTCCGCAACTGCATCAGATGACACACTCATAACATTCGGTAAAACAGCGCAATCCGAATCAACTCCAGTACGGAACAGGCGACGGGCTTTATACGGCGGCAGCGACGCAAACCATGCAGCATAGGTTTGAAGACTCGCGGAAGCAAAACGCGGGGTGCAAAGCACCGTTTCCAGAGAACGGAGTTTGGTTGTGCTGCTCTGTACACGGTTTAAACTTAAATGCGGACGAGCATGCGAAAAACTTTTTCCGCCGTGTAAATCAAGCCCGAAAGCATATATTGATTTTGCGGTATGCTCCAGCAGAAGTTCAACTGCGGTACCGGATACCGTGCCGTTCCTTTTTGCCGAAAGAAACGGTACATGCAGTTCATCAAAAACATACTGCTCCAATTCGCTTCCGTACGATAAAAGAACGCCGAAATTTTTTTCGAGGAGGGGTTTCGGAATACCGGCTTCAAGTGGAAACAAAAGCGGTACCGTTTTCTCAAGATTCCGCAGATGCTGTCCTGCCCAAAAACTTCCGTCGGTACTGATGCAGGCACTGACCGGAATATGATAGTAACGTGCCGCTTCATAAGTACTTCCGGCACACAAACACGGTGCTTTTTTTTGCAGTAATAACTTCCATTGCGTTTCCGCACTGAAACCGGACGCAAGAAAGAAAAAATCCGTATCGGCAAATTCGGCGGCGGCAGAGTTTTTAATCAACGCAAGATTAGTCACAAAGTTTTTCAGCCACAGTGAGCCGAACGCCGTGCGGGTGTACATTACACTTTTAAAAATTTCCAGCGTTTCAGAAATCGCTTTGTGAACGGAATTGGCGCAATCCGGCCATTGATTATCCGCAGGCTTCCATGACAGAAAAATCGTATTGGCAAAAAATTCATCGGGGATGGTGTTCAAAAGAAAACGCGGAAGCGACCCGTTCACCGGGCGGTACACATAATCCCACGCTGCATCCGTTGATAAAAAAAGAGAATCCGTATACCTGACGGCAATAAGTACCGTGTGCGGAAAACGTTCCCGAAGCGGCTTCGCTAAATACGATTCGCCCGGCTCGGTAATCACGAGGTAGTCGGGCGGAAGCGGAACGGAAATTGCATCGACAAACCGACGCGCTTCGGCTTGCGGATTATATCGAGAATGTAACGCCATTTACGGGCAAGCGTTTTTAGGAAATTCCTAAATCTTCAAAGAGTTTTTTATAGGTTTCAAAATATTCGGAGCGGGCAAACTCTTCTATTTTTTCTTCGGGTAAACTTTCCAAAAGCTGATCCATATACGTCAACACCGACTTAATTTCTTCTTTCATGTCAATCGGCAGCGTTTCAACTCGGTTTTGATTGCTCACTTCATCTTTTACTGTGGAAATTTGCTCCTGCACATCTGAAGCCGTCTTTTTATCCAAACTTTGTACGTCCAAATCAACCATCGGAATGTCATCAACAATATTATCCAAATCCTCGGTGTTAAAGTTCTCTTGTTCGTCCGTTTCATCACTCACCATCGGAGCTATTTCAACCGGCTCATCCTCTTTGGCGATCAGTTCTGAAGGGAGCATTTCTTCCGCAGCAGGAATTTCGGGCAGGATTTCATCCGCAGCCGAGTTATCCGCCGGAAGTTCTGCAGCATCGCCGACATCAATAACTGTTTCGTCTTTATCATCGGCAGCAGTATCGGGAACGGCATCAATACTTTCACTTTCGTTCAAAAAATCAAGATTATCCGCAACGGTAATCGGCTCCGGTTCGATCTCAATATTGGAAAAGTCATCAATCGCCGGTACGGAAGTTTCATCTTCCGCGGACAGAACGGGCTCCGATACTTCCGGTTCAGTTTTTTGCGTAGTATCCTCGGTAATATCAGTCATTTCCGTCGTATCGGTTAAAAGGTCTTCCGTTGAAAGCATTTCAGCCGGCTCACTTTCATCGGTCACCGTATCTTCGCCGGCAGTTTCGTCAAAATGCACGTCAGGAATTTCAAAATCGCTACCATCGGTTGATTGAATTTCAGAAACCGGTTCATCGGAGAGCGCTTCAACTGAGGGAACAGCGTCTGCCGGTTCAACGGAAACGGTCCCAACAGGAGATGTCGCATCTGCCGGTTCATCAACGCTCGTTTCAGGCGAAGGCAAAATATCTACCGGAACATCATCCGTTTCCGTCGCGCTACCGTTTTCTTCATCAAAAGTGATTTCAGAAATCTCAAGTTCGGTACCGTCCATAGCATCTATTTTTTGAACGGTTTGATTTTCAGGCTGTTCCGCCTCACCCGTTTCGGAATCATCCGCTTGGAACGTTTCATCTAAATTCAAAACTTCCGGAACATCAAAATCTTCATCAGGCGTTTTTGTATCGGTATCCGTGAAATCGGCGGTACTGATAATATTATTCAATTCATCACCGGTTAACGCAATCGTTTCATCGGAATTATCGTCACTGAAAAATCCCGTTTCATTGCTGACCGATTCGACAGGTATTTCAACGGAAGCGGCATCGTTTTTATCAAAATTTTCAATTTCGGGAACTTCAACATCCGTAAGCGTATCCGCCGCAGTCTCAGCACACGCAGTATTAACGTCAAGCTGAAAATCATCAGATGGAGCAGGCTCCGACGCCGCGATTTTTCCCTCTTTTACCGCCATAATTTCATCTTTCAAATCGGCAATTTCCGTTTTCATCGATGTCATTTGATCAATGAGCTGCATTAAAAGCGCATTCGTTTTTTCGTTCGTGTCATGTACCGGTGCGGCGCTCGAATGAGCAGCTGTCTGCTCGTTGTGAACCGCAGGAGTATGTGTATCCAGTAAATCATTCGTTAATGCAGACACATCATCAAAAGCCGTATTTTCGATAATTGCAGTATCGGCAATATCTACCGCCTCTTCGGGTTCATCCGCCGTATCGGCGGTTTCTCCGATCGCTGCTGCGTTAAAATCCGGTGACTCAGGGGTAAGTTTTGCGGTATCGTCATCAACAATTGCCGTTAAATCAGAAAGCGATTCCGGCTCAATCGAATTTTTCAAAGGCTCATCAACGGCATCTTTTTTTACTTCATTCAATGTGCTATCCATACATACCTCCATATCATCAACCTGCGATAAAACATCGGCATCGCCAATTTCCGCCGATTTTTCAACCGGTGTACTCGTCATTTCATTTCCAAATAAATCAATATTTTCAACTTCATTAAATTCGGTAACACTTACTTCCTGTACCGCATCATCGGCTTCGACCTTTAAATCAATAACCGGCTCGGTTTCCGATTTTTTCTGCTCAGCCGCCGGTACCGAATTGACAGGCAGCACTTCTTCTACAGGGCTATCGGAAAAAAAGTCATCCAGCGAAATATCTTCAAAGCCGTCAGACGAAGCTGCATCGGCAGTTTGTACCGTTTCAGTTTCGCCGCTTGAAGCTGCGTTTCCGGACTTTATCGACGCAAGCGAAAATTCTTCAACCGTCGTTTTCGGTTCGGGAATCTCCTGCACTTCGTCATCATCAGCCGGTTTCGACGGCGGGGTGCTGTCATCATCAAAAAAATCATCGAGCGAAACTTCAACCATGTCGCCGCTGGAGCCGGTTAATTCATCGAGCATGTCATCAAATGCGGACGCGGAGGATTTTTCCGCTGCTTTTTCCGATGAAGACTCCGGTGCTGATTTAAATTGTATGTCCAAGTTTAAGCCGGTGTTTTCCGGTTTTTTTGGAGAAGGTTCATCCCCTACTTTATCATCTGAAGCGGTAAAATCATCAATATCCACCGATTCAAAATTGCTTTCCGGACTTTGACCTGACTCGTTGATTTCGGTCGGTTCTTTTTTCGCATTATCCGCAGCCGAGACAATCGGCGTATTGTCGGAAAAAAAATCATCCAAATCAATTTCTTCCAAATCACTGGAATCTATGCTCATATCCTGCTCCTTGATTTCACTCGTACCGGCTTCCGTTTCAATAGGGGCAAAACCGGTTGAATCATCAAAATTAAAAAAATCCTCAGTATCGGAAGTTTCAGATACGGTATGCGTAGGCTGAACGTCCGTTTTTACTTCAAAATCAATGCTATCAATATCGGGTACAATCGCAGCTTCAGTGGGAATCGGTTCATTTTGCTTTTCCGCTGAAGGCGCTGCAAAATCCTGGAATACACCGTCCCCTTCAGTATGTTTTTCTTCAACGGGGAGCGCAAAAAAATCAAAGGTATCGTCCTTTTTTGTTTCCGGCGTTTTTTTTATCCACACACCGTATTTATCCAAATGCTTACCGGAATGAGTTTCAATAAATTCGTTTGCCATTACGTTCCTCGCTCAAAAAGTGTTTCAAAGTCAATTCGTTTATCAAAAAGCCTCGCCGTGCATAATTGCTTCAGTTAAACCGGTTATATCGATAGCTTTTTGATTATATATTATATCGGCAAAAAAATAAAGACCCTTACAATAATTTATTATAAGAAAAATGGCGTTATTTAACCGTCGGTCACTCAATCGTCAGCGCAGCACTTTCGGCAATGCGGCATCCGCTTTAACCAAATACAAAATTACTTGGACAAAATAATTAACGGCAAGCGCACTGGTTACTCCAATCATCACATTTGACGCAATCGTTAAGTTGTTTATTTTTTGCATCGTTTCCGGTGTTAACGGTAATCTGCCTGAATTAACGGCGTTTATTTTATCGTTACGCAATCCGGTGAGTACGAGCGTTGCGGGCAACGAAAGATATACCGCGCCCAGCGACCAGTACATCACGGAACGCTGCTTTTCGATTTGCTCCTGCACCGGTGTTTTGTTCAGTCCTCTACCGATTCCATGCACCGGAGTATTTGATTTTATCTTTTCCGGATCAAAAAGAACAAAGGTGCGTACCTCGTTATCTTCAAACTCCAGTACGGTTTTTTCATTCGGAACTTCCAAAGATTTTCCCGCGCCATCGGATGACGGTTTAATTTTTTGTTCTTGGGTTTTTTCATACACCGTTGCCGTTTCATCAAGATCCACTACAACTGCAACAGACGGAATTTTTTCCAATTTAATTTTCAACCGGTAGCTTTTTTCTTTTCCGAACCTAAACGCTTTTGTCGCCGTTTTAAATCCGTCTGCACAAGCAAACACATCAATAGCGTTTGCATATACCGAAAGCGGCTGTGCCGCATCCCGCACTTCAATTTGATTGACAAAAACTTGTGCGGTTTTCGGCTCAAGCTCAAAATAAATACGGTGTTCAGGCAGTGATTGCAGCTGAGCTGCTATTTGAAGGGCGAGCGATTGCGCAATACTGTCGATTTCTTCGTAACGCCCCGCTTCGGTTACCGTCAATTCCGGAACGCCCGCTAAACCGGTCTGCAAAACAATACGTACCGCCGCGTACCCGGCAACATCGGTAATTTCACCCGTTACTAACGCTGAAATCCCGTTATCCGCTAAATCAACGGCAAGCGGTTTTGTATCGGTGCGGGTAAATAATTTTCCCTCATTCCACGGGACAACCGCTTTTACCGAATCTCCTTTGTACGTTACCCGAAGATTTTCTATCGTTATATCGGCACGCAGCAGGTCGAGTTCTTTTTGCTTTGCAGTAATTTTTTTTTCAAGCTCTTTTTGTTTTTTTAACTTTTTCTTTTCAGTTTCGGGCAGTAAAAAAAGCGCATCTTTTTCGCGTACCAGTTCACGCAACTGCGAAATTGCTTGTGCTTTTTTTTGCGAAAGTTTTAAAAGCGCTCGCATTTTTTTTTCTTCGAGCGGAATTGTTTTACCGATTTCATTGCCGAGATTATAACCGATCAGTTCCGGAAGAATTGTTTTATACGATTCGTACAGCGGTTCGACACTATTAAGCGTAAATTCCGAAAAAGCTAAAACCCAATCGTTTTCTTTTTTTTCCCGTTCCGTATCATTTTGTGCATACACGGGATAGTGAAGAAAAAAAAGCATCAGCGTAAGAAAACAAACTGCTCGGACTTTTGCACCATGTGTTTTTTCGCTCATTTCCGCATCCTCGTTATATTTTTCCCAAAGATCGTTCCAAATAGGCATTGATAAACACATCAATATCTCCGTCCATCACCGCTTGAATATTTCCGACTTCGCAGTTTGTGCGGTAATCTTTGACGAGCGTGTACGGCTGAAACACATAGGAGCGCACTTGATTGCCCCAGGAAATTCCTTTTTTTTCAGCGGCAAATTTTTCGTGTTCGGCTTCTTTTTGCTGACGGTAGTACTCGTACAGTTTTGCTTTGAGCATTTCCATTGCCGTCGCCTTATTAGTAATTTGACTCCGCTGACTTTGAGAAGCGGCAACAATACCGGTCGGCAAGTGCGTAATCCGCACGGCGGAATCGGTTTTGTTAATATGCTGCCCGCCCGCTCCACTTGCACGGTACGTATCAATCCGCAAGTCCTCCGGACGGATCTCCACTTTAATCGTATCATCCAAAACCGGAAATACATACACAGACGTAAACGACGTGTGCCGCCGTGCATTTGCATCAAAGGGACTAATTCGCACGAGACGATGTACGCCGGTTTCCGATTTCAGTAAGCCGAATGCATAATCGCCTTTAATACTCATCGAAACGGATTTAATACCGCCTTCCGCTTCAACGAGGTCAAGGGTTTCAATTTTGAAGTGTTTTTCTTCCGCCCATCGCACATACATTCGCGTGAGCATTGATGCCCAGTCGCATGCTTCCGTTCCGCCAGCTCCCGCGTGAATAGTGAGAAACGCATCGTTTCTGTCAACTTCACCGGAAAGGCTCGTTAAAATATGGAGCTTTTCAAATCGTTCCTTGAGCGCTTCGAACTGCTCCGCAATTTCGTTGTCGTAACTGTCGGTATGCTCTTCAACTGTCAGCTCATAAAGCGAAATGATATCTTCGCATGCTATTTTGAGTTCTTCCCAAGGCTGAAAACTCGCTTTCAGTTTTTTCGTTTTTGCAATGACCGCTTCGGCAGCATCTTTATCCTGCCAAAAATTTTCCTGCGCTTGCTGCCGTTCAAAGTCGCTCACCTTTTCTTTTAAACTCGGAACGTCAAAGCCGCCCCCAAACTTCGTTTATTTGTTCTTGAAATTCTAAAAGTTCATGTTTTATTTCCAGCATATTCGACTCCTCAATTTTTTAAATATCATTTTTCAGTATAACGGAAGAACTGATTTTATGCAAGGCAAAAAAATTGAGCGTTCACGAAAATACAACTTGTAGATAATGCGATTAATCATTCGATAAAAATAATTTTATTTACTGTTGCAGCACTATGATAATGTGCCATTATGAGCACCGTGAAAATGTCACCTTCTGTTCCTCTGATGTAAGGAATAGGAGAAAAGGGAAATAGCGGGAAAATTGTTTAGGAAACGCTTATTACGATCGTAAAAAAACAATTTAAACTTGAAATGCCGCAATCAGAGTAAGCACTGATTAGTGACCGGCTCTCTTTTTCGGTTGCATGAAATAAAAAACGATACCTTTTCGGGTTACCGCTGCGCTGCAAGCTACGAATACAAATTGACTCAGTATTTTTTCACGGTTTCTCCGTCGATATCCCTCATGAAAACATTCACTCCGCAATATTTCCTCACTAATTTTTTTTTCCTGCCGAAAATAAAAGTATGAAAAAGGCTTTTAATTTTGTCTGTTCTTTATTGCTGGGTATGGTGTGTGTATCGGCACTTGATTTAACGATTACGGAAAGCGACACCTATGTTCTGCAAAATCCCGATGGCGGCTATGATTTATACATCCGTAAAAAACCTGACATCGCTTCGGTGTTGATTACCGAAACAACGAAAGACGAAAAAAACGAAGAAGCAAATTACGCATTCCGCTCCCCTACTTTTAATGCAGTAAATGGAAACGAAAAGCGTCTTTTAAACGGAGCGTTTTTGCCGCCGGAAAATAAAATCTATAGTTTAATCGATTCAACGCCCGAGCCGAATACCTATTTCGGACAAGCGTTCCATATTTGGATTCCCTACGTTATCGAATTCGGATATTCGTGGACACGACACGGTGAAGTTCAAGTTTTGGACGGCACTTTTTTGAATTTACGCGCTTTTGAAAAACCGTACGCCGATTATACCGGCGAGTTTTCGGAAAATCCTTTTTTGCTCCGCGTAACACAGGAGCCGGTTTCATTTGAAAAAAATGATCCGACGACCATAAACCCCAAATACATGGATGGAGCCGTCGAAAGTTTTAACGCGCTTGCACACGAAAATCAAGGAATGCTTTTATATGCAACCGATCCGCAAGATATTATCCGGCAACTAGAAGTTCCGCTTACCAAGGGGCGGGAAAAGAGTATTCAGGTGGCATTTGCGATTGATGCAACCGCCAGTATGAAAGACGATATCGCCGAAGTACGAAAATCCATTACACCGCTCATTGAAAGCTATTCAAAACAGTATAAAAACTTTGAATTGGCGTTGGTTCTCTATAAAGACTACACGGACGATTTTTTAACAAAGCGGGTTTGTAATTTTACGCGCGATAAAAACCGTTTTTATAACGGACTGCGTAATTTCAATGTCAACGGCGGTAAGGACATTCCCGAAGCAGTTTACGAAGGATTGCACGAAGCATTGCGTCTCCGCTGGAACTCCGATCCTGAAACCAAACGCGTGATTGTGCTCATCGGCGATGCACCGCCCCACCAAATTCCGCGTGGTTCAATTACACAAGAAAGCGTAACCGCCATCGCGCAAGCAAAAGATATTTCCATTTATCCGATTATTCTTCCGCACGAAGGAACCAAATAGCCAAAGCACAAAATAAAAACCGGCGTTTCTATTAGTTATCCATGATAGTAATTTCAACACGCCGATTTTTTGCTCGATTCTTTTCCGTTGTGTTAGGCGCAATCGGACGCTCGGCGCCGAAACCTTGCGTAAAAATGCGGTGATCTTCGCGTACTTTTTTTTCAATTAAGTATTGAGCCACGGCATTCGCCCGTTCAACGGAAAGTTTTTGCCGAGCTTCCGGCGTATCGGCAAGAGCAGTATGTCCGGTAATCAAAAGATCCCGTTCGGAATAGGCTTTTAAAACTTCCGCAATGCGATCAAGTTTTTCTTTTTCGCTTTGCACCAATTCCGCCGAATCGGGCAAAAACTGAATATTTTCAATGCTAATGGTTATTCCTTCTTTTGATTCTTTTACCG
>CALDWC010000080.1 GCA_937923945.1 uncultured Treponema sp.
AAATAATAAAGGAGATACTTTGCTTTTGCAAAAAACTTTGCTTCGCAAAGTTGCTATTAAATGGCGTCAAGCCTTTAATCAGTGCCTCCTTAAGCATATCATGCACATTATAAAAGTACCCGTCGCATTCTTTTACCAACTCAACTTCATCAAAGTATTCCAAATATGTTTCAAGCTCATCTTTCATATTTTATTTATCGGAACTTTAGAACTTTTTAAAAGTTGATTTCCGTGGCGTATAGATATCTTGTAGATTAGTTTTATCCCGTGCAATTTCCTGTTCTATAAAACGCTTAATATCAAAGCGTGCATTACAAGAAAAAACCAATAAGAGTATCCCGATTAAAAGTGAAATTTTTTTCATATCGTATGTACTGCCTTTTATTTTGTCTTCCATACTACAAACAAATAGCTTCAAGAAATAAAGGAGTGCTTCTTACACATGTACAAAAACAAAGTATAGTAGATAAGCCAATATATACTAAGTTTTCAAAAAATGCAAGTCTCATAAGACTCATCAATTATGTAAATTTCAGGTGAGCATTGATTAATTCAATCGGGAATTAATCAGTGCTTCAACATGACCGGTACCGTTCTGTGTCATTTTGAATAAAACTTAAGGAATAATCTTTGTAAGAAATTGCGCTGCATGCGGTCTCGTGCAATCTTACCTCAGGTAAGGCGATCGCAATACCTCAGGTAAGATGATCGTATTACCAAAGGTAAGGCGATCGCAATACCTTATGTAAGATGATCGCAATACCAAAGGTAAGACGATCGCCGTACTATTACCTCGGCAGTAAAGAAAACGCTGTTAAAATTGCTTTTATCTTTTTTTCTTGGCTTCGTTCATTCGGTACACTTGAGCGAAAACGAGCGACATTGCACGATAGTATTCGGCGGGTATCATATCGCCGAGTTCAACGTTTGCATAAATTGCACGGGCAAGCGGCTTATTTTCAATAACGGGAATATCATGCTCGCGCGCAATCGTTTTGATTTGCTCCGCCATGCGGTCTGCACCCTTCGCCAAAACCATCGGCGCTTCCATTTTTTTATCTTCATACTTTAATGCAACTGCGAGGTGTGTCGGGTTCGTGATAACCACGTCGGCTTCGGGAACATGTTTAATTGCATTTTGCTGGAGAATTGCCTGCATTCGTTGTTTAATTTGCCCCTTCACGCGCGGATCGCCTTCCAACTCTTTGTATTCTTCTTTCACTTCCTGTTTAGACATTTTTAAAGAATCCATAAATTGCTTCCGTTGAAAAAAATAATCAGCAATGGAAAAGACCAAAAACAAAATTGCAACATACAGCAAGATGCGTATCGCGAGCTGCGCAATAAAAGCCGCTGCGTGTCCGACATCCGAACGGAGCAAGGTCAAAAGATGCTCCATATTATTTTTTATCACGAGAAAGACAATTACCGCAACGCATGCAACTTTAAAAAGCGACTTGAAAAGGTTAAAAACTCCTTCACTCGAAAAAAGTGTTCGTTTAAAATACTTAAAAATATTCGGTGAAATTTTATTGAAATTCGGTGCAATTGGTTTTGTTGAAAAGATAAATCCGCGGAACTGAATCAAATAACCCGCAATAATAGCAATACATGCAACCAAAGCAATCGGTAAAACCAACAGTGAAAAATACCGCATAAAAATCCCGAACAACGCCGGAGTGATTTCATCGGTGGTGCAACGGTGAAAAAAGAACACCATCACTTCAAGGCATTTTTCAAAAATAAATTTTGAAAAAATCAACAGCATGAGCGTCACAAAAATCAAGGCGATCGCAGCGGGAATTTCCGCACTCTTTGCAACGCGTCCTTCTTCACGGGCTTTCCGTAGTTTAAACTCGGATGGGGTTTCCGTTTTTCCTTCATCTTCCGCCGCGAACCATTGCAAGTCGATAATCAGTGATTTATCCGCACTCACTTGACACCTCCGTTTTGAATAAAAAAGTTTTGCAGCATCGCAAACGCATTATCTAAAATCGCTTCAAAAAAATTCATCAGCTGCGGTAAAATAAAATACAGCAGCACAAAGGTGAGCAAGATAGTAATCGGAAATCCTTCCGATAGTAAGTTCATCTGCGGAGCCGCTTTGGTTAAAAGCCCCATACCGATATGAATTAAAAAAAGGGTTCCCATCACTGGCAGTGAAATAATCAGCGCGTAATAAAACAGCATACTCAACAGTTTAAAAAAAAGACCGGTAACCGATTGCTGATTTTCAATGAATACAAAACAGTTCACCGTTTGAAAACTGCGCAGTATGCCGCCCAAAAATAATTTTTGAAAACCGTTGACTTGTAGGAACACCAAAATTGCGATAAAATTAAAATATTGTCCAACGAGCGGATTTTCAACTTGCGAAAGTGCATCATATACACTGGAAGCGGCGAAGCCCATTTGGTACGAAAAAAACTGCCCCGCCGTGCCGAAAATTGAAAAAATAATCGTTATAAAAAAGCCCGTTAAAACGCCGAGTAACGCTTCACCTACTAAAAGCAAAAAATAGTATCCTGAAAATACATCTCCGGAATACTGCACGGCGCTAGCTTGTGGAAACACGAGAATACTTATCAACAATGCAAGCGCCAATTTTGCAATACGCGAAACGGCACGCGTTGAAATAAGTGGTGTCGTTAAAAAAAGCGCAAACACGCGGGCAAAACATAAAAAGAAAACGCCGGCATTTTTGCTCAACGCTTCCAATAATTCATTTCCGTACAACAATTCCATTTTATTCGGTATTCAGTGTATAGTATTTTTATGGAAAAAGCAAGCGCACGTGAACTTGATAAAATCCGAAATTGCGAAAAGTCGACAAGGGCGGTTCGTCTCCTACTCTTCCTTCAGCAGCGCCTCCGCTTCTTCCGGTTTGTAGTATTGCGCTTGCGCGTTCCACAGTTCCGCATACTTACCGCTTTTGTCCTGCAAGAGCGTTTCGTGCGAGCCGAGTTGTACGAGCGCGCCTTCATCGAAGACGGCAATTTCACTGCAAAAGCGACACGAAGAAAGCCGGTGCGAAATAAAGACCGCCGTCTTGCTTCCGGTGATTTCGTCAAAGTGCGAATAAATTTCATATTCGGAAATTGGATCCAATGCGGCGGTCGGCTCGTCCAAAATAATAAACGGCGCATCTTTGTACAAGGCTCGTGCCATTGCAATTTTTTGCGCTTCCCCGCCTGAAATTTCAACGCCGTCTTCTTCGTAGTTTTTGTACAAATAGGTATCAACGCCATACGGTAAATTTTTTACCGTTTCTGCCAAGCCGCACTTTTTCAAAACGGCTTTCAGTTTTGCTGCATCGTAGGTTTCGGAAGCGGCAACATTTTCAGCAAGCGAAAACGAAAAAAGCTTAAAGTCTTGGAAGGCCACCGAAAAGAGCGACAAATATTCGCCGTAATCGTATTTTTTAATATTGATTCCGTTTAAAAGTATTTCGCCGTCCGTGACATCGTACAAGCGGATCAACAATTTAATGAGCGTCGTTTTACCGCTTCCGTTCATACCGACAATCGCGAGCCGCTTTCCGATTTTGAATTTTAAGTTGACATTTTTTAAAACATATTTTTCCGTTTTGGGATATTTGAAGCTGACATTTTTAAATTCAAATTCGTATTCATTATCATCCCGTTTTTCAACCGGAAGCGTTCCCCTATATTTTCCCGCATCCAAATTAAGATAGCCGAATAATATGCTGAAGTATTCTTTGTTTAAACCGAAAGCGGATACGGCATTCATGATCATAATGATTGCAGAGGATGCTTGCGTCGCGATTCCGGTGTACTGCACAATATCGCCTGCCTGAATTTCACCGCTGAACCCTTTTAAGCCTGCATATAAATACACGAGTAAAAGGGCGAGCATATTCATTAAACTAATTAACGCATTGGAACGGCTTATTATTTTTGACATACTCGTATACAAAAGGTTTACATTTTTTTCCGTTTTTAATAAAACACTGTTGAATAAATTATAATTGTATATGCGGATATCTTTTCCCGATTTATATTCTTCAAGCATGCGAATATAGAACATACTCAGTGTATTGATAAATAAAATATCACCGGACATCAGCTTTTGCATTTTAACATTAATATCGGATAAAAGCTTCATTGCAATAAAGTTTATCAGAGCGAATAAAAAAATAAAAATACTGTTTTGCAGCCAGTTAGGAATTGCCGTAACCGGCGAATGAATAATAAAAAGTTTTAACGAAAAACAAATAGCAAGCACCGCCGTGATACAGCCGGAAACTAAACTTGCCGCATTTCGTGCGATGTGATAAACCCCGTAATTTCCGAAGTTATCAAACTGCTGTATCTTTTTGATATTCAAATGAATATCCGCATCTTCCAAAAATTCATAATCAAGATTCATTGTTTTTTTATTGATTGCAATATTCCGTTTATACAATGCAATTCGGTAATGGTTGGAAATCGTTGCACTTGCAAAGCGCCTGATAAGGCTCAGGACAAAAGTAGTAAGCACCGCGATCAAGCAGAGTATAAAAATTTCTTCTTTTGTTTTTCCTTCCGCAAATGAATTGATAATCAATTTTACCAAATATAAATCAATAAAAACTCCTGCCGTAAATGCCAGCTCTTTCACAAGGAAAGCAATAAAAAGAGCCTTGTCCGTCCGGTATGAAAATTTTATCATGTTGCCGATTGAATCGGTATTTGCGTTATGCATTTTATTTCTCTCCATTTTTTGTATCTTCAATTTTTTCATCTTGATAGTAGCTGCTCTGGGCGCTAAACATTTCTTTATATTTTCCGTTTAAGGCAAGCAGTTCATCGTGTGTTCCTTCTTCGATAATTTCTCCGTCTTCAAGCAATAAAATCCGATCGCAAAAACGGGTTGACGCCAAGCGGTGCGAAATAAAAACCGCCGTTTTATCTTTAGTCATTTCGCTGTACTCGGAATATATTTCGCTTTCTGCAATCGGATCCAGCGCCGCGGTCGGTTCGTCTAAGATTGTAATCGGTGCATCTTTATAGAGTGCCCGTGCAAGTAAAAGCCGCTGCTGCTGTCCGCCGGAAAGGTCGACGGCATCGGGATAAACGCCTTTTACCAAATACGTGTTTTCTTGATTCGGCAACTCCGCAATAACTTTTTCCATACCGGCTTTTTGAATTGCGGAGCGGAATTTTTCTTCGTGTACCGCAGCGGCATCTTCCGCCGGCATTGCGGTTATAATTTCTTTTATTGTTGCAGGCACGATAAAAATATCTTGGAACACCGTTGAAAACAACGAGTAATATGCTTCGATGTTGTATTCGTTTACATTTTTGTCGTTTAATAAAACCGCGCCTTCGGTCGGCTGCAATAAATTCATCATCAGTGCGGTGAGCGTTGTTTTACCCGCGCCGTTAATTCCGACAACGGCAATTTTTTCTTTATCGTTAATGTGCAAATTGATATTTTTTAAAATATATTTTTCCGATTCGGGATATTTAAAACTCACATTTTTAAATGTAATATTGTAGTGTTCCGGTAAGGCTAAACCCGCGCCTCGGTTCAGTCCGTCTTCTTCTTCGCAATAATCGCGGTAATAGTCAATGTTCAAACTTTCTTTTTGTAAATCAATAATTTGCGAAACGATTCCCAAAAGCCAGTCGGAAAATGATTTAATAATTGCAAATAAAAAAATAAAATCGCCGATACTGATTTGCTTTGCAAAAACCGCAACCGTTAAATAAAAATACGCCAAGCCGTCCCGCAAAAAAATAAAGAGCCCTGAAAGAATTGCACCGCCGAAATTAACCCGTCTCGTTGTTGCGTTATATTTTGTAATTGATTGTAACACCGTCTGAAAAGCGGCAACGATTTTGTTTTCCATTTTGTATAATTTTATATCTTTTGCGGTTTTAGGTTCGCAAGCATTATGGGTGAGATAATCCATCTTGGTGAATTCTTTTTTTTGTTTTTTTTGAATTTCATCTTTTTTGCGCACTTCGTATTTTCCGTATCCGTAGCTGACGAGCGCCGACGCCATAATAACGCCGAGCAAAATCGGATTAATCAGCACAATGTATACACCGAAAAAAAGGATACCGGCAATCGATACACAAAGCTCGCTCAGCTTTTTCGCAAACTGCTGCGTGATTTCACCGTCGCCGTATACCGCTGAAGCGGCGTGATCAAACGCCTGCACGCCTTGCGGTGAAGAAATGATTTCGTATGATTTTTTCATTTGCGTTTGCACAACTTTGGTCATCAGTGCAGACCGCTGATGCCCGCCGCGGAAATTAAGCCGCTCGGCGATTCCCCGCTGCAGCACCGTGAGTATACTTGCCGCCGCCGCGACAAAAGCGAAATTGCGTAAAAATATTACAATAGTCGATTTCGTTTCAAGCGTGTTTACAATAACCCGCGGCAAGTAGGCCTGTACAAAAGGAAGCAGCACGCATACCGGCACATACAAAATCATAAAAAATAAAAGCACTTTGTCCGTTTTGCAAATCAGTTTCAGCAAATACAAACCGTTTTTACGCAAACCGCGTTTCATCTCAAACGCCTCCGTCAAAATAATCACACGATTCGGAACCTACGGATAGGTTTTAAATCCCTCATCCCTACGCCCCAAACCTTACGCATTATACACGATTATTTTATTTTGTGGGAGACTTCGGCATAAACGGTAGGAAAAACGGCACAGAAAGTTCTGAATTATCTTGCGGAATGCTCCGCTTGAAAATTTATCCTATTCATTTTATACTTAACGAACTAACAACGGCACAAATAAGATTAAGGAGACACAAATTCATGGAAGAAAAAATTTCAAATGCAATAACGTTTTATTTGAAACATGAAACGGAAAAAGTTTTTCGAGACGAAGTTGAAACGCTCGTAAAAAAAAACGCAACTGAGGAATTGTACGATCGCTTTTATCGGACGCTCGAATTCGGCACGGCGGGATTACGCGGCATTATTGCAGGCGGCATGAACCGGATGAATCCGCTCGTGGTAAAACGGGCAACGCAGGGAATGGCGAATTATGTGCGAAAAACGTTTCCGAAAGAAGCCGAACGCGGTGAACTGCGAGTAGCTATCGCCTATGATTGCCGAAATTATTCGCGCGAGTTTGCAAAAGCTGCCGCCTTAATTTTTGTTGCAAACGGTTTTACCTGCTATCTCTTTTCGGATCTACGCCCGACACCGGAATTGTCATTTGCAATTCGGCAGCTGCATTGTCACACGGGGGTGGTAGTAACGGCTTCGCATAATCCCAAGCAATACAACGGGTACAAAGCCTACTGGTCGGACGGCGCACAAATTACTCCTCCGCACGATACGGGCATTATCAACGAAGTCAATGCCGTTGAAACTGTCCGAGAAATTTCCGAAGCGGAAGCGCTCAAGATGGGTAAGTTAAAACTTATCGACAGCGAAGTGGATGAAAAATTTTGGGCAATGGTAAAATCGAAAATTTGCCGAACTGAGCTGATTTCCAAAATGTCGCAGGAAGTAAAAATTGTGTACACGCCGCTCCACGGAACGGGTGCGCTACACGTAGAAAAAGTGCTGGGAGACTTCGGGTTTTCGGTTCTCACGGTGCCGGAGCAGCGAGAGCCGGACGGTAATTTTCCGACGGCAAGCTATCCCAACCCGGAAGAAGCGGCTGCATTACAGATGGGAATGGATTTGGCAAACAAAGAGGGCGCCGACATTTTGATGGCAACCGACCCCGATTCCGACCGTTTTGCCTGTGCGGTAAAAAACGAAGCGGGCGTGATGCAGATTATTACAGGTAATCAAATGGGTGTTCTCTTCGCGGACTACCTCGCGTTGACTGCACGAGAATATCATCGTATGCCGGCACACGGCGTGATGATCCGCTCCATTGTTTCAAGTCGCATGATTGACGAAGTCGCTCGCTCGTACGGGCTTCGCGTTCTCGAATGCTTAACCGGCTTTAAGTGGATTTGCGGCGAAGTTGAAAAGATTATGCAAAAAGGCGAAGAAACTTATCTTTTCGGCTTTGAAGAAAGTTATGGATATAACTTCGGAGAAGAAGTCCGCGATAAAGACGGCGTTTCTGCAGCGGCGGTGTGTGCCGAAATGGCTTTGTACTGGCGGTCGAAAGGGCTTTCATTGCTGCAGCGGTTGGATCAACTGTTTGCACAACACGGCTTATTTGCGGAAAAAACAATCAGCAAAACATTCGAGGGAGCAAGCGGATTAAAAACCATGCAGAAGATGATGCAAAAATTACGGGATAACAGTTTGCAGGAAATTGCAGGGCTGACAGTTGAAAAAATCCGAGACATAAAAATGCAGCGCGAATATTCGCCGTGCGATACCGAAAAAAGCACGCCGATTGATTTACCGAAAAGCGATGTTATCCAATACTTTTTAGCGGGAGGAACGGTGCTCTGCGTGCGACCAAGCGGAACCGAGCCTAAAATTAAAACTTACATTTTATACAGAAGCTCCGCTTCCGGTGATTTAACACAGGCGAAAGAAAAAGCCGCCACAGAAATCGCTGCACTGGAAAAAGCGATGAGTGGAATCATGCAAGGCTGATATAATGTTGATAGAAAAATCTTCCGAATTTTTCAAAGCGGTTTCTTCAAGTTTTGAAATGCAGCTTTTTTTGCGTGTTTTGCTTGCCGGCTTTGCCGGCGCGCTCATCGGCTACGAACGCGAAAGCGCATTTAAAGCTGCCGGTATCCGCACGCATGCAATTGTCGGTATCGCGTCGGCCCTTTTAACCTGTGTATCTATGTACGGTTTTTGTGTTACCGCGCGCGGTGTTCCGATGAACCCCGACCCGTCGCGGATTGCCGCCGGAATCGTAACGGGTGTCGGCTTTTTGGGAACGGGTGCAATCATAATCCGGTCGGGCAACATTACCGGCTTAACAACGGCCGCGGGACTGTGGGCGGTTTCCGGTATCGGCATCGCCATCGGTGCGGGAATGTGCATTTTGGGCGTGGGTGCTACGATATTGGTGTACTGCGTCGAAATGTTTTCACACCTTAAGTTGTACTCTATTATCACGCCATCACCGCGCGTTCTTTTTGTTTCCGTTGATGTCGACGACGAAACGTTTCAAAACTTTGCCGCATCGCTTTTTGAAAAATACGATGTCAAACATGCGAGACTCATTTTGCAGGAATATCATCGTAAAAAAAATGTACAGTACAAAATAAAACTGCGTATTCACAGCAAAGAAAAATTTTCCTGTATTCTCAATGAAATCAAAGACTACCACACAGTGCAATCGGTTACAATCCATGAACAGCGTTTTTCAAATAATTAAGCCGGCACTTCAAACAAGGACGTCAACATTGCACGAGCAGTATTAGATAAGTTTGTTTTTTCACGTAAGAAGACACTGATTAATTCAATCGAGAATTAAGGGCATCTCTAAACGTCGGTAAACGGCGTCAAGCCTTTAATCAGCGTTTCCTAAGCGGCTTTACACGCTGATGCGTTTTACCGCATAAATTTCCATACTGTCGCCCAGCTTTTTCCGCCGGCTGAACGCATGTAAAATATTATACATAAAGCCGCCGCGTTTTACGTGCGCAAAGTTTTTAAACCGCTCGGGATGATGCCCGATTGAAACTACTTTCACGACTTTAAATCCGTACAGGTCTAAAAGTTTTTCGACGCTTTCAAAATCAAAAATACTATAATGGTCGGTCGGGCTTTGGGCAAAAAAATCACGCTTGCTTTTTTTGCCGCTCACACCTGAAAGTGTCGGTGTTGAAAAAGCAAAAATACCGCCGTCAACTAAAAGCGAATGTACTTGTTTTAAAACCGCATCCAACGAACGGAAATGTTCAATCACAAACCACATCGTAATTGCATGAAATGATCCGGGTGTCAACTGAAAAGAAGCGCTTTCAAAACCGGCGCTATTCCCTTCCGCTAAAACTTTTTCACGCGTGTAATGAAAGCTTTCCGGCAATGCAGGAAACGCCGAACAAAACGCCGGAAGTTTTAAGGTGTCGGAAACATATTGAATTGCGTCGTTTGAAATATCCGTACCGACTGCAAACCAATCCGTCCGTTCCGTCGCTTTTAAAAAAGCGCCGTATGCACAACCGATATCAAGTAAATTTTTTTTCTTGTCGAAAAAATCTTCAGCGGTTTCCAAATACTCTTGATAACATTCTTCCAATATTTTTAAACGGCGTTCGCCCTCTTTCATAATGTTAGAAAAATCTTCGAGGTATGTTTTTCCGTATTGCTTTTTATATTCATCAAAAAAATAATTTGCATTGTATTTTTTTTCTTTGCTCATAATAAACGATAAAAAATACAAACCGGTTTTTTCGCATTGTGCAATGGTTCTATCCGGCAACCGACACACAATGCGGTGTTCATCATCGATGATTTCGTTATCGCACACCGGACAATGAAGATGCTGTGAATGTGAAACATCCTCAATATAATGAACCAAATCTTTTTGCACTGTTTTCGGCGTGATAGATTTTGGGATTTTTATTCCCCGAGAAAACATCGTTTGAAGCATTTCCGTATCGGGAATACCGGGGGGAAAACAACTGAAACCGTTCTGTATGCCGAGCCGGTAATGATAATCGGTCGGCGAAACTAATACAACAAGGCATCCTGCCGCCAATGCCTCGAATGCGGTAAAACCGTAAATGGTAATTACCAAGTCATAATTAAAAAGCTGCTCGCGCAGCTGTGGAACGGTATACAAAAGTTTTAACTTGCCGCCAAAACGCCGAATATTTGAAAATGAAGTTTCCGGTGACACCACTGTAATATCAAAATTAAACTTGATAAGATTAATTCCGATGGGAAGCGCTAAATTAGCTTTGTCTTCGCCACCGCAGGCAACTAAAACTTTTAAGCGTTTATTTTTTATATTCGGCTTGTGCGGTTTTGTTTTTCTGTTTTCAGGGAGCGGAATAAATGAGACGTCTTCCAAATTAGCAGAAACGCTGTCAGTGTATTTGAGACGCGGAATAATATCCAAAAGGTAATCGACCGTGTTACGCGCCTCGCCGCCTTCGTCCAACGCAAGCACCGGCGCAATTAAACCAAGCGCATTTGCTTCGCCTTCGCTTGTTTTAAAATTATCCAAAACAATCAGTTTTGCTTTTTTGGGAAGCCGGTGCGTAATCAGTTTCGGATTCACGTCAAGTAGCAGTTTTGATGCAAAGCCCGGAATGTTGTCTGTATCGATAAAAATTTGAGTACAAAAATTTTTTGCAAATTCTGTCGCCAGTTCAATCGCACGGCGTAAATGTCCAGAACCGTTTCCGGATTTTATCGAAGGCACAAATAAAATAATGTCCGTTGCATATTTTGTTGCATCGATGATGTGTTGAAAACTTGCCGGAAGGCTTACCTTTTTTTCATGTAAAAATTCAAGCGCGATTTTTGTACGGGATAAATCTTCCGGTGTGTCAATCGTTGTTACTAACTCCGGAAAATAATATTTGGTTGCAGCCGTTTCATAGACAATTGAAAATTTATCTTTGTGATGATAAAGTGACGGACCGACATGCTCGCGCTCATAATCGCTTTTTGCAATGTTATTTGCTGTAACGAGTGCTTCCGGTTTGAGCAACTCCACGCCGCTGCCGTGCGGTAAACCGGTAAACGTAAAATAGTCTGGTATATCTAATGCAAAATACTGATCGATGGAATCGTTAATTGCTTCAACAAACAAAAAAGGATTATCCGCAGTAGCGCGTACAATGCAGGTAATCGGCGGTAAATTTTGTTCACGGCAAAATATTTGCGCCGCATCAAGCGCAATCACAAAACGGGAAAGAACATCCACTTCACTTCCTTGCACAATTAAAAAACCGGCACGTTCGGCAAACGGTGCAAAACTTTTATACGAGTTGTAATCGCACGCGAGTACAAAACATTGTGCGTTGACCGTATGCAAAGCCCGCAGGACATGTTCCAAAAGAACATCCTCATCAAGTTTTGTCAATGCCTTTTGCGGTAATCGTGTTGACGCAAGGCGCGCTTGCACAATAACGCATACTCCGTTTGCCGTTATCATACACTAGGCTCCCACGCAGTAAGAAGGGTTAAAGCGGATTCTTTAAAACGGTTTTTGTTTACGGAAACCCACGTTCTTGCTTCCGAAAATTTTTTCCAGCTACGGAAAATATTTTCACCCGATGTTTTATTATAAGAAAAAAATAATCCTGTCGGGATATACGCTTCCGTTTTATCCCCAACCGTTTTAATTGACGGCGCAAGATTTTTTAAAAAGAATCTCCGATACGATTCATCTATTGTTGTGTCTTCAACGGCAATATCCGTCAAGTATTTCACTTTGAATGACGTTGCAATACTCATCGAATATCCCCACAAAAAAGTTCGCAACGAAAAATCCAAAAGCTGCCAGTACGGATTTTCAATGGTGTGATCAAAACCGGTTACATCGATAAACGATTCGCGGTTATAAATACCGATAAAGTCAAACGGATATATCGTTTTCGTTTTGTCTTTCAGTGTGTTTAATTTTTGTGTTGAAAAATTTTTTCCGTTGGTTAGCATGGGAATAACCTGATTCGGTAGCGTTTCCAACTTTGCAGTAATGAGTGACGGTATAGTACACATTTTATTTTCGGCAAGCAGTTGATCCAACATTGTAGTGATAAAACCTTGCGAAGTAATAACGGTATCAGACCACAGTACAATAAAATATTTTGACGTACATTCACTTGCACAAATATTTATCATTTCACCGGCAGAAATTTTTTCAAGCGTTCGAATAAATTTGATTGACGGAAATTTTGCACTTAACGATTCAACACTGAGTGCTTGCGGATTATTGAGAATTGCAAATACGGATTTAAAATTAAACGATAAAATATTTTCAAAAACCGTGTCACTAATTATTGAGCCGCTTCTTTGTAAAATAAAAACCGAAAAA
The DNA here is from genome assembly GCA_937923945.1 of uncultured Treponema sp. Classification (GTDB taxonomy): domain Bacteria; phylum Spirochaetota; class Spirochaetia; order Treponematales; family Treponemataceae; genus Treponema_B. The sequence goes on from CALDWC010000080.1 coordinate 12,899, forward strand.
AAATTTTCCGTTTTTTCACCGATAGGATTGATGCCGCCTACGATATTGTAGGTGCCAACGTTTTCATTAAAAGTTATAGGTATAGTATTCATCGCAATGTTCACACAAGCCTTTATAGTTTTTTTCAGTATGGTCACAATATATTTTGAAAATTTTTTCACGAATTGTTTTCAGATTATCTAAAAAGATATTTCCTGTAATATTTTTTTCGTACGCATCTTCGCGGCACATAAGCACATCACCGTTTTGTAAAATATACATATCGCGTTTTAAGTGCCAGCATACATTCCGCTTAATCGGTGAAATATCCGCAACACGTCGATCGGGAATTTGTCCGGCAAGATTATCGTACTTTTGAATGAGCACGTTATTAATTTTTTCTTTCCAGAAACGATAGAATGTTTCCAGCTCGTCTTCGTTTTCGTTCATTCGGACAAATTGCGGAAACACCTGTCCGGCAAATAATTTATCCAATGCCGATACATTTTCCGATGCTGTTTTAAAAAGCTTCTCTGCCGTTTTTTCATCGGTGCCGGTAAGTTCGGCGTATTTTTTTCCCGAAGCGGCGTCAAGCATCACGATCCAAAAAATTCTTGAGGCGGCGTTGTACCGCTCAACAATGTTGTGTATTGTGGCCATCGATTCGGTATCAAGTTCCGTGCCGGAAGTTTCCAACAAGAGTGAAAGATTTTTTTGCTGCAGTACGTACTCAATCATGGAAAAAATTTCTTTGTTGCAAAAAGGTTCGCCGAAAATTGAAAATGAAACAACGGCATCGTCCGAATATGCAACAATTTTATCAATGATTGTTTTAAATTTTTCAAAGTTCAAAAACGGAGATGATCCGATATCATTTATTTTCGGCTGATAAATTTTATCGACGGAACGTATCGCTGAAATTTCAATTGCGTAATATGCCGGAAGCGTAAAAAGATATGCTTGATTTTTATTTACCAATGCGGCATAGTTTTTTGCATCAATCGTTTTAAAATGGTTACAAAGTAAAAAGTTTCGTTTGCTGTTTGCGTTAAACTCCAAGCGTAAATCGGAAATGTCATCGGGCGCAATGAGTGTTTCAATATCATAGGAATTTATATTTTGCTTTACGCTGTCAAAAATAAAGGTGCGATTATTTTTTACATTTGCGATGTCTGAAATACCGGCAAGAATTTTTACCAACCCCGTGTCCAAAATTTCAGGGGCTAAACCTTTTGGGTAACCGTCTGCAAACGTGTATTCAGCTTTGTATTTTTTGTGTGTTTTAAAAAGTTCGGCAGCAAGAAACGTATCCAAAAACGGAGCATCCGCATCCGCAAAAAATACGGTGCGGTACTCTTTTGCAAGTTCAAACATGGCGTTAAAAACGCTTTTTGAATCAAAGGTATGTATCGGTAAAACTTTTACCGCATCGGGAAAAGTAAATCGATTATTTGCGTCCGTTATGATCGCAACTTCTGCCGTTTCCGGAAATTGTAAGCTGCGTTTAATTGCTTCATCGATGCTACTATTTTGTTCGGTAATGGATTTAAAAGCCCACTCATTTATCGATAATGCATTTAAGATTGTAATTGCTTCCATAATTCTTCTGCTATTAATTTCGGCAAATGAGCATTTTTTTTTAGCGTTTTTTGCATGAGCACAACAGTGAAAAAACGCGGCGGTTGTAGTGATCCATTGATGATATTCTACAGCCGCCAAATAAACGTTGTTAAAGACTTAAGGAAACACTGATTAAAGGTTTGACGCCGTTTAACAGCGTTTCTTTAAACACCATGCAACAACGTTTTTCCGACACTGCATTATTGAAGCTAGTTTCGAGTTCGCAATGCTTCCTTCACTTCGCAAATGTATCCTGTTCGCAAGCAGGTTTCAAACAGGTCTTCGTTCAAAAAACTTTCGCTTGTTTTTTTATACCCGTCAATTTCACGGCTGATTTTGATTTTATACCCATCATTTGTTTTGTCCAAAATTGAAAAATAAGAAATTTCATTCGGAACGCTTTTAATTGAATACATTTTCATTTTATTCGTCTCCTTGAACTATATTCATCATCGGAGGAAAAATAACTTGCTTTAGCACTTTTAGGAAACAACGATTTTTAGAGATTTTTCTCATTTCGTAAAACGGATGAATGCCGTGAATGTTCATCGCAGAAAATTGGGTTCAGGGGAATAAGGCAAGGAAAAATGGTAAAAAATTTCTCTTGAATAATATCAATTTTTTGAATATAATAAAGCAATTTATTTTTGAGAGTTTGATGTGAGTTATATTGATGAATTGACGCGTGCCGTTGCGGATGCACGTGAAAATTTAGAGAAAACTGTGCTTCCCAAATTGCGCGAAGAGTATTCGTTGCAGTCAACCGCGATGAACGGATTTTTGGATTTATTAATTACCAAACGTCTCATCCATTACGATCCGTACAATTATGACAGTAAAATGACCGAAATCGAGCTGCCGGAAATCTCTGCGTTCCCCGATACGGAAAAAGCGAGTGTGATTGGAAGGCGTATTTCTCATTACACGCGGATGTTGGAATTTGTTACCAATTACTATCAATTCACCTGTAATTATTTAACACCAAAGCGGATTTCAAACTTGGAAAAACTTTCGCAAGTTTTTCTTTGGGATGATTTTAAACCGACCAGCAGGAGTCCGAATACAGCGGCTCTCGCCGGCGTTATTGAATCTGCTTCTGCGTCGCTGGAGCCACTCACCGCAAGCATTCTCCGAACTTCCCTTGAGCAAATGAGTAAGAGTACGATAACGCTCCGCTCGCTTTTAGCAAAAGCTGCACTATGTCAGCGTGAAGCGTACAAACTTTTTATTCGCACAACGGTTCTACCGGAAGTTCCGCAAAATGTTCTGACTTCCGGAGGCAACATCGATGCAATGTTTACTGCCGTAAAAAAAACATTTGCCGCTCGGTTTGCTAAACATCCGTTTTTTCAAAACTTGATTCATGAGGTTCTGACGGAAGATTACTCCGGTTCTGCGGAAAACGCCCATGCGGGGATCTTGCGGAGTTTGCAGCAAATCACGGAATTGCAGCAAAAAAAAGAAACGCCGGATATTGATTATCGGCAAATGCTGATTACGGGCTTGAAAACGCTTGCCAATTCCGCATCGCACTTTGAACTCGCGTTGGAAAAAATAACATTTAATGAAGATTTAATTAACACCAGCGGTCAAGCTTTTTTTTCAAAAGTGGCAGCGGTGTTTCGGAAGGCTTTTAATTTAAAAACGCCGGAAAAGGAAATTACGATTGTCATTGAAGATCCGGTTACCCAAATCCGAAAAAAAGAAATCATCAACTTGGGAAATTTTAAAACGGCGTTGGAACGTAAAATCCGAATTTTTAAAAACATCAATTCAAATTCACCGCAAGTAAATGCAAAACTGCGGCAGATTCCCGAAAATATATTGTTCGATAATTTTGTTCAGTACGTCAATGAATGTAATTCGTTTTTAACGCAAATGTCCGGTTTGGATCAGTATTACAAGACGGTTAAACCGAACATACGGAGTAAAATTAAAGGCATTAAAATTGAAATCACCACGATAAAAAATTCAATTATCAATGCAAACCAATACAAGGCGGAATACGCCGGACACCTCGAATACGAACAGCAAAAGAAAAAGTTGGGAATCAGTACGCTATAATGAAACGCTGATTGATTCTCGATTGAATTAATCAGCGTCGCCCTAACTGATTCCGTTCATTTTGATGATATTGACAAAGATGTGTAATTTTTATATACTCTTTCTACTCTAAAAACTTGTGTTTTGAAAACGGGTTAAACGCTCGCAAAGTTATTTTTAATAAACACTTGATATATTTTTACGTGGTGGTATTTTTATGAAACTGAAAAGTATCGGTTATGTTTTAGCAATCGTTGTTCTCAGTATTGCAGCGATTTCCTTTATTTGGATTCCGTCAATGGGCGGTTTCGGCGGTGTTAAAGTGTTGGCGTCGTGGGATGGAAATTCCATAACGAATGAGCCTGCGTCGCCTTTTTATACAAAGCTCCAGTATGTTCAGCGTATGTTTGAAACGTTCGGCGGCGGTGCTCCCGATACACCGGAAGGGCAGCAATATTTTAATTATCAAATGACGAACACGGCGATGACCGCGGCTCTTGTTGATTTGGCGATGCAAACCGAGGTTGAAAAATGCGGCTATGTTCCGACTGACAAGCTGGTGAATATGAACCTTATTAAACAGTTTTCCGATCCTCAAACGGGGCTCTATTCAGCGGAAGCGTATCAAAAAACACCGGAAGCGGAAAAGCTGAAACTCCGTACGCAAACCGTTGCAGAACTGAAACGAAGCCGCTACATTCAGGATGTGTTCGGATACGGTGATGCATTTGGGGTAAAAATAAGCTCAAAAGAAGCAAACTTTGTTGCGGGAATGAGCAGTGAAAAACGCTCGATTCAATATGTTAACTTTCGTCCGACGAGTTTCCCGAGTGAAAAAGTGAAAGCCTATGCCGAAGAGCATGCCGATTTGTTCGTAAAGCACGATCTTTCTATTGTCTCTTTTCAAGATGAAAAAGCGGCAACGACTGTTTCAAAAGAAATCTTGAAAGGTTCGGTAACCTTTGAAGAAGCAATGAAAAATCAAAGCACTGCGATTACCAATTCCTACGTTGATGCAAACGGAGCCTTAATTAACTCATACCGAAAAGATTTGAACGCTCTTTTTCCGAACGCGGAAGATTTAGCAAAAGTGGTAAACTTAAAAGCGGGCGAAGTCAGCTCGCCGGTTAAAATGAATGCGCTGTATGTTGTTCTCAAGTGCAATGCCGATCCGGTTCAGCCCGATTTTACGGACACCGCATTATTGGAACAAGTTTCGTACTATATGCGCCAATATGAAAAAGGCATTATCGAAGACTACTTGGTCGCTCATGCAAACGATTTTATTAAAGCGGCTCAGGAAAAAGGTTTCAATGATGCAGCGCTTGAATTTTTAGTTAAGCCGACAAAAACGGAGCAGTTTCCTCTCAATTACGGGAACTCAAAATTTTTATCGATGTTGCCGACTGGCGATTCGCTCATCACGAGCATCACTCGGAACGAAGAATTTTTGAAAACAATATTTAGCTTGAAAGAAGGTGAATTTTCAAAGCCGTTTTTAATCAATGAAAGCGCCGTTGTTGCAGTGGTTGATAAAATTACGCCGGCTGAAGAAGCTTCCAAATCGACGGTTTCGCTGTATAAAAGCGAGAACCGAAACTGGACTGAATATTACGCGCTTGCACTTATAACGGGACAATTCCCGTTGCCGATTGCGCAGTCAACGGTTATTGACTATATTGTCAGCAACCCGAAAGCAAAAAACAATTTATACAAGTTTGAAAATTAAGTGTCAAAGCAATATCCTATTGAAGAGCCGTTTTTGATTTCAAACGAAAACGGCTCTTCCGTTTTATATCGAGGCAAAGCGCTGTATTCGCGGTATGCTCCTACACGGAGTATTTTGCACGTTATTACACATACGGCATTTCAGTCGCGTACCCTCGTGCTCCTCGCATCGCCGGTGTTGGATTACGGTATCCGGGAGATTTTACAAAAGCTGGATGCGCGCTCTTTTTTGCTGGCGGTTCAACCGGATAAAGTGCTGTATAATTTTTCTCTGCAGTATGCACGGGAGCCGTATTTTACTTTTTTCCGAAACGAGTGTGTCAATTTTCGTTTTGTAACTGCCGGTGCTCACGATGAATTTTTCTCTGAAGTGCTGCGCCTTGATATGCAATATGATTTTTCCCGTTGTATTATGATTCACTCCTCGATTCTTCCCGTAAGCGATGCTGCGCAAAAAACTTTTTTTGATATGGTACAACACCGCATGGATGAGTACTTCAAAGCGAAAGCGATTAACCGTTTGACATTGATAAAAATGGGACACGGCATCGCGGCAAATTTTTTTAAAAACTTAAAAGAAACGGTTGAATCAAATAGTCCGATATTCACAGTTGCGGGCATAACCGTTAAAAAACCGATTTTGATTATCGGTGCGGGTAATTCGTTCGATGCAGCCGCCGAAAAAATTGCACGCTTTCGCGAACGCTTTTTTATTATCGCGGTTGATGCTGCGGCAAAAGCGCTTGCCGAAACAATACAGCCGGATGCGGTGGTGATGCTTGAGTCTCAGCCTTTTATTACGGCGGCTTTTATCGGTTTCAGCAGTACGGCGTACTCAAAGCCGCCGATTCTGTTTGCCGACTTTACTTCACAGCCATCCGTTCTCAAATTCGCGCGGCAACTGGGGGCGCCGGTTGTTTTTTACTTTACGGAATATGCTTCCGCCTTGTTTTTGGCGCGGTTTAAAAATGCCGTATACACGTCTGGCAGTTTTGAAAGTGTCGGCTCGGTCGGTTTGAGTGCCGTACAAATTGCGTTATCTTTGCGAAGCGGCATAGAGGTGCCGATATTTGTAAACGGCTTGGATTTTGGATATGAAAAAAATTTTACGCATTCAAAGTACAGTTTTCAAGTTGCCCGCCGTTTTGATACTGCAACAAAACTAGCCCCGCTTTATGATGGGGTAATTTTTTTTGATGACAGTGTACAAAAGTTGGGCAACGGAGAAACCGATTTTTTTTCAACGCCGGTACTTCAATCATACAGCCGAATTTTTACCAAAATGCAGCAAACGGAACAAAATGTGTATTCACTGGAAACATTTGCACGTCCAAGTGATAAAACCTTTTCACTTGAACAAGCCGTTCAGATGACGAATGATTTCCGCGATGTGGAAATGAGCGGAGTTTGGCAAATGCCGAAGGACAAAACTGTTCGGGAAAATATACGCCGCTACCTTGATGAAACGGTAGCCGACTTGGAAACGCTGCGGGAATGTTTATCGGGGCGAATCAAATTACCGGATGCTGAATTACAAAAACTCCTTTTAAAAAATGATTTTTTGTATGTACATTTTCCCGATTATTCGAAAAATATGGGAGATATTATTCTTGAACAAAATTTTTTAAATCGGATTAGCATTGAGGTCGCCTATTTTTTAAAATTCTTACGGTGAATAAAACCGATGGAGCGACTTGCATAAAACGGTAAAATCGTATATAATGCTCACCCATAGACTGAGGTAGGTATGCCAAAAATTGAAGTAAATGAAAAGTTGTTTTTTGATTTAGTTGAAACGCAGTACGATTATGCCACACTTGAAAAAGAGCTATCGTATGCGAAAGCTGAGCTCGATGAAATTCCGACCGAAGCGGAAAAAGAAAAACGCACGATCAAAATTGAATTGAACGATACGAATCGACCTGATTTATGGTCGACAGCGGGACTCGCTCGTCTTTTGCGTATTCACCGTACCAGTCGAATGACTTCTACTACCTATGATGAGTTTATCTCGACGAAGTTTAAATCGCGTGAATCCGAAAACCGTGTAGTGAAAGTTAATGCCACTTTGAAGGGTATTCGCCCTTTTATGACGGCATTTGTAATTTCAGGAAAACCAATCAGTAATGAAATGCTCATTGATATTATTCAAACGCAGGAAAAACTCTGCTCAAATTTTGGACGCAAGCGAAAATCGTTTTCGATGGGCGTGTACCGTATTCAAAGCGTACAATGGCCGCTGCACTATACAACGGCGGAGCCTGAATTAAAATTTATTCCGCTTGGGACATCTTCACCGATGAGTTTAAGTGAAATTTTACAGCAACATCCGAAAGGCGTTGAGTATGCGGATATTTTAAAATCGTTTGACCGTTACCCGATACTGAAAGATGACAACGACAAAATATTATCATTTCCGCCGATTATCAACAGTGCGGATATCGGTGCCGTACAAGTCGGCGACTCGGATCTACTCGTTGAATTTACCGGCGTCAACATGGATGCGCTGCTGCTCGCAACGAATATTGTTGCATGTGACTTTTATGATGCCGGCTATAAAATTTTACCGGTAACGATTGTTCATGAATATGACACCGGGTATGGTACGACCATTACTTCGCCGTATTATTTTCAAACGCCTGCACGGACAACATTGGAAGCGGTGAATAAATTGCTAGGAACCGAATTGACTTTGAGCGAAGTGCAAGATGCGCTCAAAAAAATGGATTGCAAAATTGATATCGCCGATAATACTATTACCGTGTATCCTAGCGCATACCGAAATGATTTTTTGCACGAAGTGGATATTATTGAAGATGTAATGATGGGCATCGGGGTTGAAAATTTTGAGCCGGAGTCTCCGCAGGATTTCACCGTCGGCAGGTTGTTGCCGATTACTCAAATCGGACGAAATTTGAAATCAATTATGGTTGGACTGGGTTTTCAGGAAATGATTATGAACTATCTCGGTTCTCGGAAAGACTTTATTGAAAACATGCTTTTTGATGAAAGTAAAATTATTGAAATTGCAAACCCGATGAGCGAAAACTACAACATTCTCCGTTCGTCGGTGTTGCCGAGTTTGTTTATCGCTGAAAGTTCATCCGCAACAGCCGTGTATCCGCATAAAATTTTTGAGTTCGGTAAAATTGCGTACCTCCAGCCCAAACAAAATACCGGTACGGAAACGACGGATTCGATCGGCTTTTTGTTTGTTTCGCAAGATGCAAATTATAACGAAGCGGCAAGTATTGTGTCAACGCTTTTTTACTTTTTGGATATTCCGTATCAAGTGCGCGAAAGTCATGAAACGCTCTATATCGGCGGGCGCCAAGCGGTTATTACCGTTGACGGTACAGACGTCGGTTATTTCGGAGAAGTCGCTCCGCAGATTCTTGCAAATTGGGGAATCCAAAATCCGGCAGTCGCTTGCGAAATTGACATCCGAAAATGTTATAAATTGTAGGTTGCAGCGTAAACTAAAGAAACGATTTCATAAAAAAAAGGTCTGCATCATCCGCAGACCTTTTTCATTTTTAAGAATATTGAAGAGTGTAAAATGCGGTTATTTTTCCATAATATAGGCTTCCACCAGTTTTTGCGTATTTTCGACCGCGTCCAAATGTGTTCGCTCGTAGTGGTGCGTTGCGTGTACACCGGGACCCATACAGGCGAATCGGATATCGCGACCGGTTTTGATAAATGCTGTCGCATCAGATCCGTAATGATTCATCACATCGGTTTCGTACGCGATACCGTTTTTAATGGCGAGATCCTCCAGTTTTTTACGCAAAGGATAATCGTACGGTGTTGCGCCGTCTTTCGCCATAATCGTAACTGCGTGTTCGCATGAAGCCTGCCCGCCGCCGACCGTCCCGATATCAACCGCCAAAAGTTCAAACGCATCTTCGGGGATACCGCTCAAACCGTGCCCGACTTCTTCGTAATTGCTGATAAAAAAGTACGTGGTATACGCCGGCTTTTTTTTGCTTTCAACCAAATCTTTAAGCGTTCCCATCAAAATTGCAACACTGATTTTATCATCCAAAAAGCGCGACTTTAAAAAGCCGGTTTCCGTTTCAACGGTGCGCGGATCAAAAACCACAAAGTCTCCGACGTTGATTCCTGCTTTTTTCGTTTCTTCTTTCGATGAAGTTACAATATCCAGCCGCATTTCAAATTCATCGAGTGAACGTTCGTTTTTTCCGACATCATCAAAAATATGAACGGAAGCTTTGGTCGGTAAACCGGTACCGCTTATTAGTTTGCCTTCTCGGGTAATCACAAAAAGGTTTTCGCCTTCAATGTTGGTCATCGGAAAACCGCCGATGTTCATCAGTTTGAGCCAGCCGTTACTCTTAATTTCACGAACCATCGCTCCGAGCGTGTCCGTATGCGAACTGACAACCCGTGATTTCGTTGTATCAAGCCCCTCAATTTTTGCACAAATCGCACCTTTTATCGTCCGCTTGCACGGTACGCCGAGTTTTTTAAATTCGGCTTCTAAAAGATCCATGGCTTTTTCGGTATAGCCGGTTGGGCTGTGAACCGCAAGCAATTTTTTTGCAAAATCAACGGTATAATGTAAATCCATAAAAACTCCTCTTGTATTTTGTGAATATAATTTTTTACGCTTTTAAAAATTCTATTACTCGTTTGGCAATTTGTTCACGTTCACTATCGTCAATGAGCATATGTGAACTTTCCTCAACGGAAAAAAAGTCGTGCGGCGCTTTCATTTTTTCATGGACCAAGTCGTGCACTTTAAAAGGGACTACCGCATCTTTTTTGGAGAGCACAATCAACGTCTCCGCTTTGATATACTCCAAATGTTTTGTTGCCAGTTTCATCAACTTGAGTAAATCGACCAATTTTGGAACGTACACACCGTTTAGATAATCAGCTTGCGCTTTTTTAAATTCAGACTCATGGCACAGAGAAATCGGCTGCATTGGTACCGTCTTGACAAAGAACTGAGCGAGCGGGGCAAGCGAAATCCGCTTATCGACGGTCATAAATGCCGGCGCAAATAAAATAAGCTTTTCAGGGTTAAAGTGCGCTGCAATGAGCCCTGCAAGTAAGCCTCCCATCGAATGCCCCGCGACGAATACCCGTTCATGCTTTGACGCGATATCGATGTACGTATCACACACGCAGCGGAGCCAATCCTTCCAGGTGCTTGCCAAAAAGTCTTTTGCGTTCGTGCCGTGTCCCGGCAACCGTGGAACATACACCGTGTAACCGGCATCATTGAGTTGTCTTCCCAACCAGGTAAACGCATACGGGGAACCCATAAATCCGTGAATCAAAAGAATTGCCGGCGCCGTAGTCAAGCCCTTAAATACCAACGAATGCCCAAAGCGGGATGTGGTGCAAGGATAATTATCTAAAAACATACGCAGCAACATAGTACAAAAAAAAATTAAAAAAGTAAAGAGGTCGCATTGCCTCAAGAATTACCGCTATTTTGTTTTATTCGAACGAATCTTTTTCGGCAGTTTGGGAAACATCAACGGGGTAGTTTCCGGTAAAACAGGCGGTGCAGTATTCGCCGGAAGCGCCCGCTTCATATAAGCCGGCTTTGAGTTCGTCAACGGTTAAAAAGTCGAGACTGTCGGCTCCGATGTACGTGCAGATTTCTTCAATACTCCGGTTATGCGCGATTAACTTTTGTAAACCGCCCATGTCGACACCCATGTAGCAGGGGAAGCGGAGGGGCGGACAGGCAATGCGGACATGAATTTTTTTTGCACTGGCTGAACGGAGCATTTCGATTAAATGGCGGATTGTAGTTCCCCGTACGATACTGTCATCCACGACAACAATATCTTTACCGCGAATCACTTGCGGTAACACATTGAATTTCATTGCGACGCCCTGCTCGCGCAATTTTTGTGTTGGCTGAATAAACGTGCGGGCTATATAGCGGTTTTTGGATAAGCCTTCGTTGTAAGGAATCCCGGAACCTTGAGCAAAACCGATCGCACTGGAGCGGGCAGAGTCGGGAACGGCAATCACCACATCGGCTTTAACGCCGTGGTTTTGCGCTAAAATCTTTCCGAATTGAACACGGGCAACGTGAACCGATGCGTTATTCCAGACCGTGTCGGTACGCGCAAAATATACAAACTCAAAAATGCAGGAGGCGGTATGTTCCGCTTGAGGAATCGTACCTGATCGGTTTATACCCGTTTCATCTATTTTATAAATTTCACCGGGACCGACTTCAAAAAAATCGGTGCAACCGATTGTTTCCATTGCACAGGATTCACTTGCCGCGACGAGCATTTCATTTTTGATTGTGCCGGCACAAAGCGGGCGAAATCCCCACGGATCACGCGCAATGTAAATCGCATCCAAAGTCAACACAATAATTGAAAACGCCCCTTGCCACTCTTTCATGCAGGATGCAATCCGGTCCGTCCACGTGCTCCCTTTTGCGGCGGCGAGCATCATGACCATAACTTCCGTGTCGCTCGTCGATGAAAGTCCTACTCCGCTTTGCAAAAGTTTTTTCCGCAAGCTCGGGGCATTAACTAAGTTGCCGTTGTGAGCGAGAGCAATCGGACCGTACTGCGTTTCAATGCAAAAAGGCTGTATGTTTTGTTTTGTTGAAGCTCCCGTTGTTGAATAACGGGTATGCCCGACACCGGCATGACCTTGTAAGCGGGTTATATCCGTTTCGGTAAATGCTGCCGAAACGAGTCCGGGATTTTTTTGTGCGTGAATATTTTTACCGTTGGAAACGGCAATACCAGCCGCTTCTTGACCGCGGTGCTGGAGTGCAAAAAGAGCATAAAAGAGAGTACGTGACGTTTCGCTTAAATCTTCGTCAGGATTATTATATGAATGTAAATTCCACACTGCGGCAACACCGCATTCTTCGTGTAAATCAGAATCGAACATAACAATACCTCAAATAAAAGTGAATTATACAACATTATAAAAAAAACTACTAGAGGGCGATTAATGTAAATCTTTTATGATAAAAAATCTTTTAAAAACTGACATAATTAAGTAAAAATTATTGACAAGTAAAAAATATTGTGTCGGAATAAACTCTAGAATAGGGGCCTTTATGAAAAGAAAAGTTTTAAGGAGGTACTGATTAATTCAATCGAGAATTGAGGGCATCTTTCAAAAACTCTGGTTAGATTTTTCGAGACTTCTTTTTAATACCTACATTTAAAATATATTGTTTCAAAAATGTTCAGAATCTACGATATTATACTGATATAGGAAGGCTGTTATACGCGTCAAGCCTTTAATCAGCGCTTCCATAAGACCGCGAAAGTCATGATTCCGTTCTCTTAGAAACAGTAGAATCGAGAGGAAAATTCTGTTCATTTCTCAAAATAATTTCAAAAAATACTTAAAAAGTGCTTGACATAAATCTGAAATACTTATATATTCAGTTGCTAAAAAGTATCTTTTTAAGCTTTAGTTTAGCTTTTTTAGGAGGCTTCATAATGACATTAGACCGCAGCCAGTACGTCAGCGACGAGGACTGGGAAAAATTTCTGAAGTTTTCAGAAGGACTGGAAACACCGTTTGTTGTTGTGAATTTGGATGTAGTAAAAAGGAACTACTTGGCTTTGAAAAAAAACTTTCCGTTTGCTGACGTTTATTATGCTGTCAAAGCGAATCCGCAGGATAAAATTATTTCGATGCTTGCGGAGTTGGGAGCCCATTTTGACATTGCATCGCGTTACGAGTTGAATCAGGTTTTACGTTTAGGCGTTGCTCCTGAGCGTCTCAGCTACGGTAATACCATAAAAAAAGAACGTGACGTTGAATATTTTTATGAAAAGGGAGTGCGGCTTTTTGCAACGGATAGCAAGGAAGATTTAAAAACCATTGCAGAAAAAGCACCCGGTTCAAAAGTGTATGTCCGAATTTTGGTTGAAAACACTTCCAGCGCCGATTGGCCGCTTTCACGAAAATTCGGTTGCCATCCTGATATGGCGTATGATCTTTTGATTCAAGCCCGCGACAGCGGATTGGTTCCTTACGGGATTTCTTTCCATGTCGGTAGCCAGCAGCGCGATATCGGACAGTGGAATGAAGCGTTGGTTAAAACACGCTACCTCATGGACTCACTTGAAGAAGAAGAAGATATTAAACTGCAAATGATTAATATGGGCGGCGGTTTTCCTGCACACTATATTACCCCGGCGAATGAGCTGGAAGATTATGCAACTGAAATCACCCGCTATTTGGAGGAAGACTTCGGTGAAGATCGGCCGCGCATTATTTTAGAACCCGGACGATCCCTCGTTGGCGATTCCGGCATTTTGGGAGCTGAGGTCGTTATGGTGTCCAAAAAAACCAACACGGCTCTTTTTAAGTGGGTTTATTTGGATGCAGGCGTTATGAACGGCCTTTTTGAAACAATCAACGAATCAATTAAATACCCGATAGTAACTTCAAAAGATATGCCGGGAGCCAAAACCGGTCAGGTTGTTTTAGCGGGACCGACATGCGACAGTATGGATATCATGTACGAAGATTATAAATATCTTTTGCCGAAAAGTTTAAAAGTCGGTGATAGAGTGTACTTTTTGTCAACCGGTGCATATACGTCAAGCTATGCTTCCATTGAATTTAACGGTTTTCCGCCGATTAAAACGTATATTCTTGAGTAAACAAGTACTATCCGGTTTTTAACCTCTCATCCGTATGGAAAACGCTTACTAACATAACGGTAGCCTCTAAAAACTAAAGTTTTTGGAGGCTACTTTTTAGAGCTTTTTAGATAAAAGCCGGAGTTGTAAGACAATCACAGAACATTGATGATGAGAACAGAATAGATGTCCAAGTATAATTACTATAAACCTGTTTCCATCGGTACGTTGAAACTTCCGGGAAATTTATTTTTAGCACCGGTCGCCGGCTACTCCAATGCACCGTTCCGTTCAATTTGTGCAAAAATGGGCGCGGATTTTGCTTACACGGAACTGGTTTCATCCGAAGCGTTAGTACGTGCAAGCGGAAAAACGCATGAGCTTTTGCGGAAAGGTCACAATGAAAAAAAATACGCAATCCAACTTTTCGGCGGCAACCCCGAAAATATGGCACAGGCAGCGAAAATGGTATCAGAAACATACTGTTGCGATTGTATTGATATCAATGCGGGTTGCCCCATGCCTAAAATAACCGGAAGTTGCGGTGGCTCCTTTTTAATGAAAGAGGTGCCGCGTTTATATGCGGTTGTTGCAGCCGTGGTACGTGCGACAGAACCTTTCGGCATCCCTGTGAGTGTAAAAATCCGCTCGGGCTGGGATGACCAAAACCGAAACTGGCGTGAATGCGCCGTAGCCTGCGTTGATGCCGGCGCAAAAGCAATCACGCTCCATCCCCGAACGCGGGCGCAGCGGTACAGCGGAAAAGCCGATTGGATGTTGATTGGCGAATTGGTTGCGCGCTTCAGGTCGCAGGTGAGTGTTTTCGGCTCCGGAGATTTATTTACACCCGAAGATGCCGCCGACATGCTGGAGCAAACCGCCTGCGATGCCGTGATGTTTGCACGCGGTGCGATGGGAAATCCGTTTATTTTTCAGCAAACGAAAGACTTGCTGCTCACCGGTTCGTATCAAAAAGAGATTCCGCTTCAAACGAGATTGCAAGCCGCTTTCGATGAATTAAGCGAAACAGCTGAAGCGATCGGCGAAAAAATTGCTTGTCTCCAAATGCGTAAAAAATTTTCTTCCGCAACGAAAGGCATGAAACACGGCGGAGCCGTTCGTGAGCAGCTTGTCCGCTGCTCAACCCTTGCCGAATACCAAGCCGTGTTACAGGATTATCTACCGAAACAGGAGTGAATACTTTTACTTTACCGCACCGAAGCGATTAAACGGGAAAAAGATAAAACCAGCTTTCCCCAAAATATTGACTTCGGGAAGTGCCATTGGAAACACACTTGAAAGATAAAACACCGGCTGCGCATCATAAGAATCAACCGGCATGTTTTTTGAATCGGTCGCATGGCGCATATCAAGTGAATTAAAGCGGTTATCGCCCATTAAAAAATACTCGTCCGTGCCGAGATAACCGTCTTTCGGAAATTCGTTCATATTCCTGCCGTTGGATAAATTCAAATACAGCATAAACCGTTCCGCATCCGCCAAGAGCTGATTCCGCACCGCATCGGTTTGAAACTGCTCATCGGTTGAATGCGCTGCGAAAAGTTCCAAGTTTCGCAAAATCAATTGTGCAAAAACCTTTTTGATAAGGACATTGAGCTGTGCATTTCGCACTTCGTACAATGAAGCCGTATTCGCTTTGTCGCTCACCCAAAACTCCGCCCAACTGAGCGAAAAGTTTTTCAACCACGCAAATCCGCCGTTGGTGGTAAAAATCCGCCGTGAAATTGCATCATTATTCAAAAAAAGCTGAGGTAAAGCATAATCCGCTTCCGCTAAAAACGATGCATCGGTTTCCAGCGTATCGGAAGCATATTTTTGCAAAGCCGTACTGTGCAAAATTTTTTCCAGCTCATCATATTCTTTTCGGAAATCAACCTGCTTTCGTTCCGCTTCAACGGCAAGCATCGTGTTATACACGTCATTGGGAAAAACAAGGTGTTTTACTTGCTTCAACTGTTCCGTTGAAAGTTCATTTAAATTCCAGCAAGCATATTGTGCATCTTCACTGATGATACGGTAATCGGCATTGCTACTGTTTTTCACGTACAGGATGCCGTCAACCAGCATCAGCTTTTCGCCCGGCAAACCGACAATGCGTTTTACCAGAGGATCGAACTTTGGCATGCCCGTTCGCGGATCAATATTCGTGTTGACTTGCATTAACGTGAGCATTGAAATTGCTTGCGAAGTCAAGGTCTGCAGTTCGTTCGCCTTTGTTTGCGGGTAGCGCGGACTTTTTAAAATGACAACATCGCCCCGTTTATATGAGCCGACTTTCGGTAAGCGAACCGAAGTCATCGGAAAGCGGGTGCCGCTTCCGAGTTTTAACCCGAACACTCGATCCTTGATCATAAAGGTCGGCACCATCGACTCGCTCGGAATTTCATAGAGTTGAAATACAAAAAGATTCAGCAACAAAACATGCGCCATCGCCCAAATAAAAGCATCCAGAAAGTCAAGAATTTCGCCCCAAAATGTTCGTTTTTTTTTCGTCAGCACAAGCCCCGGAAAATATTTTTCCGCCCGTTTGTCGGAGACAAAATGCATCGTTACTACAATCAAAATAACCAGTACAAACCACAAAATACACAAAACTGCGTCCATCGCATAAAGCGAATCGTTAGAATGAATCCGCGAAATAATAAACGCAATCATCATCACCACAATCGCATAACTCAAAAAGAGTCGGGCAAACCGAAAGCCTTTTTGTGTTTTGTTCCGCGTCAACTCAAGTGAAAAAAACGCCAATCCGAATGTAAACGCGAATCCTATAATGCCGGCAATTACTGATGTTACATTAATATTATTCACCATCAGCAAAAGCGAAAAAGCCGCCGTTAAAAAACTGTTTGAAAATAAAAGTATTGCCATATCCGGCGAAGTATACTGTTTTTATCATAAAAAAACAAGCCGAGCTTTTTTACGATAAAGCAACAATCGGATCGAGTTTCGCCGCTTTGATTGCGGGACGCAAACCGAAAAAAACACCGACCGCCACTGACACGCCGAACGCGATAACAATTCCCTGTATATTTAAAATAAAATCCATCTTTGAAGATGCGATCGGCATATTGATAATCGCTTTGAGCGGAATAAGATTGATCGCAGTCGCGCTGATGAGCAATCCGAAACAAACACCGAGGATACTGCCGGAAAGCGTTAGCGTTACGGCTTCAACGAGAAACTGAACCGTTATGTCTGCGTTGGTTGCACCGAGCGCCTTTCGTATGCCGATTTCTTTTTTGCGTTCGGCAACCGTCGCAATCATAATATTCATAATATTAATACCACCGACAAAAAGTGAGATGAACGCCACACAACTTAGCACAATTTGTATTGTCGTCAACATTTGATTGAGTTGGAGCATCATCTGTTTTGAACTATATATATAAACGGAATCTTTTGCTCCTGAATATTTGTCGGAAAATTCTGCAACGATTGTTTTTAATTCCGTAAAATCATTTTCATCACGCATAATCAAAAAAGCATCATCGGCAGTCTTGATATGCTTCAGCGTTGTTATAAATGTGCGCGGCACATAGATTTTTATCTGATTGTCTGTTGCAGACGACGCAATAACACCGCTCACTTCAAAGTAAAAAATCAACGGGGTGTTGTTTTGCCCGCCCCGCCGGCTCCGCAAAGGGATCGTAACCGAAAATTTTTTCCCGACCGGTTGTCCTTCCGGAAAAAGTTTTTGCGCAAGCGATGCACTGATAATCGCTTTTTGTCGCCGCTCGGCAAAATCACTCAATGAAAAAAAATCTCCCTGCTCCAATGTTACCTGCGGTTCATACAAATACCCGTTTTCAACTCCGGTTAAGCTTTGCATGCGATATTGTTTGTTCAATTCGGCTGAACCTCGTAACACCGTAGCTTCAATCTGATTGACATAAAAAAAGTTTTGAATTTTTTTTGTCTGTGCTAATAGCGCTTTTCGATACGCTTCGTCAAGCACTATATCAATGCGTCTGGTTTTTGGATTCCACTGCGGCATGACGCGAAGCAAATTCGACGGCGTACGACTTTCGTCTTTCATAATTTTCACGAGCGTACCGTACATGGAACTTCCCAATGTAGTGATAATCACCACCGTCATAATACCGATAATAATCCCCAAAAGTGAAAGAATACTCCGCAGCTTGTGTGTTTTAAAGTTTTGCAACGTTGCAAAAAAATATTCAAGCATTACTCTTCCTCCAATGCAATAACCGGATCAAGTTTTGCCGCCTGTAACGCAGGGTACAAACCGAAAAACACACCGATAAAAATTGACACGAGCACGGCAATCACCATTCCGCCGACGTCGGGTATGAGTAGCAGTGCTCCACCGTCGCTGGATTCGCCGACATTGTTCATAATGTGGAGCAACACAACGGAAAGAGCAAACCCGAAAATACAACCGAGAATTGCTCCGACAAAAGTGAGCGTCGTTGCTTCCGTTAAAAACTGTGTTATAATATTTTTTTTCGAAGCACCGATTGCTTTGCGAATTCCTATTTCCTGTTTGCGCTCGGTAACCGTAACAATCATAATGTTCATAATCCCAATACCGCCGACTAAAAGCGAAAGCGATGCAATAATACTAAATATCAGCGTAACAATTTTCAACGATGCCAGCCATTCTTCAATGATTTCGTCCAAAGAAAATATTGATAACGAGTTAGGATGTCCTACCATACGGTCGGTTGCCGCAGTAATTTCTTTTTCAACGGATCGCGCCGCATCTTGATTTACGGAAACAAAATCAATTTGTGTATAGCTCGCCGGGATACCGGCACGTTCGGTCGCCATACGCGGAATAACGAGATAGTAACGCGGTTGACCGAAAACCATTTCAGTGTTTGCCAACACGCCGCATACTTCAAAGCATTTCGGTATCGCTGCACTTTGTGTGGTATCAATCACATAGAGCCAAATTTTTTTTCCGACAGGATTTCCTTCCGGAAAAAGCCACGCGGCAATCTGCTCACCGATAATAATTTTTTGTGTTCCCGAAACATAGTCGGAAGTCGTAAAGCCGCTGCCGTATGCAATCTGCAATCCTTCCGCTTGCATCCAACCGTAATCAACGGAATGCACTTCTCGCCAAGTCAGTGTTGTGTTATGACTGATAATATTCGTTTTGATAATATCCGCATAGTAAATGTTTTTTAGGTTGGGGACTTCACTCAAAAGTTGTTTTCGGTAATCATCATTTATTTTCAAAGTATTGTCATTTGAAAATCCGACAATGAGATTCGGATTCAACGTATTAAGGGTCCTTTTAATATCATATTCCAATGAATTTGCCAATGTGGTAACGGCAATAACACAGGCGATCCCAATCATAATGCCGGAAAGCGATAACACGGTTCGCCCCTTGTTATTTTTAAACGTATGAACTGCCGATTCAAAATCGTCTACAATCATGATGTACTTTGCTCCGTATCCTCGACAATCAATCCGTCTTTAATATGAATCAACCGCTTTGTCATATTTGCAATTTCCATGTTATGAGTAACAATAACCAAAGCCGTTCCCGTTTTATTAATATTTAAAAATAAATCCAAAACGGATAACCCCGTTTCACTGTCTAATGCGCCGGTCGGTTCGTCCGCTAAAATCACTTTCGGACGGGTAACTAAGGCACGCGCAATTGCGACCCGTTGTTTTTGTCCGCCTGAAAGTTCGTTCGGTTTATGTTTTAAACGATGCGAAAGCCCGACTTTTTCAAGTTCTTCCATCGCGATCTGTTTTCGCTCCGAAACACTTAAGCCTTGATAGCGGAGCGGCAACATCACATTTTCCAGCACCGTAAAACTCGGCAGCAAAAAATATTGCTGAAATACAAAACCGATTGTTTTATTCCGCAAATGGGCAAGCTCTTTATCACGCATCGTTGCTGTGTTTTTTCCGTCAATAAACACATCGCCGGAAGTCGGACGGTCTAAACAACCGATCATGTTCATGCACGTTGTTTTTCCCGATCCGGAAGGTCCGACAATCGAAACGCAACCGCCTTCTTCAATGTCAAAAGAAACGTTCCGCAAGGCATGTACTTCATTTTCACCGAGAAAAAATGTTTTGGTAACATTGCGTAATGAAATAATATTCATCGTACTAATAATTCTCCGGACTTCGCTGCCGGTCACTGTGATTGACCAACGTATCTCCTTCGTTTAAACCCGAGATGACTTTTACAAAATCATCCATATATGGTTCAACGGTGACGGCAACTTCTTCGGTTTTATCGCCGACGATTTTATCAACAACGGGGTTACCGTCAACGTACCGCAAAGCACCGGTAGATAAAACCAAAACATCCACCGTTTCGCCGACTATAATATTTCCGTCAAACGAATAACCGGGTAAAATTTCATCCGGCGGGTTGTCAACTTGAATGAGCGTGTCAACGACGGTGCGTCCGATGTCTGTAACACGCGCGATTGAAGGATAGGAAACAACGAAGCCTTCCACTTGTATGTTCATCTGCGAAGGAAAAGTGAGCAGCACTTTTTGATTCACTTTTAATTTTGCCGCATCCATTTCGGCTACTTCAACGGTCGCTTTTAAAAAACTGCGGTCAACAATCGCACCGAAATTATTTTTCGGCATTGCATATGCACCTTCCGAAACGGTGAGCGATGCAATCACGCCGTCGAATTTTGCTCTGACCGTTCGTTCATCAAGTCGTTTTTTCAGCATAGTATATCGTTCCTGCAAAAGTTTTAACTTCCGCGGTGAAGCATTAACTTCTTCCTGCCGCATCGCAAATTCCTGATTTGCCAAATTGTACCGCTGTTCGCTGTCATCCAATTTAAAAATAACATCGCCTTCACGGACGGTTTGTCCTTCTTTCACCGGAACCGCTTCAACCAAGCCTTCGCCGGGCGCTTCGAGTACTTGCGTGCGAGCAGCGGAAATATAACCCGAAATCGGGATTTGATTCGTGGAAACTTCCCGCTGAACCGTCAAAGGCGGCAGTTCATCTTTTTTATTTTTTTTCGGTTTAAAAATAAAAAATAAAACTGCGACGATTAGTATCGAGAAGATAATGTACCGTTTTTTAAATCGCTTTTTTCCCTCAGTAGTTGCCATATTATTTTTCTCCTTGTGCGTTTGATTCAATCATAAAAGACTGAAGCGTTTGAATATTAAAAAGAATGATATCCACTTTTGCTTGTGCAAACTTTATCAGTGCTTGCAGATATTCCAAATGTGCTTGCGCATTGTCAAGTTTTGTCGTAAAGCCGTCCGCGAAAAGTTTTTGTATGTCGGCTGCATTTTGCTTATAAATTTCACATTCATAGTTTGCTGCTTCGTTGACGAGCTGCAATGCTTCCGCATTTGATTTGGTCGATTGGAGCAAGTCTTCGCATTTTTCCGTTTCCGTTTTAAAATTAATCGTATCAATTTCCGTTTGCATTTTTGCGTTTTGATCCGAAAGTATTCTATAGTATATGTCAAGCGGATTGCAAGTCACGGAAAGATTCAGCGACGGATTTTTTTTCTTATCCAAATCGATGGTTACCCCCGAGTAAGGTGTTAGCCCCGGAAATTTAAAATTCAAACCGCTCGACATTGATTTCTTTTTTGAAGTCGTTTCAATGGGTGCGGTAATTTCATTTTTTGAAAATGAAAAGGCGGTATTCGCGGAAAGCGTAAACGGTGAGTTTTCTATCCGGCGTTGTTCAAGCATGTTTTCGTATGCTTGCTGCGCTTGCATAAACTGCTTTGATGTTTGCAACGTCAACGCAGCCGTATCAAAGGTCTTTTGTTCAGGAATTGATTCGGCAAGTTCGGTAAAAAATATTTCCGTTTCCGTTTGAAAATTTTCAGACGTTAAGTTTTTTTCGATACCGCAACTTGTAAAAAATTTTTTAGCATTTTTGAAAAAAATTTTTTCGTTGGTTTGTGCTTGACGTTCCGTTGCCAGCGATTTTAACTGCGCCGCTTTATAGCGCGTTGAGTTTTCCGGGTATCCTTCAATTTCAACTTTGCGAAATTCAATATCGGCGGAAACTTTTGCAAGCTGCTTACCGACATATTCGATATAGGCATCCATATTTTTTTTGCAGTCCGATAAAAATTCCGCTTCGATAATTTGTTTGCTGTAGTTTAATTTTTCAATCGCAGTATTTTTTGTCTCGAGTGCGGTTTTTCGCATGAGCTTTTGCGTTGCAATCGCCTGTGAATAGAGGTCAACACCAACAGAAAAATTTACCCCCGATGACGCCGCATCTTTTGCTTTTGCAAACGGAAAACTCAATCCGAAAGCAAGATTGCTGAATGACGGCAATGCAATTTGTGCATTGGGTTCCATAGTGAATTGCATTTCGTCATCGGTAAAATTAAAGGTCATATTTCCCGTTCCCGCTTTTACCGATAGATAGGAACTGAGCAGTTTTTGTTTGTAGACATTTTCAGCAATCCGTGCTTCATTTTGCACTTTGGTAAATTCAGGCGAGTTTTGTTCACGATAAATCAAACAGCGCCGATAGAGGGTTTGAGGCGGAACGATCGGTTCTTCTGAAAAAAGGGCGGTAAAGCATGTGAGTGCTATGAGGACTACCGCCACTTTTTTTATGAAAGAGACCGCTTCAAGATATTTTTCCATGGCTGACATTATATGTGATTGAACATATTTTATCAAGTTGCTTGAAATATCATCCAAAAATTTACCGCGATAAGAAAAATACGCTTGACAATTTTTTTCACTCGTGTTATAATTAATATGCGATTTCGGTTATTGGTTCGGCTTTCGTTGTGCATAACGCATAATTGGAGTTGATTAAAAGGGAATCAGGTGTAAAACCTGAGCAGTCCAGCTGATGTAAAGGAATAGCTTTAGTTTGTTATCCACTGGTATTATTTTAATAGAAACCGGGAAGGGAAACTATAAGCGTTGAAGCCTAAGCCATAATACCTGCCTCTAGCTTATGAGAAGACCGCTGCAATCCTTGCAGCAACTTCGACTTGCATCGCCACTGGGATTTGGCGGTACAAGCTGTGTAGCCTTTCAGACTCACAACAACTGAACGGCATTGTACACGATGTAACTTTTTATGTCTAGACTAAATCCTTAAAGTTTGCATTCTATGACCGAAGTCGCTTTTTATTTGAGTATGCCGATACGGCGCCGCGTAAAATATACAGAAATTCTCAAAAGACAGCAAAGAAGTTTGGTTTGAAATTGAACGTGAAAGTAAAACTTTTTCAACTATTCGTTATAAAACAAAATAACAACAGATAAAAAATACCGGCTGCACGCCGGTATTTTTACAACCCGTTCCTTACTTTCGATACAGCACGTGTACAGCCGATTTATGCACGTCTTCACACGCTTCTTTGAACGCTTCAACGACGGTCGGATGCGGATAGGTGGTCGCAATAATTTCGGAAAGTGTCGCCTTCACTTTGATGAGACTTCCAATGGCGCCGATTATATCCGTTGCAGCAGGGCAGAGCATTTGACAGCCGATAAGAGTTTCGTCTTCGCTGAACACAACCTTGATAAAGCCGATTTCCTGACCGACGACGCATGCTTTTCCGTTTGAACCGATGGGAATTTTTCCGACTTTGCAGGGGATATTTTTTTCCGAGCATTCTTTTTCGGTTACACCAACGGAAGCCGCTTCCGGTGTTGAATATAAACACGACGGAATAAGAGCGTCTTTTGCATGCGGGGCTTCGCCTTTTTGTGCGCGCAATAAATTTGCAACAACCAGCGCGCCCTGACTTTCGGCGTTGTGCGCGAGCATGATGTTCCCTTTTACCGCATCGCCGATTGCAAAAATATGCGGTTTGTTGGTGCGTAAAAACTCATCGGTGATAATACCGCGGCGGTCAAATTCAACGCCTGCTTTTTCCAACTGAATATCCGCAATTTGTGCAACCCGCCCGATGCAAACAATCACGGCATCAGCAAAAACCGTTTGTTCTTTTTCTTTGAGTTCGTAAGTGCAGGAAGTTTTATCCAGTTTGGTAACCTTTGCGCCGTTGATAATTTTCACGCCGCGCTTTTTTAAAATGAGCGCGGACTGCATTCCGATGTCGCGATCAAACGGCGGCAAAATTGTTTTTTCCAATTCAACAACCGTTACATCGATCCCCATTTGGTTATAGAATGTTGCAAACTCAATGCCGATGACGCCACCGCCAACAATGACAACGCTTTTAAATTGAACCGCTTCACGCCCCAACACATCGTCAGAGCTGAGCGTCTTTTCAATTCCGGGAATCGGGAGCGCAAATACTTTTGAGCCGGTCGCAATAATGAGGTTTTTAAACTCGTAAACGGTGCCGTTGACCGAAACGGAATGGTCGCTTTCCAGTTTGCCTTCGCCTTGTACAAAATCGACGCCGGCATTTTTGATTAAACCTTCAATACCGGCAACCAACTTATCCACGGTTTTGTTTTTTTCTTCATATAGTTTTTGTAAATCATAGCGAGCATTATCAAATGAAAAAACTTCACTTTTCGTTGCTTCGTAATAATTTTGTGATACGTGTAAAAAAAACTTGGTCGGAATACAGCCGCGATTTAAGCACGTTCCGCCGAGTTTGTCTTTTTCTATCAATACTGTTTTTAAGCCTGCACGTCCTGCTTGGATTGCAGCAACATATCCGCCCGGTCCTCCGCCGAGGATAACTAAATCATACATGGTAAAACCTCTTTATATGATAATTATACCTGATACGGTTCTTAATTACAAGTTCACTGCAAAGCGTAAGGAAACGCTGATTAAAGGCTTGGTTACATTTAACAGTGCCTCCTTAAGAGAGTCGCTGCATAGTACTTAATCGTGCCTCTATATAGTCTAGCGTATATCCTGTATTACGCTCGTAATGTGTCCGGTACTATGTTCGTACGGTATCCTGTAATACGATATGAATGGAGCTAACGTTTAGTGTATAGTTAAAGAGAAATCTAGCCTATATTTCTATAGAAATATAGGCTAGATTCTTGGAGAAACAGAGGCTATGTTTCAGATACGATACAAGGGGCAGCTTGTTCTGCTTGCAATAGGAAACGCTGATTAAAGGCTTGATGCCGTTTACCGGCGTTTAGAGCTCCCCTCAATTCTCGATTGAATTAACCGGTGCCTTCTTAACTTACGTTTTAATAAAAATTTTTTATTTTGATTTTATATTCTTTCTGTCTTTACATCTTTACATTTTTTTATTCTTGCAGTATAATAAAAGTACTATGTATTTTGTTGCAGCAAAACAAATTCACAATAATTTCTTTTTTACCCAATGTTCCGCATTTTTAAGCGGGGCGCGCGGCATTTT
>CALDWC010000081.1 GCA_937923945.1 uncultured Treponema sp.
TTTCAAAACTCGACGGGCATCTCTAAAAATCTAACCAAGTTTTTAGAGATGCCCTTAATTCTCGATTGAATTAATCAGTACCTACCAGAGGAGTCACGCGTTTATTTTTTTGACACGGAATTGGAGTGGACGCTCAAAAGTGTGTTTTAAAAGGAACGGTTAATTTCGGCACGAGTTACCGTGCCTCGTTAACCGGTCAAGTTTTGCTTGACAAATCGAATTGCAAAACTTGCTTATTTATATGTGTGCTTATCGCACACTGAATTCAGCTTATTCGTGTGCTGAAGCACACTCACCGCTGAATTTTAAGGAAGGTATGAAAAAGGTTTTATTTTTATTGTGGATCGGATTTTTTGTTTTCGATGTGTTCGCTGAAAGCTCCTCGGTTCTTCTTGATGAAGCGGCTGAGCGGGTTTTCTTTGCGGAAAACAAAATTCTGATTCAACTAAAAGACGGAACATTACAAAAACTGTCCGTGAAAAATCGAGCGGTTACCGACGTTTTACCGCTTGAAAGTATACGGGATGCCACTTTGGTAACTCAAGCCAAAGACAATGAACAAATCTTTTTGATAGTAACAAAAAATCAATCGTTGAAAAAACTCAATCTTAAAACGGGAAAAATTACAAATGTTTCAATCAAAACCGAAAATATTGAAATTAAAAGTATCGGAATACAGCAATCGAAAAGGCGCTTTGCAATCGGTTTTGCATCCGGGTTGGTCGGAATCAACGAACAATTAAAAACGAACAAAAAAGAACTGGATTATAAGTTTTCAAGTCACCGTGCGCCGGTGTATGCGATCGATTTCAGTCGTACCGGTACGTACTTATTGACTGCATCTTCCGATAATAAAATTAAAATATGGGAAACGGAGATGTTTACCCCCGTGCGTGAATTTGATTTTTACGGCACTTCAAACGTGCCGGTTATTTTTTCACCGGTAGGAGACTCTATTGCTGCGGCTTCTTCCGATACAACGCTTTTTATTAAAAATGTTTCCGGCAAAGCGGTGCCGCTCAAAGCGGAAAACGGCGTTGCCGGTTTTAAATTTACGCCCGACGGAAAATTTTTGGCACTGCAAAATAAACGCGGTGAAATTGAATTTTACGCAGCCGATACCGGCGTGTTGTATGGAGTGATTCCGACGGGACTTTCCGCAATTACCGATTTTGCTTTTAACGAAAACGCTACGATGTTAGCGGTAGCGGGGAGCGATAAAACGCTGATGCTTTTTGATATGGCGGAAGAAATAACTGCATTTAAAAATCAGGCGACGGCACGGGATCATGAAGCGGAATTAAATCAGTTCAAAGAAGCACCGCTTGCACAAATACCGGAGCCGCCGGTTTCAGAAAAACCTCAGCCTGCCGAAGAGCGTGAATCTGACGTTGAAAAATCCGAAACGGCGGAACCGCAAACTACGATAAACGAAAAAAACGGTCTCGGCGAAAAACTTGACTCAATCGAAAAACGGCTTGATAAAATCGAAAGCGATATATCCGAAACGCAAAACGCGAGCGGCGAGGAAAAAACGTCCGAAACGGCTGTGCCCGAAGAGCGAGCGCAAACGGAACCATCAGAAGCGGAAAAAATGAAAACAAAGTCTCCCGCGTCCGAAACGAAACCACCTTCGGAGCAAGCGTCCGGCGAATTTTCGGAAGAAGACGGGTTTTACTATAAAAGCAAAAAAAAGCCCGATGCGGTGGAACTCGGAACTACGTTTTCGATCTACACCAAAAATCCGTACTATCTCGGTTCGTTTGATGTAACGCTCGGTTATTTTTTCTATCGGTGGACAGCTCCGTTCTACTTCGGTCTTGACTGCGGTTTCAATACGGGCTTTCCGAATAAAAAATTTCCCTACGACTATTATCTCGGCGAGAAAAAGATACATTCGCCTTATGCGATGGACATCACCGTAACGGCGCCGATCGGTTTGTATTTTATGCCGTTTAATAACGACGTCGCGTTTCGCACGGAGTTGAGTGCAGGACTTTTGCTGCGCCGACTCTGGAACGGTTCAACCAAAGCATCGGTGCATACGAAATTTCATCCGCTTGCGACTATTGACTTTAAATTTTTAGTGGAGTATCGTTATATTGCAGGAGTTCTCGGCGTACATTATGATACGAGTTTTAAGTTTGCGGTAACGGCGGGACTGAAGTTTATGATTCCGATCCGGTATAAAAAGAGAGGCGACAAATAGCTCACGTTTTTTATACGGAACGGGCGGTAACGGCGCAAGGAGCGGTAAACGATATGAAAAAGATTTTTAAATTTTTACCCATAATATTTCTTATGGTATTATTACCGATCAGTTGTAAAGCAGCTTTGGATGTTCCGCATATTGAAAAGAAACCGAAAAAAACGGCGTCCGCAAGGTCCGGGACTATACTCGTTCGGGTAGCTATGAACGACGAAAATTTTCCTTCGTACCGTACCGTTACGCCCGATGATTGGACTGAAGCAAAAAAAGAGCGCTTATCCTATGTTATTTATCACGATTACGGCACCGCAAGCCCTGAACAATTGAGCGGATATATGAGCTGGAATGAGATAAAAGGCGGCTACTATCTCGGCCTTAATAAAAGCGGAGAATATCGGCTCACCATGCTTGCGGTCGATAAAACCGACACTACAAAGATTGCTCTGAAAAGTGATGTCACAACAATAAGGGTTCCGGGAATTTCGCTTCTTACTTTTGTGCTTCGTCCGTATCGGAAAGATACGGCTCTTAAAGGTACGGTTGATATTACTTTTAAATTTTTGGCGCCGGAAGCGGTGATTTACGCAACTGTTGACAAGGCGGAAGTGATCTTGCAAAAGGTATCAGCCGGAGCTGGCAGCACGCCGTCCACGACTTCAATTCCTTCCGGGGAGATGAGCTACACAGGAAGCGGCACGGATCGGATAGGAACATTTCGATACTCCAAAGATATTCCTCCGGGCAAATATATGCTTACGGCAACTTTGTACAATAATAACGATAGCGTTGCCACGACACACGAATTGCTGATTGTCGACCCTGCAAATACCAGTACAAAGACTATACTTATTACCCGAGAGCAAAACACAACACAGGCGGATCCGTACCAGCCGACAAATTTTCGGGTTCAATATAAGCGACCCGGCGATACCGATACGACCTATAATGCGGTTTTTTCGTGGAAGAATAATGCAAACGACGCAACGGGATTTACTTTGGAAATACTTGACGAAAACGAACATCCGGTACAGCCGCAACCGTCTATGAATCCGTCGACACTACCGGCAAATACCACAAAAGTAGAAGTAAAACTTGACTTGGGGAAAAAATACAAGGCTCGTGTGCGAGCGAAACGGGGAACTCAGTCGAGTAAGTGGACTGATTTAAAAAATCCGAATACCAATGATCTCATCCACCTTGCGCGCATTACTTATAATGTAGACGGTGGAGGGGGCGTTTCGCGACCCGTTTATTTAATTGATGATGAAAGTGATGAGCTTACCATTAAGGCAAAAAGAATATCCAATCTTGTGTACAAAGGCAGTATTGATGGAAAAGTCCACTATGGATATTATACTCAAACGAAAGAGGGATTTTTATTGCCCGGTTCTGCAGGGCTTCCCTGTATATATGCCAAATATAATATGCCAAATGTTCCGACAAAACCTCTGATAGGCTGGGCGGGGGCGGCGGTAATTGATGGAATCGGATTTCGATTAAAATCTGATATATACGAAAATATAAACTTACAGGTTAAATGGGAGGATCTTAATGGCAATATTAATTCTACAAGAAAACTCTGTTACATTGAGGGGCGAGGCAGAGATCATGTTATTATTACACAGGCGAATAGCACAACATTAACTGTCAAACCTGCAACAGTATATGGTATAGATCCTACTCCAAGCATTAAAAAGGTTACTTGGTATGTTGACGGCGAGTCGACACCAAGTACAACAACAACGCCGACCGAAGCGTCTTTATCCTATAGCTTTACCCCAACGCTCGACAAGACATTGTGGCATGTTGTTGCAGTCGTGGAGTTTGAAGGCGGCGGTACCAGTTCCGACTATTGTGATGTAGTAGTAGAAAAATAAGGAACGTTTAACATCGCCGCTGAAATAGCGCGGCTCGTTAAACGGTCGACTTTTGCTACTGCAAAAGATCGCATTTTTATAGTGCCGTTTCTCGGTTCTCGAAACGGCGTAAATTCAGCTTATTCGTGTGCTGAAGCACACTCAACGCTGAATTTTATTGAAGATTATTCCGTGCGGACATCCTTCTTTTTTCGACGCACCCTGTTTTGGTACATTTACTTCTTATTATAAAACGGTTATTTTAAATGAATTGACAGAAAGCTTTTTTTCATTATAATAATTCTTTTAGAGGTGTTTATGAAAGCTTTACCAAAAAGTGAGCATTTAAATGTTGTGCGGCACAGTTTAGCACACGTCATGGCGGATGCCGTTGTAAAAATTTTTCCGGGAACAAAGGTTGCAATAGGTCCTGCAATCGAAAACGGCTTTTATTATGATTTTCAGTTTCCCGATGGCGTAAAACCGACACCGGATGATTTTGAAAAAATAGAAAAAGAAATGCGCCGCATTATTGCAAGCGGAGCAAGTTTCGAACGGAAAGAACTTTCACGAAATGATGCGTTGACGCTTTTTGCCGACGAGCCGTATAAAACGGAAATCATTCAAGACTTGCCGGAAGATGCCGTCTTGAGCACATTCACCTCGGGAGATTTTGTTGACTTATGTAAGGGACCGCATGTCGATTCTATGAAAGAACTGAACGCCCAAAGTTTTAAACTTTTAAAAATTGCGGGAGCATACTGGCGGGGCGATGAACACCGTCCGATGCTCACGCGCATCTATGCAACCGGTTGGGAAAAACCGCAAGAATTGAAGGATTATCTCCACCTCATGGAAGAAGCGGAAAAAAACGACCACCGGAAATTAGGTCGCCAGTTGGATTTATTCCACATCGCCGATGAAAATCCCGGTGAAATTTTTTGGCACCCGAACGGTTGGATAATTTATCTGGAAATTCAAAAATACATGCGCGGACGACTCAAAGAATTCGGCTACAAAGAAGTGAACACGCCTTTTGTTATGCCGCAGTCGCTGTGGCTCCGTTCGGGACATTGGGCGAAATACCGTGAAAATATGTTTATCACCGAAAGCGAAAAGCGGCTTTTTGCGTTAAAACCGATGAACTGTCCGGGTCATGTTGAAATTTTTAAGCAGGGCATTAAAAGCTACAAAGATTTACCGTTGCGTCTTTCGGAATTCGGCTCCTGTACGCGGAATGAGCCTTCGGGGTCGCTGCACGGTATTTTTCGGGTGCGAGGCTTTGTTCAAGACGATGCGCATATTTTTTGTACGGAAGAGCAAATCTCCGGCGAAGTTGAACACTTTTGCCGACTGCTGGAAGTTGTCTATGAAGATTTCGGTTTTCCGAAAGAAACGATTGACGTAAAACTGTCAACGCGCCCCGAAAAAAGGCTCGGCGATGATGCAACCTGGGATCGGGCGGAAAAGGCACTCGGCGATGCTTGCAAAGCAGCCGGCTTTTCCTACGAAATTTCGGAAGGCGAAGGCGCTTTTTACGGACCGAAGCTGGAGTTTACGCTCTACGATTCACTCGGGCGAGCATGGCAGTGCGGAACGCTTCAACTCGATTACCAGCTGCCTTCCAAGGAGCGGCTCGATGCCGAATACATTGGCGAAGATAATAACCGACACAATGCGGTCATGCTCCACCGTGCAGTTTTGGGATCGATTGAACGCTTTATCGGTATTTTGCTGGAAACTTACGGCGGGGCTTTGCCGGTATGGTTATCACCGACACAAGTTGTTGTTATTCCGGTTGCTCCGAATTTTAACGACTATGCGGCATCACTCGCCTCTTTGCTGCAGGCAAAAGGAATCCGCAGTATTGCGGACCTCGACAGCGACCGCATGAACGCGAAAATCCGAAAATGGCAGGAACAGAAAGTGCCGTATCAGCTCATTGTCGGGCAAAAAGAACAGGACAGTAATTCCGTTGCCGTGCGGCTACGAAAAGGTAAGGGACAAAACACGATGAGTGCCGCCGAATTTGAACATTATATTGCAGAAAAGATTAAAACGCATGCGGCGGAAGCGTAACGAGTTTTTTTTGCAATATTGGTAACTTGTGGAGGATGCTGATTAATTCTCGATTGAATTAATCAGTGTCTCCGAAAAGCAATTCTACCGATTCCGTGAAAAATATTTTTCCGGCAAAAGCGATAAAATCTATTTTGAAATCAGCAACAACGCCGCGGACAATAAATTTTTTACCCGAAAAATTGAGTTTACAGAAATCGATATTACCCGCGGATGCTCTTTACCAATGCGATAAACTTTTTATCGGCGGTTAAGCGTTCGATTTGTTCCGGCATGCGATACGTCCAGTTTTCCTCGTTGACCGTTCCCGGGGTATTGATACGCCGATCGCTTGAAGGCGGAAGTCTATCCGCAATGAGCGCAAGCATGTCCTGAATTTGGAACGCCACAACGCGAGACGGTGATCGGTACAACGCTTGCAGAATCAGTGCGGTACTTGCAGGCTCCAAATCCTTATCCGCAATTTCCGGCTCGTCAAGCTGAATCGCTTTTAAAAACGAACGCCGCTCGTCAAGCGAAAGTTCTTCGTTCCACCATTGGGTTAAGGTACTCGTGTCATGAATTGCGAGCGTCGTTACCGAAAGCGCTTTGTACTGCGCAAGCGGCGTAAAAGGCTGCGCAGGGGTGTTCCACTCGCGTTTCCAGCGGACAACGTTCAAACTGAAAATGTTCAGCTCCTCCAGTACTTTCGGCACATACGGAGGAATCGCGCCGAGGTCTTCAGCAAAGGCTTGCATGGAAACGCTCGCTAAAAGCTCAGATAGGATTTCCCGCCCCTGCGCTTCGCCGCTTTTTTCACTTTCCGCATTTTTCGTATCGTATAACGTTAAAAAGTTTTTTTGCTCTTCCGTTGAAAGAGATGACCACGCTGTTGTTGATTGAAAGTTGCAAGCAATCGTGTACAGAACTTTACCGGGCGCCTTTTCGCTGATTTTGATGAGCATCCGGTCAAGCCATTTTTCGCGCAGCACTGTCTCAACCGTTTTTTTAAGATTATGTTTGGTAAGATCGATTTCACATTTTATTTCCGGTTTAAAAAGCCACAACTCTTCTTCACCGATTCGGTTTGCAACTTTGTGAAGCTCGCCGTGCGAGTTTAAGTAATCGTTGTCGTTTACCGCCATCACGCGCTGTGTGTCAATGTGCGGCTCACTCATCCAGCGGATGCGCTCCGCGGAAAACCCGTGCTGCAGCAGCTCGGCGTGGGTAATCGGCGTGTACGGAACGGTGCGCCCCAAGCACGCGGTTGTTTCACCGCGGGGAATCGCCCAGAGGCGAAAAAACCCCAAGATGTGATCGATGCGGAATGCATTACAGTATTCGTCGGTTTTTTGCAGCCGCTCTTTCCACCAGCGGTAGCCGGTTTCTTTGTGATTTTGCCAAAAATAGCTCGGAAAGCCCCAGTTCTGCCCGTGCGGATTTTGCCCGTCGGGAGCAGCTCCCGCGGTTAAATCATATCGGAACAATTCACCGTTTGCCCATACATCGCACGAATCTTCGTTGAGTAAAATAGGCACATCGCCTTCTAGCATAATTCCCAGAGTATTGACCGCCTGCACGGCTTCCAAAAGCTGCGCGTGTAAATTAAATTGCAACCACGTATAAAAATGCAGTTCACTTTGGAGCGGGGGACAATTCCAAGCAATATCCAACTCATTTTTTGTCGGCGTACGCATCGCCTGCCAATCCTGCCATCTGCTTTGAAAATTTTGCTCTTTGAGATTTTTATAAACGGCGTAACTTTTAATCCAATCGTTTTTTTCAATCCATTGCGAAACGGCACTGTGCGTATCGGCAAGTTCCTGATTAAACGTGGCTTCTCGATTTTTAAAAAGCCGTTTGAGTAATCGCAGTTTTTCAGTTAAAACTTCGCGGTAGGCAAGCCGATCCAACGAGTCAAACTTTTTCCGCAATGCGGCAATTTCCGGTTGAATCGCATCCGCTCCGTCAAGACGCTCCAGCGAAATATACAAAGGATGTAGAGCAAAAGCGGAAACGAGATTGTAGGGGGAACTGTCATAGCCGGTGTCATGAACCGGTAAAATTTGTATCAGTGAAATTTTTACTTTTTTACACCATTGGGCGAATTCAACTAAGTCTAAAAACTCTCCCGTTCCGCAGCTTTTTTTTGTACGCAATGCGGCAACCGGCACCACAACGGCAAGTTCTTTTTTAAATACTTTTGCTTTCATACCATCTGCTCCTCCTATATTATATCATTTTATTGTACCATAAAAGCAAAACTTTGAAAAGAGCAAAAACGGCGAAAATTGCGGCGTTGCTTTCCGTTAATCAGCCTCATTCCACCTTGAACTTTCCGACTTCAGCGCTGAGGTTTTCAAACCCTTGATTGTTTTCTATATCTATGATATAGTTGCCGAACATTATTGGAGGACAAAATGACGCCTACTTTAGTAGTTTTAGCCGCGGGGATGGGTAGTAGATTCGGCGGCATTAAACAGTTGGAATCGGTCGGTGCATATAACCAGTCGCTTTTGGATTATGGAGTGTATGATGCACTGAAAGCCGGTTTCGGAAAAATTGTGTTCGTAATCCGAAGAGATATTGAAACTGATTTTTGTGAAAAAGTATTTCACCGCATTACGCATAACTGCAATGCGGAATATGTATTCCAGGATATGGAATCGTTTTTAACCGATGATCAGGTTAAACTCATTACTGATAGGAAAAAACCTTGGGGGACGGTGCATGCGGTGCTTTGTGCACAAAAGTGCATCAACGAACCGTTTGCGATTATTAACGCGGATGATTTTTACGGCTTTTCTGCCTATAAAACGATCTGTAAACATTTGTCGAAAATTTCAACCGACAGTACGTCGCACGCGATGGTGTCTTATGTGCTAAAAAATACGCTCAGCCGTTCGGGGACAGTATCACGAGGCATTTGCAAAGTAAAAAATGACAAACTCGTTTCCCTCGCCGAACATAAGGATGTCGGATACGAAATGACGGCGGACGGCGAAAAAATCGTTTCCTTATTTCACGGAGAAAAGCAAATCCTCACCGGAGACGAGCTGGTATCGATGAATCTCTTCGGTTTTGCTCCGTCGGCTTTTGCCCATTTTTCCGATTATTTTCATCAGTTTCTGGAAACGGGAATCGGCGATCCGAAAGCCGAATGTTTGCTTCCCGAAGCAGCAAGCGATATTATTAAAAAAGGGCAGGGAACGGTTTCGATTTACAAAACGGAAGAAAAGTGGTTCGGCATGACCTATCGGGAAGATCTCGGAATCGTGCGTTCCGCTATTGCCCAAAAAGTGCAGGATAAAGTATATCCTGAAAAGCTTTGGGAAAAATAATCGTACTGATACCATTCATAAAAAATATGAAAACGGGGATACTCACTCTCTTGAAAAAAAACAGCTGCACTCAATATACCGAGGCAGCTGTTTTTGCCTATTAATTTTTCAACAATATTTATTCAATATCGATAAAGAAACGTTTTATATAGCGGATGCGTTCATCGCTTTTTTGCCAAAAATCACTTTCAAGAAAAGCCGACGTAACGGTTTTATATGCTTTGTACGCTTCTTTGATATTTTTTTCACTGCCGTTTAATTCGTATGCCTGCCCCAGATAAAAATAGGCTTCGTCAAGTCGATCCGTTGAACTGCGCAAAAATTGATTTAAATCGGTGATTGCATTTTTTGCATCTCCTGCCGCAATTTCCTTTTTCGCTTTTTCCAACAAATCATCGTTCGTCACAATTTGCGTAATGGTATCAGCGGGAACGGTTAAGTCGGCAGTAGGCTTGAGAACCTTCGGTTTTGCGGTTGACGTATTCGGTTGGCGCTCCAAAACCGGTTTTATCGCCGGTGTTTCAGCAAGCGTTGTGGGCAGCACATAATCCGGAGCTTTGACGTACGGTTGTGCGCCGGATATTTTATCACCGACATGAACTTTCAGCGCGTCTTTGATAAACGAATTGGAATACGCATCATAGCGTGAAAAGTTCAAAATGTAGTCGCCCGGTTCTTTTGCATAAAAAGTAAACTCGGTGTCGCCCGATACGAATTTTCGTTGTTCATAGTTTAAACCTTTTTGCGATGTTTGTTCGCCGAGAAAAACCCATTTTTCGCCCGGATATAAAACACGGATACGCTGATTTTGGCTCATCGAAGCGGAGCGTGAAACCGGTATCGCTTCGGAGGTCGGTTCCGCATTTTGCGGAAATTCGGAAAAATATCCCGCTTCAAGCGTTTCCGATTCACTACCGGTGAGGTCGGCATCCCCGAAATAATTTTTATCGTTGGGATCAGCAACCGCCGGTGTTTTAGTCTCCGGAATATTGGGTGTGGGTTTTACCGTATCCGCTTTTGCAATCGGAGCAGTTTGTACCGGCTTGAGATCGGTATTGCTCGGAATAGTATTTGCCGGTTTAGGATTAACGTTACCCGAAGTGGCGTTTACCGGCTTTTGATTTTTATCAACCGGCGTTGTTTTCGGTTTCGGGGTTGTTCCTGACGGCGCCATCCCACCGGTCTTATCAGGTGTCGATTTTTGATTCTTGGCGATTGCTGCAGTATTCGGTTTCGGTTGTGTTGTCGTACCGGACGGTGTTTTCGTGCCGGCTGTAGTTTCCGGCTTGTTCGTTGTATCAGCTGCCGGTTTGGGATTTGAAGACACCGTATTTTTTGCCGGCTGTGCTGTTTCCGCTGCAGATGTATTTTCCTGCTTGGACGGTTCAGTCTTTGGCAGCTGATTCTGTTGCGTTGTTTTTTCCGGTTTTGTTTCTGTCGGCGGGATTTTTACATCCGTGATTTTTGAAGCAGCTTCTTTTTCCGTGCCGCTTATCACTCCCGACGCCTGTTTTTGTGTGATTGACGTTTCATCGACCGACTGTGCTACCTCAGATGCTTTTTTCTTCGTCGATTGCGCGTCTTTTACCGGTTGCGTTATTTCCGCCGCCGGTGTATTCTTTTGCTTTGACGTATCATCCTTTGACGGCTGATTTTGCTGAGTCGTTTTTTTCGGTTTTGTTTCCGCAAGATTCGTTTGTCCATTTGCACCGGACGGCACATTCGGTTTCGAAGCGGGCAATGTACCATTTCCGGAGTTACTCACACTCGGATCAAGTTTCCCCGTCACCCCGCCTGTTCCGGCACCCACTTTAGTAAACGGTTTCGTACGGTCATTATCCGAATACAGATACACCGGAGTGCCATCTTCTTGTTCTGCCGGTGATACATTTTCCGCTGAAGCGTCTGCAGCAGTATCGGCACTCTGTGCGACCGACGGTACGGTTTCTTTTTCTTTCGATGCCGTTGTTGTTGCACATGAAAACAATACAACGATTACTAATATACTCAAAAACTTTTTCATTTAATTCCTTCCAATAATTGCTTTATTTTTTCCGAATTTTTTTCGTGAAGCGTATCGAGGACGGCTTCATTCGGTTCGATAAAAAACTTTTCAATATCTTCCATAGTCCACACTTTTTTTTGTTCCCGCGAAAATTGTATGGGAGGAAGCGGCAGCGGTTCATCATTGAGCCAAATATGTTCCGGAGCAATTTTAACCGACGGCAACTGAGAATTTTCGTGCTTCGACCGCTTCCCTATGCGAATAAAAAACAACGTCAGCCCTACCAGTACGGACAGCAAAAACGCCCCGAATAAAATTTTCAGCAAAAGCGGTTTATTCAGTTTTTCACCGGTGTTTTTTAAATTTTGCCACATAGTATAAAACGGTGCTCCTACCTTTTATTTTCATCGAAAACGCGTTTTTTGTCAATAGGAAGATACGTGAAAAACACGACAAGAGCTTTGGGAATCGCTGATTAAAGACTTGGCACTGAAAAGTAGTCTCTAAAAATCTAACCCGAGTTTTTGAAAGATGCCCTCAATTATCGATTGAATTAATCAGTGCCTCATTTAGGGTGAAGTTTTCACTGGTCATTGACAATCCGTTTCAAGAGTACTATGAAAAAATTATTATAAAGCGGTACTACTCTTTTT
>CALDWC010000082.1 GCA_937923945.1 uncultured Treponema sp.
TGACAGCATAGAAGGAAAGATAGTTCAGGATGCGGATCGCTTAGACGCCATCGGCGCAATAGGTATTGCAAGAACTTTTGCCTATGCAGGAGCACATGCAAGAGATTTAAAGAACACCGTGAAGCATTTTGATGAGAAGCTACTCTTGCTTAAAGAGAGAATGAATACGAAGCGAGCTAAAGAGCTTGCAGAAAAGCGTCACAAGTTCATGGAAGAATTTTTAAATGAACTTGATCAAGAAATCAATATGGAAAATGCCATAACTGGA
Organism: uncultured Treponema sp.; assembly: GCA_937923945.1. Classification (GTDB taxonomy): domain Bacteria; phylum Spirochaetota; class Spirochaetia; order Treponematales; family Treponemataceae; genus Treponema_B. The sequence goes on from CALDWC010000082.1 coordinate 269, forward strand.
GCGGTGAAAAAGTGCTCAAGATATTAAGGAAGAAAACTACACTGATTTTCCCAAATCAGTGCGGTTTTTTGTTTTCTGCTTCATATCTTTTTCTGTTATTCTAAGTGAAATGAAGAATCTCGCCGCGTTGTCTGCAACTAATGAAACTTCAACCGTCATACAAAAGATTTCAGGAGATTCTGAAGGTTTGCTGGAAGCAATTTCCGTTATTCAAAATATTGCAACGCAAACGAACCTTTTGGCAATGAACGCCGCGATTGAAGCCGCCCACGCCGGCGATGCGGGAAAAGGCTTTGCTGTCGTTGCCGATGAAATTCGTAAACTTGCCGAAGAGTCAAACTCGCAAGGCAACTCAATTTCCGTTGTTTTGAAAAACTTAAAAACGGAAATCGAAAACGTCACGGCACAATCCGAGCAAATGCAACAGGCTTTTGCGGAAATTTCTCAGCATACGGCGAACTTTGAACAGCAGGAACAAACGATTATGAGCGCGATGCAGGAGCAAAGTGCCGGAAGCGGGCAAATTTTACGGTCTATGACGGAAATCAGCGATATTACCGGTGAAGTAAAAGCGGGATCGGCTGAAATTATGCAACAAAGTTTGGATTCGGACAAAAAGTTAAATGCTCTCATTGCTTCGACAAAAGAAATCACGGCGGTGATGGATAAAATAACAGAAAGTACCAACGAAGTGGTGGATGTCATTGAAGACGTTAATGCCCTGATGCAGGAAAACACCGAGATTATAAACCGCTTAACCGCTTCAATCGGACGATTTAGAACATAAAGGAGACAATGATTACTTCAATCGAGAATTGAGGGTATCTTTCAATGACCTTAAAAACCGACGTCAAGCATTTTATCGGCGTTTCCTAAAGCGGCTAATATGTTGTTTCGTCCATGTCGGTAAATTCTTCGCGGACTTTTTCCAAGCGCTTGATTTCACGACGAATGGTCCGCTCGTAGTTCAGTTTGCCGCTTTTAATGCGGGCGAGGTCTTCTTCCCATTCTTTGAGATCGCGCAGGTAAACGAACTGCAGCTCCGGAACATTTGCTTTTTCAGCCCAGAGTTTTGCTTCTTTCCAGTACTCAAGCGCTGCATAGTAGTAGGATTCGGCAATTTGCAAGCTTTCGATATTTTGTTCTTTCCACGGGGCGTTATAAAAATACGCGACTTGTTTATCAAACTGCGCCCCGAGCCGCAAATGCTGTTCGACGAGCTTTAAGTTCAAGTGCATCATAAAAACCGCTCGGTATTTTTTCCACTGGGTTTTATTTTCGATTTTTGCCATAGCATAGAGCGGATTACAAAAATCGGCTTGAACCGCCCGTTCCAACCAGTAAATATTTTCCACGTAATCGTCAGGATAATTTGTATGATGCACGTGATAAAGTTCGTAATACTCCTCTTTATACTGCACGCGATAGGAAAACGCTTGCGGTGCAAATACAAAAAATAAAAAAGTAAGTAAAATTTTTTTTACGGCATTCATACAAGTATAATAATCGGCAAAATTAGCCCGGTACTTGAGGCACTGATTAATTCAATCGAAAATTAATCAATACGCTTAAAACGCCGGTAAACGGCGTCAAGCCTTTAATCAGCGTTTCCTTACATTAAAAAAGCAAGGTTAAAAAAGTGCGATGATTTTTTCGGCAATATGATTCCATGTAAAGTTTTGTATTACGGTGAAAATAGTTTTATCCGGCTCCGATTGATCCGTTACCCGTTCAATTTGACGGACTATTTTTTCTGTGAGCCGTTCAACAAAAGCCGGAATTTCCGCAGGAACCGGTTCATCAACGTTTTGCAGTTTCGGCAGTTTTACGTATTCGATAGCGCCGCACCGTTCCGCTTCGCTCGTTAAAAGATACTGCAGTCCGCGAATTTCCGTCGTTACGGCATACATGTCGCAGGCGAGCGCTTCAATCACGCTCAAGCCGAGCGCTTCATAGTACGACGGCAACACAAAAATATGGCTACTCCCGTAAATGCGTGCTAATTCCTGTTGACTCATTGGAGGCAGCATTTTAAATCGGCTTGGATTTCCGCTCACTTTTTGCAGCTTTTCTTTTGTATCTGTGTCCGCAGAACCGATTACGGTAAACTCGACATGCGGAAATTGCTGCAAAATATGGCGAGCTGCTTGTGCGAGTTCAAACACGCCTTTCGCTTTAGCTATTTTTCCCGCATACACAATTTTTATCGGGAGTCTGCATCGCTGAGTATTCTTGCGGTTAAAAATTTCGGCATCATAGCCGCCGCCGACAACGGAAATTTTTTCCACATCGATATGAAATTTTTTTTGGAGTGTTTCACGATCTTTCGGGGTAACTAAACAAAAGTGGTATACGTTATCAAAACCGGAAATATAGTTTTCCCGTATCCAAGGATTTTGTTCCAACTGCCGCATATCGGTTCCGTGTCCGCATGCAATAATTTTTTTATCCGCAAAAATTTTATTTACCAGCGCGGTTAAAATAAAAAAGTGATGCGTGATAATCACATCAGGGTTAAAAGCTTTTTTTGCTTCGTACAGCTTGTCGGTAAAAGCGGTTATCCATTGGGTAAACATTTTTTCGGTCATTGCAGCATAGACCGTTGAAGGGTAGGGCATAACGTCACTCATGCCTGCAATCGGGAAGGGAAGTGCCGGAGTTTCAAATTCGACGGTAAAGTTCGGAACGCTTGTAAACGCTTGCGGTACTTCTGCGTACAATGCCGGCTGTCGTGCGTACAGCACCGCACCGGTGAATCCGTGACGCTGGCATTCTAAAAAAATATTGGTAAAAAAAATGCCGCTTCCCGTCTTATTCGGCAGCTGTGAAAGGCAGTGCAGTATTTTCACGGTTCATTCCTTGTCATCGGGCAAAAAGGGTACCACGTCGTTTATCGAATCTTAAATATAATGCCGAATAAAACGAGCGTACACACAAATTGCAAAATTAAAAAGCGGATGAGCACTTGTTCAACCGACCAGTTATTTTTTTTACGCATGTGGTCATGGAGCGGAAACCGAATATTTTTAAAAAGCGGTATGTGAAAAAATCGCAGCATAAATACTTTCAATAAGCCGGTACCTCCGTTAATTAACATAATTGATGAACTCATTAAAATTAAAAACGGGTTTTTTGAAACCAATACCAAAATTGAAATAAAAAAGCCGAGGGCGCGTGAACCGGCATCTCCCATTAAAACGGAACTCGGATGCGCATTGTGCCAAATATATCCGAGTAATACACCGGCAAGCGAAAAGATAATAACCGCCCAGTGCGCTCCGTCTGCAATGTTCGGTACGAGTAAGTATTCCGCCACTGTAACGTGTCCCAGCACAAAATAAAAAATACCGCCTAAAGCCAACAGCGCCATTAAAACGAGCATGCCGGAAAGTCCGTCAACACCGTCGGAGCAGTTGGTTGTGTTAATTGAAAACCAAATCAGCAAAATTGAAACGATAAAAAATACGACCGGATGTACGGTGAATACGCCGCTGGTAAACGGGAACCAAAATTGTACGTTTTTGTTAAAATATAAAAAGTACAGCGCAACGCTGGCGACAGCCGCGATAATTAAATCCAAAACGCCTTTAAAATATTCTCCCCAAGGTTTTTCCGATCGGTCATCCAAAAAACCGGTGAGCATGGATGCGAGTGTTAAAAGTAAAACAACGATTTGGAACGTCGAGGGAATAATCAAAAAAAAGGTGATCAGTACAAAAAAGCTGATAAATACGACTCCTGCGCCGGTCGGTTTTCCGACTGCTGCTTCAGGATTTACGGTAAATTCGCGTCCGCGATCTTTCGGAAGAAGCGGATAAAATTTAGGTAAAATCAGCATGGTCGCAAAAAAGCCCAAAAGTAAGGCAATACCGATCAAAACGGTATACGAACCCAACAACCGAAAGGGACCAAAATACGCACGTAATATATCCGATAAAAAATAAAGCATGGCTTTTTATTATACCGATCTATTTTATATTTTCAAGCTTTATAAAACCGAATAAATGACTCTCTCTACTATCTTTGAAACGGAAGTAAAAAAATGGTATTTTAAAGATTTTCTCGGTAACTGTTTTTATGCAGTTTATTCACAGAATTAAAAAGAACGATTGCCGAAATTGTAATACTGGTTATGTCGGCAATCGGCTCCGCATAAAAGATGCCGTTGACACCGAAGTATATTGGGAGAATCAAGGTGAGCGGTATTAAAATGAGCACTTTGCGCAGCAATGCGATAAACAAAGACAATTTCGGCTGATTGGTACCGACCAAAAAAGTTTGAGTTACCATCTGAATCGGGAAAACCCACATGCCGAGCATAAAAATTACAAGGTGTTTTTCAACGAGGTGAATGAGATTTTCTTCCTCGGTAAAAAGTGCGGCAAATATCCCCGGAAATAATGCAACAAAAATATTGTAGATAACGGCAATACTGAGCGTTATCAGTAATGAGTACTTTACGGTGTCGGTAACCCGCTTCTGTTTTTTTGCGCCGTAGTTATAACTCATAATCGGCTGCACGCCGCTCGTAAAACCTGAAATGGGAATAACAATGAGCTGCATGAGACTTTGCATAATGGCGAATGCGGCAATATAGAGTTCGCTTCCATAGATGAGCAGCTGCCTGTTGAACACCAACGTGATAGCACTTTCCGTTGCCTGCATAATAAACGGAGAAACACCGAGTGCGAGAATTTTTTCCGTGTACCGAATATTAAATTTGATGTTTTTAAATTTTAATCGAATAGCGGAACGCTCTGAAATTAAAACGAAGACAACAAAAGCGGCACTCAAAGCTTGGGATATAATGGTTGCAACCGCAGCACCTGCAACACCCATCTCAAACGTAAAAATAAAAATCGGGTCTAAAATAATATTTGTGACGGCGCCGATGCTGATGGAAGCCATAGCGGTTTTAGCTTTTCCCTGAGCGGCGATAAACGTATTGAGTCCCAAAGCCAATTGCACAAAGAGGGTTCCGAAGAGATAAATACCGAAATACGCTTTTGCATATGGAAATATGGCGCCGTTAGCACCGAAGATTCGTAAAAGCGCATCCTGAAAAATAAAAGAAAGAACCGTGATGAGAACCGAGAAGCATAAAAGTAAAAATACCGATACGCCAAGCACTTCTTCGCTTTTTTCTTTTTTGCCTTCACCTAAAAAAATGGCGGCAATGGGGGCAGCTCCGCCGCATACAAACATGCTAAAACCGGCAATCAGCAAAATGAGCGGTGCGCAAATCCCGAGTCCGGCAAGTGCGAGCCCCTGCGTTCCTTCTAAATGTCCTACATATATTTTGTCAACAATGTTATATAAAATATTGATAATTTGAGCGACAATACCGGGTATTGCAAGCTTAAAAATGAGCCGTTTAATTTCGTCGGTACCTAAAATATTTTCAGAATTTATTTGTGTCGGCATAACCGTAAATGTAATGAAAATACGATTTTATATCAAGTTATTTTATATGCGCTTTTCTGTTTTGCGCTTGGTTTACATATCAACACGGAAATCAAGTTTGTAATATTTTAAGAATAAAACTAGGATTTATGAGCGCTT
>CALDWC010000083.1 GCA_937923945.1 uncultured Treponema sp.
ATTGTCTCATTCGCTAAAAAAGATATGCGCACCTCCAACGATTTTTACCGCATTTCCTCCAAATATTTACCAAATAATTAAAATTATTTACCAAATATTTTAAAATATTTGCCGAGAAATTTTAAAAATTTACCAAACTTTTGGAGGCACTGATTAATTCAATCAAGAATTAAGGTCGCCTTTCAAAAACTTGGGTTAGATTTTTAAAAGGCACCCTTTCATTGCCTCAATATGACAGCCAATACCCTGCTGAGTGCAAGCGAAGAATCCCCGTGTGTCAGCATCAAAAAATACAGCGCCTCTAAATAAAAATAGAGGCTATGTATCTAAAAATACAAAGCCTGTAAATAAAAATGGAGACTGTGTATCTGAAAATACAAAGCCTGTACATAAAAATAGAGACTATGTATTTGAAAATACAAAGTGCTAAAAAAAGGCACTGATTAAACGGCGTCAAGCCTTTCATCGGCATTTTCTATGGAGACCCGTCGCATCCCCGCAAAGTAAAGCGCAAAACGCACAATGAGCAGCGGGGCATATTTTTACGCCGCTCCCCTCCCCCGCACACTGAAAGTCGATACTTTTTCTATTGATTTTTGCCATTAATTTCAGTATATTCTACGATATGATAATCCCAACATTTCCTGAATTTTCCGAAATCGATTTTTCAATGCGCGATGAAATCAAAGCAATTGTTTCGCCGCTGAAAGACGGTCTTTCGGATTTTTTCTTTTCAAACATATACTTTTTCAAAGACTACTACTCCTATCGAATTTCCCGTACAGAATCCACGTTAGTAATCCGCGGCAGCTATGAAGGAAAACCCTTTGCGATGATACCGCACGGAAAAATTACCGAACCGCTTTTACGGACGCTTTTAGAAGAAAACAGAGAACTCACGTTTATTTCGCCGAGCTTACTCGAAGAAAACAAAGCACTTTTTTCGCATCCCGATTTTGAACTGACTGAAGACCGCAATAATTTTGATTATCTTTATTTGCGGGAAGAGCTGGCAAATCTTTCCGGAAAAAGGTTCCATAAAAAAAGAAATCGCGTAAATAAGTTTCAAAATACCTACACCGGCATCGAAACAAAGCCGTTGACCAAAGAAAACACTGCGGATGCGCAGGCGGTATTGGACAAGTGGGTTGCACTCGGAAATGAACACGGCGATTACGACGCCGCAACTTTGTGTTTACAGCATATTGAAGACGCCGGCAATATTATCGGCTTGGTGCTTTATGTCGAAAAATTACCGGTTGCATGGACTGCCGCTGAAATCTCCGGTGACGGAACCACTGCAATCGTGTATTTTGAAAAAGCCGATATCACCTACGACGGCGCATTTCAGTATATCAATTATGCTTTTGCGAATTTTTTACCGCCGCAAGTCGTTTACATCAACCGAGAGCAGGATCTAGGCAAAGAAGGCTTAATTCGCTCCAAGCAAGGCTACAATCCGGTCGGCTTCGTAAAAAAATACACGCTTCGGTTTAAAAACCGATAAAAACTATTTAAAACGGAAATTCCGGTTCAAATGCTTTGACTATTTTTGGGGTTTATGGTACAATGCGCGACTATGCAAAAGCCGTTAATCGTTCAAGGAGATAAAAGTATATTATTGGATGTTCACGCTGACGAGTCGAAAGAAGCCCGTTATGCGCTCATTCCGTTTGCGGAATTGGAAAAATCACCGGAACATCTGCACACCTACCGCCTGACGAATTTATCGCTGTGGAATGCCGCCAGTGCGGGACTGAAAAGCGAAAACATTATCGCCCTTTTGAAAAAGTACAGCCGGTTTGCGTTCCCCGAATCCGTCGCAGTTTGGATTACCGAAACGATGAACCGCTACGGCGTCATCCGTTTAGTGAGTGCCGATGATGAAAATTATTTGAGGCTCACCACGGCTCGCGAAAAAATTTTCCGTGAGCTTTTGGCAACTAAAGCATTGGCAAAATACCTCACCCTTGAAAGTGAAAGCAAAAAAAGTTTTTTGCTTCCGGTACTGTACCGCGGCACAGTCAAGCAGCTCCTTTTAAAACAAAATTTGCCGGTAAAAGATGAAGTACCGCTCATTGAAGGCGAGCCGCTCGCCATTTCTTTGCGCGAAAAAACGCTTGCCGGTGCCTATTTTTCGGCACGGGATTATCAGGTTACCGCCTGCGAAACTTTTGTCGGTGAAAAACAAGTCGGCACCGGCTTCGGTACGATTGTACTTCCCTGCGGAGCGGGTAAAACGGTGGTTGGCTTATTGGTGATGGCGGAACTGAAAACCAACACGTTGATTTTAGCCCCGAATATTTCCGCCGTGTATCAGTGGCGGCGCGAGATCTTGGACAAAACGAACTTAACGGGTGAGCAAATCGGTATTTACGCTTCGGAACGAAAAGAAATCCGCGAAGTTACTATTGCGACTTACCAAATCCTCACGTGGCGAAAATCCGACACGGAAGAATTTCCTCACTTTGAAATTTTCAAAAAACGGCGCTGGGGTTTGATTGTGTACGATGAAGTTCATTTACTGCCCGCACCGATTTTTCGTATCACGGCTGAATTGCAGATTATCCGCCGCTTGGGATTGACGGCGACCTTGGTACGCGAAGACGGCTTAGAAACGGATGTGTTCAGTTTAGTCGGTCCGAAACGCTACGACGTTCCTTGGAAAGAACTTGAAGAAAAAGGCTGGATTGCCCACGCCTACTGTATTGAAGTGCGGGTTGCGTTACCCGTCGAAAGCGAAATAAAATACGCAATTGCGGGAGTCCGCCAAAAATACCGCATCGCCAGTGAA
>CALDWC010000084.1 GCA_937923945.1 uncultured Treponema sp.
AGCGCGATTTTGATTTCAAAAAAAGTTGCAGTGCTGCACGCGGTGGTTATGTCGCTGATGATTTTGATCCCGGTTGATTTAAACTTTCCGATTGCGTTGTATGTGCTTTTTTCGAGTCTCGCCGGAATTGCGTTTATTCACATCAGCGATAAGCGTATTGATTTAATAAAAACGGCATTGGAATTGACGTTCATTAATCCGCTCTTGGCGTTCAGTGTTATTACGCTATTCGGTGAACAGGCTCCGATACTGAAAATTATGTTCGGAACGGCGATCAACGGTTTTATGACCGGTATTTTTATCTTGGGTTTTTTGCCTATTTTGGAATCGGCTTTTAATATCCCGACCGATTTTCGTCTCATGGAACTTTCCGATCTTAATTCAAGCGTGATGAAAAAAATGCTTTTAACGGTACCGGGAACATATAACCATTCTATTCTCGTTGCAAGCCTTGCGGAAGCCGCTTGTCGTGCTATTGGGGCGAATCCGCTTTTAGCTCGCGTCGGGGCGTATTATCATGATATCGGCAAAATGGAAAATCCGCAATATTTTGTGGAAAATCAAACGGGAGAAAACAAACACACCGAATTAAATCCGCGGCTTTCCGCCACAATTATCCGAAGTCACACAAAACTCGGCATTGCACAGGGGCGTGATTTGCATTTACCGGAGGAAGTCATTGATATTATTGCAACGCACCACGGTAACGGTTTGATTTCATTTTTTTATCACAAAGCGTTGGAAGCGGAAGGTGAAAATATCAGCAAAGCGGATTTTTCATATCCGGGACCGAGACCGCACGGAAAAGAAGCGAGCGTTGTAATGTTGGCGGACATCGTTGAAGCGGCTTGCCGTGCAAAGATTGCCAAAGAAAAAGTGAGCGATTTGAAGAGTTTTTTTGAAAAAACAATCGATATATTGGTAAAATCAAAAATTGATGCGGATCAGTTGAGTGATTCACTTTTGAGTTTTGGTGAAATCGCAATTGTGAAAAAAACATTTGTTGAAATCTTGTACGGATATTATCATTCTCGGATTGACTATCCTTCGGACAAAAAAACTGAAGGGAAAAACTCTGGTGATTCCGATTCTGCACAAACGGCGGAAAAGCCGAAAGAAGAAATACAGCCAAGCGAACAATCGAGCAAAAATGCTTCGGTGAAAAATCCCCCCGAAAAAGGAAGTTCTGTTGCCGAAAAAAAAGATGAGATGGCTGCAAAAGCGGGGACAAAGCCGGTCGCAAAAAAAACGACAAAAAAGAAGGTACAAGAGGATGCCGAATAATATTTATATTGATGTAACGGAAGATGCCGAGCCGCCGCAATGGTTCGACGTACAAAAAACGAATGCGTTTTTACACGCGCTTTTAAAAACCTGCCATTATGACAACTGGGAACTTTCAGTTGTGTTTTGTTCAAATGATTTTATTCAAAATCTCAACAAACAATACCGCGGACTTGACGAGCCGACCGATGTACTTTCGTTTCCGCAATCGGAAGCGGGGGAACCGGTAAAACCGGCTTTCAGTGATTCTTCGCAGGCGAGCGAGAACGCGGATCAAACGAAACATCCGTTTGCCGCCGGGGATATTGTAATCAGTTTTGAAACTTTACACAAAAATGCAGAGTGCTTTAACGAACCGGAAAAGCAGGAACTGCGGCGGCTTTTAGTTCACGGGGTTTTGCATTTGGCGGGTTACGATCACCAAACGAATGAGGCGTGCGAACCGATGCTGCAATTACAGGAAAAAATTTTAGTCGAGGTAACCGATGGGGATATTTGATTTTTTTAAACCGAAGAGTGAATTGGAAAAAGCTTTGGAAGGAGATATCCCCGATGAGTTACGAAAAATGATTGACGGGGTGATTAACTTATCACAAACGACCGTAAAAGAAATTATTATACCGCGCACCGACGTTGATTTTTTAACAACGGAAGACACGGAAGAAGAGCTTTTGGAAAAGATTAAAGAAAGCGGGCATTCGCGGTTTCCGGTTTATGACGGTTCGATTGACAATGTGGTCGGTATTTTGTATGTCAAGGATATTATTAAAACGTATTCAAACAAAGAACCGCTTGACTTGAAAAAAATTCTCCGCCGTGCTTTTTTTATTCCCGAGAGTAAACGGGTTGACAGCTTGCTCCGCGATTTCAAGCGAAAACATATTCACATCGCCGTTGCGGTTGACGAATATGGCGGAGTTTCCGGCATCGTTTGCATGGAGGATGTCATCGAAGAGATTGTCGGTGATATCCGCGATGAGTTTGACGAAGAGCAGGACGACATCACCAAAATAGCCGACGGAATTTGGCTTTGCGATGCGCGTGTCGACCTTGACGATTTACAGGAACTGCTGGAAGTCGAGTTTCCCACTGAGGAGTTCGATTCGCTCGGCGGATTTGTATTCAGCCTTTTCGGGAAAATTCCCGTCAGCTTTGAAAAGACGTCATGGAATAATTTGGATTTTATCATTCAGGAAATGGATGGACACCGCGTCGAAACGGTAAAAATTATTAAACACCGCGACGATGAGAAAAAGGCTGAAACGCCGTAGGTTACCAAAGGTGATACCGACTTTTCGATTGTATTCGTATATTTTTATAGCTGACTATATAAAACAAGATTTTTCAGCATTTTGTGAAATCGGATTGTAGAGGTGCGACTTTGAAGTTACTTCCGCATTCGATGAGGCTTAGGAGCGTTTCAGCCGCTTTTTCAACGGTGCCGTCATTTACAATCGTATATCGGGCAACACTCGTATACAGGGAGTCGCGTCGCACAAAGAGGGCATGTAATTTTTCCTGTATGAAAGCTCCGCAATCATCGTTGGTCGGTTTCGAATGCGACGATGCCGGTTGCTCATTATGAAAAAAACGCGGCGGCGGTTTTCCGGCGGATTGTTCGCGGAGCAGCCGCTCCGTAATGACCGAAAGCGGCGCGGTAACAAGTGCGACGGCTTTTTCCGCCGCTAACAATGCGAGGCTACCGTCGTGTTCAACAATGCCGCCTCCGGTTGCGAGTACAAAATCATCGGTTGTTTGGAGAAAATTGCGGAGCGTACAAAACTCCCGTTCTCGAAATTCGCGTCTGCCGTACCGTCCAAAAAGTTCGGCAGGAGACACACCGAAGCGGGCGGAAAGGAGGGTATCAGTGTCAAAAAACGGAAGCTGCAATTTTTCCGCACAGCATTTTCCAACGCTCGTTTTTCCCGCCCGCGGCATTCCGATTAAAATGAGACGCATACTTATTCAACTCGGTCAAATGCATAGGACGGCAAGAGTTTTTTGTCGGTGCGAGCTTGGATGACATCATCGTAAATGCCCTGATCGAACCATGCGTAACTGAATTGTGTATGGGTAAAGTTTTCATCGTGCGGATGATTTATCCACGCGGGAAAGCAAATCCACTTCCATGTTAAAAAGCTTTTTACCGAGCTGTAATAAAACGGTAAAAACACAAAGTCATCCATCACACGGGATTCAATGCGTTTATTTAATTCGGCAAGTTCGGTGAGCGGTAATTTGCGGGCGCTGTACGTTTCAAGCATTGCATCAAGGGGCGGATCGCGCAAGGCGCAAATGTTAGTCATATTGCCGGTTTCCGCAAACGATGAATGAAAATCGTAATAATGATTGGGAACAGTCGCTCCCAAAAATTCTGCAAAATAAATTTGAAACTTGCCTTGCGAAACTTTTTCAACTGCACCGTCGCGCAAATACCGAAACGATAGTTCCACGCCCGCTTTTTTTGCTTGCTGGTTGAGATAGCCCAAAATTTGCTTCGGGAGAGGTTTTGCGTGTAAAATTTCTAGCCGCAAGTTTTTTCCTTTTTTGTTTTTGCGGATTCCGGTACGGTCGAACTCGTTAAATTCCGTGCGATTAAAAAGTTCGTTTGCTTTTTGAATGTCAAATGGTGTAGCAGACAGCGATTCGTTGTTGAAATCTACCCCTGCAAAAATCTCTCCGTGTCCCAATGTTGTAAGTCGAGTCAGGTTTGCCGCGTATGTCGTTGATTTGATACCTTCAATATCGAGGGCGTAAAAAAGGGCTTTCCGCAGCGTTTTGTTCGCTAACAGCGGATCCGCCGTGTTAAAGAAAAAGCCCCACATGCCGATACGCGGTATATACCGTGTACGCCAAGGCGTTACAAAACCTTCCGTAACGCAGGATTCCGACAAACTTGCCAAAAAGCTCTGCGAGTCGTCCAAGTCTAAAATATCAAACTTTCCGGCTTTGAAATGGTTCATCGCTGCGCTGGTATTTCCTAAAATTAAAAAATAATTTATTGCATCAAAATTTGCCATACCTTTATAATGCTCATATTCGTGTCCCCACCAATTTTGTACTTTTGAAAACCGTAAGCCTTTATTCATATCATATTCCGTCAAAATGTAAGGTCCCGTTGTCGGTTCAATCGCGGTATTATACTCGTATACCCAGTTTTCAGGAACAACTCCGTTGTAAAATTTTTTGGATACGGGTTTAATATTCGTTGCACTTAAAAGTTCCGGTTCACTCAAGTTTGCCGCATGTTCATAGCTGATGGCGATGCAGTAGTCCGTAATTTTCCGCACGGTAATCGGCGCATAATCGGCGTTAAAGAAAGGATCAACAATTGCTTTTGACGTAAAAAGTGTAACCGCAAAACAGTAATCGTCGGCGGTGCAGGGCGAGCCGTCCGACCAGCGCACCCGCTCGTTCAACTTATAGTATACGGTTTTTCCGTCATCGGCAAAACTCCATGCGGTTGCAGCGGACGGCATGAACGAATAGTCAAAGGGAGAAACATCCAATAATGGCATGCTCGTCCAAAAAAGCTCTTGCGTTTCCGCGTTTGAGTTCGGTCCGCAATAACGGAACGTCGGCGGAAACTCGACAATTCGATAAAAAATTTCACCGCCGGTTTTTGCATTGACGGATCCGAAACGAGGTGTACGTGCGGTAAACCATACCGCATTCGGCAATTCCGGAACGCTAATATCTGCGGTAATTGTTTCGCAGGAAAAATCGTGGAGCGCGTTCCGTTCGGCGGAAACGGCTTTCGTATATGCTTCAAAGTGCGGCGTACTCCCTTCTTCGGCGTCGGCGGGCATTTTTATATAAAACACATCACTATTGCACGAAGCAAAAAGGACGCATACAATGACAGGAATAAAAATAAATTTTTTCACTTGCTGAACATATCACAGTTTACAAAAAAATAAAAGAGGAGGAACAATCGTGTGAAAATTGAATGCTTACGGAAACGCTGATTAAAGGCTTGACGCCGTTTAACAGCGTTTCCCTATTGTTTCTCAATGTTCAGTATAATAAGGTAGATTCTGAACATTTTCGAAACAACGATTTTTAAGGTGGGCACTGATTAATTCTCGATTGAATTAATCAGTGCCTCCTTACGCTGATAAAAACGAGTTTACGGTTTTATCGAAAACTGTCGGCGTGTTCACATTTTGTATCGCGCAGCAAATAACCGGAATCGGAAAGATATTTTCGGCGCGACATCACGAGGTGTAAAAGTTCTTCGTACATATTGAAATTGACTGCAAGCGCAATCGGAAATACGTACACTTCGGTTTCATCGCAATAGCGCTCGATAAATTCCGGTTCGTTGACAAAACCCAAACTGACCATATTGCTGATGCGGTCGGCGCATTTCAAAATTTTTGCTTTTTCCGAACCGTGTTTGATAATGCCTTTGAGGTAATCGGGCTTTTTCTGCCCTTTTTTTTTCGTAACTTCCAAGACGAGGTTGTACACTTGTCCGGCTTCCGAGTCAATCGAGAGAATATCGTTAACGTTAAAATCATCGATATCTTCAATAACATCGTGAATCAAGGCGGCTTTCAGCAAAATGCTGTCGATATAACCGTAATCGATGAGAACGCTCATCGTGTCGACTTGGTGCCGAAACATGTTGCCGCCGCCTTCGCGTGCCTTGCCGATTAAAGCGGTTGCAACTTGCATGTATGGAGCTATGTGGATTGAAGTCAACGGGCGTAAATCCCTTCGTGTCGTTTCCTGCTGTTTCATTATGTATTCCCTCGAACGTCTGTCCTGCCTTGGTTTCATCGTTATTATCGGCTTGAAAGCTCGCTTTGATAATGCGAAAGTTTTTCAATGCGGCGTTTTACTTCCGCAATCGTTGTCCGATCCTTTTCAATCACTTCGACAGGCGCATGTGCGATAAAGTTTTTATTTTGCAGCTTTGCTTCCAATTTTGCCAAATTGGCTGTTTCTTTTTCAATTTCCTTTGCAAACCGCGCAATGAGCTTTTCCGCATCCACGCTTTCACCGGCAACAATAAATGCTTCAAAACCTTCACCGACCGTTCCTACGGACGTTTTCGGTTTTTGTTCAACGGAATCGATAAATTTCAGTTCGCTCAAACCGGCGAGCATCGAAATAATTTCGCTGCGTTTTTTACTTTCGGCGGCAGGCGAATTTTCCTGAACGAGCAAGCAGCAGTGCAGTTTTGCCTGCGGTTCAATTCCGCATTCCGCCCGCAGGGTGCGGATATTTCGGACAATTTCCTGCAATGCGGTAAATTTTTTTGCTGCCGCCTCTGCGATACGCTTTTCGGAAAATTCCGGAAATTCCGCCGTGATAAGATGCGCGGCTCTTTGCTTCGCTCCGAACACGCAATTTTCGGGCAGCTTTGCATAAATTTCTTCGGTGACAAACGGCACATGGGGATGGAGTAGCCGCAAAGATTCTTCCAATACGGCGAGCAGCACCGAAATAGTGCGGTCTTTTTCTGCGCCGTCTCCTTCTTTCATTGCAAGTTTGGTCGCTTCAACGTACCAATCGCAAAAATCATTCCAAAAAAATTCATAAATTGCTTGCGCCGAGTCGTTATAACGGTAGGTTTCAAGCGCTTCCCGCATCGTTTTTGCCGTTGCATTTAAGCGGTGAAAAATCCAGCGATCGAGTTCGTTCAAATCTTTTTCAGTGATGGGTAAAATTTCGCGTCCTTCTAGGTTTGATAAAATATACCGGCTTGCATTCCATATTTTGTTGGAAAATTTTGAACCGAACTTAAAGGCGTCGTCGTCAATCATAATGTCCTGCCCCTGGGCGCACATAAAGCAGAGCGTAAACTTTAAAGCGTCGGCTCCGTACAGGTCAACAATTTTGTTCGGGTCAATGCCGTTTCCGAGCGACTTACTCATTTTTCGTCCCTGCTTGTCGCGGGTTAGTCCGTGCAAGTTGACATACTTAAAAGGCACCTTGCCGGTAAACTGCAAACCCGCCATAATCATACGACTCACCCAGAAAAAGAGAATATCGTAGCCGGTAACCAATGCCGTTGTCGGATAAAAAGTTTCCAAGTCGGCGGTTGCTTCCGGCCAACCCAACGTTGAAAACGGCCAAAGCCAGGACGAAAACCACGTATCAAGTACATCGGGATCCTGGCGTAGATTTTTCGAGTGACAAGTCGGACATTCGATGATATCGGTTTCACTGACGATTTCGGCACCGCAATCATCGCAGTACCATACCGGAATCCGATGTCCCCACCAAAGCTGGCGGCTGATACACCAGTCCCGAATATTATTGAGCCAATGCGAATAGGTATTTTCCCATTTTTTCGGATAAAACACCACATCGCCCGCTTTCCATGCTGCCAGCGCTTTTTCGGCGAGCGGCTTCATTTTAACAAACCACTGCTTCGATAAATACGGTTCAACGGTCGTATGGCATCGGTAACATTCACCGACGGCGTGGGTAATTTTTTCGCTTTCCTTAAAAAGTCCCAGCGCGGTTAAATCTTCAATTACCGCCTTGCGCGCTTTTTCCGTAGTGAGCCCGCGGTATTTTTCAGGGACGGCATCATTTAAAGTAGCGTCCGCGTTGAGGATATTAATCACTTCGAGGTTGTGCCGCGTGCCGACTTCCCAGTCGTTCGGATCGTGCGCGGGGGTGATTTTTACGACGCCGGTACCGAACTCGCGGTCAACGTACGTGTCGCCAACAATGGGGATTTTTCGACCGGTCAGCGGTAAATTCACCGACTTGCCGATTAAATAATTGTACCGCGGGTCTTCAGGATGCACGGCAACAGCGGTATCGCCGAGTAAGGTTTCCGGTCGTGTCGTCGCAATTTCCAGCAAAGTTCCGCCGTCCGCCAGCTTTGCACCGTCGGCGAGTTCATAGTAAATATGGTACATTGCGCCTTTTTTGTCGGTGTGTTCCACTTCATCGTCTGATAGAGCCGTACCGCAGCGCGGGCACCAGTTTACTAAATAATTTCCTCGGTATAAAAGATTTTTATGATAAAGATCGACGAAAATTTTTCGCACCGCTTTTGAAAGTCCTTCATCGAGGGTAAACCGTTCGCGGCTCCAATCCACGGAATCGCCGAGCCGTTTCATCTGACCGGTAATCGTCGCTTTGTGTTCTTTTACGATTTCCCATGTGTAGGCGATAAATTCATCGCGGTTCATATCTTTCCGCAACCTGCCTTTTTCGCGGAGCCGCTTTTCCACCACATTTTGCGTTGCGATTCCTGCATGATCGGTTCCCGGTACCCAGAGGGTTTTATCGCCGCACATGCGGTGAAAACGGATTTGCGTATCCTGCAGCACATGGTCGAGTGCATGTCCGATGTGAAGAATTCCCGTAACATTCGGAGGCGGAAGTGAAATGACAAAAGTTTTCCCGGTTCGAGAATCTTGCGGGGCAAACAAATTATTTTTTTCCCATTCCGCATAAATACGTTCTTCAAAATCTTTCGGGTTATATGCTTTTTCCATTTCAATCGCGTTCAATTTTTTCATACCATGTTTCCTTAATATCAAAAAAAATCTTGCCATTATAGCACCGTTTGCGATAAAAATCAAGATGTACGTTTTTGTATTTATTTTCGTTAATTGAAAACACAGATTACTGCGGCTTGACTTTTTTATGAATTTGAGTATACTATGCCAATACTATTTTAAATTCATGGCTTGAAAGGTTTTGAGCTTAAAAGCAATTTTTGGTACATAGAGGTATTTTTATGGCAGACATTACAATGATGCGAAACATTGGGATTAGCGCTCACATTGACTCCGGAAAGACAACGCTTTCCGAACGAATTCTTTTTTACACCGATAGAATCCATGCGATTCACGAAGTACGCGGGAAGGACGGAGTCGGCGCCACAATGGATAACATGGAATTGGAACGGGAACGCGGTATTACGATTCAGTCAGCTTCTACACAAGTTAAATGGAAGAATCACGCCGTTAACGTGGTTGACACTCCGGGACACGTTGACTTTACGATTGAAGTTGAGCGCTCATTGCGCGTTTTGGACGGAGCTATTTTGGTTTTGTGTTCCGTTGCCGGAGTTCAGTCGCAGTCTATTACCGTTGACCGCCAGCTGAAGCGTTATCATGTTCCGCGATTGGCTTTTGTTAACAAGTGCGACCGAACCGGTGCAAATCCGCTGAAAGTGCGCAATCAACTGCGTGAAAAGCTTGGGCTCAATGCCTATATGATGCAGCTCCCGATCGGGTTGGAAGATAAACTCGAAGGGGTAGTTGATTTGGTAAAAATGAAAGCGTATTACTTTGAAGGCGAAGGCGGTGTAACGGTACGCGTTGCGGAAATTCCCGAACACCTGAAAGCGGATGCGCAAAAATACCGCGAAGAAATGGTTGACGCCGCTTCAATGTTTTCGGATGAATTAGCGGAAGCATTTTTGGAAGGAACCGAAACCGAAGAAATGATTAAAAAGGCTGTTCGTGCGGGAACGCTTGCGGAAAAATTCGTGCCGGTATTCTGCGGTTCGGCGTATAAAAATAAAGGCATTCAGCCGCTCTTGGATGCGGTTATCGATTATTTGCCGAATCCGACCGAAGTTAAAAACACCGCTTTGGATTTGGACAACAATGAGCAGCCTCTGACGCTGTCGTCGGACGCAAATGCGCCGGTCGTTGCGTTAGCATTTAAACTCGAAGACGGCAAGTACGGTCAGCTGACCTATGTGCGCGTTTATCAGGGTACGATTAAAAAAGGCGAAGAATTATACAACAGCCGCACACGCAAAAAGTTTAAGATCGGACGCTTAATCCGCATGAACTCCGCTGAAATGGAAGATATTAACGAAGCTGCTGCAGGTGATATCGTTGCGCTGTTCGGTGTTGACTGTGCATCGGGCGATACATTCTGCGGCGGAAGCTTGAACTACGCGATGTCGTCAATGTATGTTCCCGATCCGGTTATTTCATTGTCGATTACACCGAAAGATAAGGCTTCTTCCGACCAAATGGCAAAAGCGCTGAACCGCTTTATTAAGGAAGACCCGACTTTCAGAAGTTATGTTGACCCCGAATCGAACCAAACCATTATTCAGGGAATGGGCGAGTTGCACTTGGATGTGTACATTGAGCGGATGCGCCGCGAGTATAAATGCGATGTTGAAACGGGTATGCCGCAAGTTGCGTACCGCGAAGCAATTACTCAACGTGCGGATTTCAACTATACGCATAAAAAGCAAACCGGCGGTGCCGGTCAGTACGGTCGTGTTGCAGGTTTTATCGAACCGACAACCGAGGGCGATTATATTTTTGTAAACAATATCAAAGGCGGTGCGATTCCGACCGAGTATATTCCGTCTTGTGATAAGGGTTTCAAGGAAGCGGTTAAACGCGGTACCCTCATCGGCTTCCCCATTGTGGGCGTACAGGTTACTATCAACGACGGTCAGTACCACCCGGTGGACTCTTCCGATATGGCGTTCCAAGCGGCTGCAATCGGTGCATTCCGTGAAGCGTATATGAAAGCGAAGCCGACTATTTTGGAACCGATTATGCAGGTTTCTATCGAAGGACCGCAGGAGTTTCAGGGCAATATTTTCGGCTTGATTAATCAGCGCCGCGGTATTATAATATCTTCAACGGAAGACGGTACGTTCACTCGTGTTGATTCAGAAGTACCTTTGAGTGAAATGTTCGGTTTTTCAACGATTTTGCGTTCTTCAACGCAGGGTAAAGCCGAATATTCAATGGAATTTAAAAAGTACGGGAAAGCACCGCAAAGCATTTGCGATGAATTAATCAAAGCGCATGAAGAAAAACGCCGTGCAGAACAAAAATAGGGGGATACTATGGTAAAGAAAGATTTAATTGAAAAAAGCCCAATCCGGCGGCTTGAAACAACGCTGAGTGGCGGTTTGAAAGCCGGTGAGTTTGGCGTTATTGCGGCTCAAAAAGGGGTCGGAAAAACGAGTTTACTGGTGCAGTTGGGCATTGACGAGTTATTGAAAGGTAACCGCGTGTTCCATATTTCGTTTAGTCAGGGAATAGACTACACCGTCGCGTGGTACAACAATATGTACGAAGAACTCGCAAAGCACAAGAATTTGGAAAGTGCCGATGCGATTAAAGAAGAAATTATTGCAAACCGCGTGGTGCTAAATTTCAATCAGGATACGATTACAACGGCGCAGATTATGAAAACGGTTACTGCTTTGACGGAAGGCGCAAACGCAAAGCCGCACGTGCTGATGATTGACGACTTTGATTTCAGCAAGGCGACCAAAGAATCGATTGCCGAGTTTAAGCAGCTTGCAAAAGAATTGGGGGTTTCCATTTGGTTTACGGCAAAGCTTGATGTTACCGACGGTATTCCGAGTACGATAAAATCTTTTGTTGACGATATTGAAGTGATTCTCCTGTTAAAGCAAACGTCCTATTCCGAAGTCGGCATTACCGCAGTAAAAGAACATAACCGCAAAGATGTTGCCGTTGATGTTAAGTTTGACACCAAGTCATTGCTGTTAGTTTAAGCTCTTTTCTATAGCGGAGAAAAAAGCCGGTACGCAAATGCATACCGGTTTTTTTATGTGTGCGGGAGTAAAAATACCGTTCCGCATGCGGGCTATGTACGGTTTGACTTTTCTTTCTCTGTTGATTATACTGAAAAACAATGACCTATTTTTTTGAAACATACGGCTGTCAGATGAATGTTGCCGAATCCAACGGCGTTGAGCATGTGCTTAAAAGCCGTGGCTGGACATCGGGAACCGCTGAAGACGCCGACCTCATAGTGATTAACACCTGTTCGGTGCGCATTACGGCGGAAAACCGCGTGTTCGGACGGCTGGGCTTTTATTCCGCGCAAAAGAAAAAACGCGTCGTCAAAATTTTAGTGATGGGCTGCATGGCGGAACGGCTCAAAGCGGAATTCGCGGAGCGGTTTCCCTTTGTGGATTTTGTAGTCGGCATTGGCGACCGCGCCGTGTTAGAAAAAATCTTTGCCGAGCTTGAAGCGGAAACAAACAAAAAAAACGTTCGCGATTTTCCGGAAACGGCGCCCCAAAGTTCGAACGAAACATACCTTTTTGCCGACAGCTCCTATCATGAAGGAGATTTTCAATCTTTTGTACCGATTATGAACGGCTGTAATAATTTTTGCTCGTATTGCATTGTGCCGTATGTGCGCGGACGTGAAGTTTCACGGGATGCTTCGCAGATTTTAGCCGAAATTGAGTTGCTCGGACAACACGGTGTAAAAGAAATTACGCTTTTGGGACAAAATGTTAACTCGTATCACGGATCATTCAACGGAGAAAAAATCGATTTTCCCGATTTACTCACGCTCGTATGTCGCCGCTGTGAAAAAGCCGATAGCATCCGATGGATCCGTTTTATGTCGAGTCACCCAAAAGATATGTCGGAAAAACTGATGGACGTGATTGCGCGCGAAAAACGGGTTTGCAAAGCAGTACACCTTCCCGTGCAAAACGGCTCGGATGCGATTCTCACCGCGATGAACCGAAAATACACCGCCGCGCATTACTTGAATCTTGTGACCGCGTTGCGGAATAAAGTTCCCGATATCGCGATTACGACCGACATTTTGGTGGGATTTCCCGGGGAAACCGAAGCCGACCTTGAAGCAACGCTCGCGCTGATGCGGACGGTTGCATTTAATTCCAGTTTTATGTATCATTATAATCCGCGGGAAGGTACAAAAGCGTTTGATTTGCCGAACCGGATTCCCGAACCGGTAAAAATTGCGCGACTCCAAAAAGTGATTGATTTGCAGATGATGCTCACGGAAACGAAGATGCGTGAAAAACTGGATTCTACCGTCGCAGTTCTTTTGGAGTCTCATTCGCGGAATGCTGTGTCCGAGCTTTTCGGTCACAGTGAAGCCGGTGAAATGGTTGTGGTAAAAAATGCCGGAGCGGAAAAAATCGGACAGTTTGTGCAGGTACGGCTGGAAAAAATTAACGGAAAGACCTTTGTCGGTACCGTTGTATAATCCCCGAAAGTTCCGTCAATCATAGTACAACAGGAGTTTATATGTCAGGAAAAGCTTTTTATTTTATTATTGTGTTGTTGCTGTTTGCGCTTTTTGCGAGCGTGAACCTCAATAACAGCGTTACCATCAGTATCGGGTTTCGGACATTCGAAAATGTGCCGGTGTTTCTCTTTGCGCTGTTTTCATTTTTAATCGGCTTTTTGGTTACCGCCCCTTTTTTTATTTCAGGCTCAAAAAAACATTACGAAAAACGTACTGCCGAGAAAAAAGATTACGATTCGGCTACTTCAACGGGAGCTTCTGCGATGAACAACATTCAAGAAGTCGAACTGAAAGGTGAAAAAAAATCATGGTTTCAAAAACTAAAAGAAAATAAAAAAAATGACGAAAATAAAACTGGTGTTTAATTTATTTTCTTATCAACAAAGTTTGTACCAAAAGCTGAATCGTTATTTCAGAATGGTATTTTTTTCTCTGTGTCCGATATTTTTTACGATTGGCTTACACGCTCAAGCGGAAATTTCGCCGCAAGTGAAATCCCTCGTTTCCGCTTATTTTGTTGAAACGGACGAAAGTCCCGCCGTCATTGCAAAAAAATTTTCCGCGTCAATCGCCAAACTCAATGCCGCTTCCGATACATTGCAAGCGCGCAAGATTTTAGCCGCTTATGCGGAAACAAATTATTTATACGCCGAAGCCGCCGAGCAGTATTCGCAGGCGGCGCTCCTTGAAGCCGATCCCGAAGCGGTCTTTGCATTAAACCTCAAAGCCGCCCGTTCGTATTTTTTGGCGGGCGACAGTCAACTCAGTGCGTACATACTCAACACGGTTATTGCACAAGCGGCTGATAATGCCGTCAAAACGCAAGCGGAAGTGTATTTGCTGCTCGCCGGCTTGGAAGATGACGCAAACTTTAATGAAAACCGCGCGGCGCTGCAACGCTGCATTGCCGATGCGAAATACGCCGGCTATATGCCGACACTGCTTTTTGCACTGTATTGGCTCACCGGCGATGCGCAGGCGAAAAACCGACTTGTGAAAGAGTTCCCGGCAAGTATGGAAGCGGAAACGGTACAAAATAAAGCAACGGTTTCGCCGGTTGCGTTTTGGTACTTGATGCCGCGGAAAAACAGTGCCGGCTCTGTATCCGCGAGGGCTGAACAGACGTCAAATAAAAACGCGCCGGTGACAAAAACGTCGGCTCCGCCGGGAACGCAAAAGCCGCTTTATTATCAGGTTGGTTTTTTCAAAACGAAAGAAAATGCGGACTCGCTGGCTGCTGAACTTGTTGGAAAAGGATTTCCGGCTCACGTGATTGCCAAAACAAAAAACGCTTCCACTTCGTTTTCGGTTGTGGTCAACGAAAGTAACGGTGTGTCAATTTCGGAAAAATTACGGAATGCCGGCTATGAATGCTACCCGGTGTTTGAAAAATAGGAAGCGCCAATTAATTCTTTGGAAATTAGCGAAATATGACTTGACAAAAAACTGTTTTTCCGTATACTATTAGAACATTGGCGCCATACCCAAGTGGTAAGGGAGAAGTCTGCAAAACTTTTATGCATCAGTTCGATTCTGATTGGCGCCTTTTTTTTTACGTTTTTATAATAAGAGCAAAAGCCGATGATTTTAGTATATAGTACTTTTTTAGCAGGGATATTATATTATCTGATGAGCAAAGAAGAACGCGCTCGGGGCTTTGCGGTATTCTTGCAAGGTGCTTTTCTCGGCGTTATTTCTTGTATTATACTGAACTGGATTTCATTGACCGGTCTCACCGGTTCCGCTTCCGTGATACGTGAAACAATGCGGATTTATCTGCACTATTTCTTGATTCCGATGCTCATTGCGATTCCGTTGTTTTTGCTCTTTTCGTTCTCACTTTCTGAAGAAACCTTTTTTAATATACCTGCAATGCTTTTAGGTTTATTCACCGTGTTATTTATTTCAGCGACTTTTACCTACCGGAACGAACCGGAAACTTTTCGGCTTGAAATTTTATTGTTGCTGATGTTTACGGCGGTGTTTTTATCGGAGCTTTTACTCAAAATTTTTCTTTCATTCGGAGCGCTTCCGGAAATTGTCGCTTTTTTAATCGCTATCGGTTTACTGCTCGTATTGTGTTTTCCGCTGTCGCTGGTACTCGGTTTTTACTACTTTAACAATGCACGGTTTTTGACTTTTATCATTGCGGCGGTTTTATTGGCGTTACTGATTGTTCCGCAGCGCATTGTTACTATTTTTAAATGATTACACAACCTTTGAGATATCCTTTTGTTTTCCTTGTTATGGAAAAAACGCTTCCAAAATTCTAAACTTTTTGTTGTATATTCCGATAAAGAGAGAGGACTGACTATATTAAATGAGAAAAAATGATATAATCACTAATGTAGTTATTAAGAATATTCCTCCATCGGAAAAGAGGTAAGTTATGGATATAGCGTCATTTATAGGTATTGTTGGCGGTATCGCGGCTATTGTGTTCGGCGGTTATACCGGCGGTTCACTCAACGGGTTGTTCCATATTCCGTCGCTTTTCATTACAGTCGGCGGTTCATACATGTGTTTGTATGTTTCATACCCGCTGCAATATGTTGTCGGCATTTTTAAAGTATGCCGCCGCGTATTTAAAAAAGTTGATTACCGCGAAAAAGAACTGGTGCAAAAGCTGGTTGCCTTGTCCGAAAAAAGCCGCCGAAACGGCTTGCTCGCTTTGGAAGAGGAAATTGATGATTTTGAAGATCGCTTTATGAGAACCGGTTTGCAAAATGCTATTGACGGTATTGACGGTGAAGCGATTCGAGCGTTGATGGAAAATGAGTTGACACAAATGGAAGAGCGGCATGCGGTGTGGATTTCCGTTTTGAACGTTTGGGCAACCTTAGCCCCCGGTTTCGGTATGTTGGGAACCGTTATGGGGTTGATCGGTATGTTGCTCAACCTCGAAGACAAAACCGCTCTCGGACCGAACATGGCAACCGCCTTGGTTACCACCTTTTACGGTTCGGTTTTGGCGAACTGGCTTTTTATTCCGATGGCAACGAAACTCCAATATCAAAACGATTGTGAAGTGCGCTCAAAAGAAATGGTTATCGAAGGCGTTTTAGGAATTTTAGCGGGTGATCATCCGCGAATTTTAACCCAAAAGTTGATGACGTATCTTGAGCCGAAAGATGCCGAAGCGATCGAAGCCGAGTTTTTGCGTGATTAGCTTATTCAGAAGTTGGAATTAAGGATTAAAAATGGCACAAGAACGAAAAAATAAAAAAGCAAAAGCGCCGACACAAGGTTGGCTTACTACTTATTCGGATATGGTTACGTTGATGTTGTGTTTTTTTGTTATGTTGTTTAATCCGAGTGAAATAGATGAAGTGCAATTGCAGGCGATGGCTTCCATTGCGGGCGATCCGACTCGCGGTGGGACTTCACTTTCAATCGGTCGTGCTTCCGATTTAGGCAATACTATCAATTCGCTTCCTTCGCAGGATAAAGGTAAAACAATGGGTACCGCGTTAAAAAAAGCAGTATCGCTTTTTACACCGGAAATAAAATCCAACAAGTTGACGATAACGAATGATGAACGCGGAGTGGTTATTTCTCTTGCGTCCGATGCTTTTTTTAGAGAAGGCAGTGCTGAACTCAACATCGAAGAAACGCGGGAAACGATAATGCACATTGCGCAGTTTTTATCTTCCGATATAGTCTCCGGACGAAAATTTCGCATTGAAGGACACACGGACAATACTCCGATCGACAGCGATGTATGGACGAGTAACTGGGAGCTTTCAACGGCACGGGCAGTTAACGTTCTCCATAGCTTGACCGATTTCGGCGCCAATGAAAACCGCTTTTCCGTTGCAGGCTATGCGGACACCCAGCCGAAATTTTCCAATGACACCGCAGAAGGACGGGCGTACAATCGCCGTGTAGACATCATCATTTTGGATGACGCACACTTTTAATGCTTGATTGCAATTAATAGGGAGGACAGACGCGACGCAAAATCGATGACGCGCTTGACCGTCGATCCGCTTTTATTGATTTATATTTATGAATAAAAAAATCCGGTAAGGAAACGCTGATTAAAGGCTTGACGCCGTTTAACAGCGTTTCCTAATTGTTT
>CALDWC010000085.1 GCA_937923945.1 uncultured Treponema sp.
TTTTAAAGGTGGGCACTGATTAATTCTCGATTGAATTAATCAGTGCCTCCATAAGGATATAGTGTGTTTTATACTAAATAAAGAACAAAATCACATATTAAAGTCATACATAAAAAAGTATATGAAAGTTCTTCTATCTTTGAGCAAGATCGGAGTAGTAAAGCAGTAAAAAAGAGCAAACAGGAAAAACTTAATGCGGATATACAAGCGATGGAAAGCCGTGAAGAGGAAATATTGCTTAATAAAAATGCCTTGTTGACAGAAATTAGTAATGTCTTTCAGTTTATTGACCGTAACAAAGATTTTTATCCCGATGAAACGGAAAGAGGTAAGCTACTGTATCTACGAATCCAAGAAATTCAAGATGAAATTAACGTTGATTATAAAAATTCCTACCACGTGCCGCCTGTTTTTTCATCATCGGTAATTAATTTTTTATTTGATATATCAGATAATAATAAAAACATCAATAGATTAAATTTAACGGATAACATAAATAATTGGTTTCAATCGGATAAATTCTATTGGCGTTTTATTTTTCAATTCTTTGTATACCATAGTGAAGATGATAAAGCAATTAATTTTATTCGCACGCATAAACGCATATATGAAAAAATAGAGAAGAGCATGGAACAGGAAATGAATGAATTTATGAAAACTTGCAGCATATCTGATCTAAGTAATTATAAAATGCAGCATCAAGTAATCATACATTTCATTTATTATGTGCGAACTATGTATAACAATACATGTCCTGATTGGCTTGATAAAAGAAATATACTCAGCTTTTGTTTTATTCCATGTGGGTACTTTTTAATTTCGCCGGGGATAAGAATTACGACCGACTTTAGCTGCGGTGAATTTTCCAGTGTCTACGATTGGCTTTCATCAGTGTTCGACTGTACTGTAAATGATATGCTGGAATATTGTTTAGACAACATACATCACATACAAAACGAAGATCTATATGCACAATGTATGGATTTTATATTAAAAAATATTGATAATGATAAATTTAAAAATAAGATAGAGGATTTATTATTTCTCAGCACTAAAAAAGAAATTCAAGCGTATAAAAATACAAAAAGGAGTTCTACAGTAAACAGCGTCATATCACTTTTTTGGAGAAGATGTACGAATAATGAATATATTGATAAAATTCTTGAAGTGGAAATTCCGGATACAGAACAAATAAATATAAAAGATAACTATTGTCAAATTGAAATTGAAAATTATATTATAAAGTATGCAACACTTACTCAAAAAAAATATATAATTAAAATATTAAAAAAGAAAATTTCTAACAATAATGTTTTGATTTTTTTATCTCGATTAGGATATAAAAAAGCCGTTCATCTTGAGATTAATAATTACTGTAACGGAAAAACATTAGACCAAGAAATACTTTTCGGCATTTCTTCACCCTTTGGATATATGAAAAAAGTACTGGACTCCTCATTGCTTTTATATCACTTTTTATGTATTCAATTGCTGACGATACCGATAGACGTCAAGCTTTACAGCACATTGCATGCAATGGAATTCAAGCTCATATAACGAAACGAAATTTTTTTATATTTAAAATCAAATTCAATGCGCTGATAAAAAAATTACGACAAGAAAATAAATATTATGATAGTGTCGAAAATTTTAAAAACGAAATAACGCAATATATTTTTTTACGATGAAATACTGATAAATGATTGTTTTACTTACTGTCGCATTTTTGATTGTTACATTTTACATATACCACAAGATCTATTTTGATTTTATGCCCTTGTAAAATCATTGAAAAATTTATTTTAAGTGTTACCGGTTACGCATTGCCAAAAACGCAGTACGATTTGACCAAAAATGTACTGTGCTTTACCTTAAAACATAGTACGTTTAAAAAAAAACACAGTATGTTTTTACCCAAAACATAGTATGTTTTTGCTGAAACCATAGTACGAATTTACCCTAAGATAACTATTTTTTGAAACGCTTAAAAGCGAAGGGCTCAATGTCACTTTTGAAAAGCAGCTTAAACACGATGACATTGTCGGAATGATTGAGCGGATGGTAAGAAGGTAAAAGACAAAAAACGTATAGCATACTATTTGAAAAAGACGTAAATGAATGGCATTTTATTTAGTTGCTGTGGCAATTGAATATTTATAATATTCATAACTACATACAGGTATAGGGAAAATTACGATTGATTAAAAGAAATGTGAAAAAAAAGGAGCAATTTTAGAAGACAAGAAATAAGAAAAACGACATATTCATCGACTGTTGTTTATAATGAAAAACTGTTTTCCATTTTACGATTGACTTTATTTTTTTTCTATTATGATGGCAGGTTTTCATGCAAAGAATAATTGCAGCGAAGACAAATTTTAATGATAAGGAGCATCTCTTTATGAAAAAACTGTTTTTTGTTTGTATGGCAAGCTTTTTGCTTTTTGCACTCAGTAGCTGTAATCCACCCGTATCCCCGCCACCAAAGGGCGATGGGCAAAAGCTGCCTGTTGAAAAAGTCAAGGTAACGGTAACGCAACCGACTGACGGCACTATTAAGATAAGCGGCAGCGGTGTCCCCGTCGATATTTCGACAGCATTTGAAGTAGCGAAAGGAACCGAACTCACCGTTACGCTCAAAGCGAATAAGCCGGAGCAAAAAGCCGCCTCGCTGAAAATCGGCGATACGGAATACACGACGGCAAATGATGACGGGCAGGACCCCTGTATCATTGTGAAAAAATACAAAGTTGAAACATCGCTTGCGATAAGCGGCACGATTACCGATAAGGGCAAATTCACCGTCACGGTAACGCAAGCGGAACACGGAAAAATAAGCGTTACCGAAAACGAAAACGAGCTGAGCGGTAACAAATTGGAAAATATTCTTGAAGGAACGAAACTCAGCGTTACGCTTAAAGCAGATGAAGGTTACGGAGTTAACTTTTTGAAAATAAATGCCGAAACTTTCAAGGATAAGCAAGACGGCAAAATCGTTCATACATTTGCACTTGCCGAAAATGTTTCCGTTTCGGGAGGAGTTTCAAAACCGATTAATCAAGCAGCCCCAACGCTCAAAACGCTCACGATTGACGGAAAAAGCATTTCATTCGATTCATCAAGTATCGATTGCGGTGAAACGACGAAAGAAAGCGTCTCGGTCAAATGCACAACGAGCAATGAGGCGGATATTATTTTTGATCCTGAACTGAACGGCAATATCTGGACTCTGACACCGAACGAAGTAAACACCTTGAAAATTACGCTGCACGATAAAACGCTCCCTACACTCGTTAACGAATACACCGTATCGCTCACGCAGTACCAAGAGCATAAAGTAAGCGTAAGCCAGCCGACTGGCGGCACTATTACGGTATTTGAAAAGGGGCGGCAGCTCGCGGAAACGGATTTAGAAAAAGTGCGTCACGGAACGGCACTGACATTTACCGTGCAGCCGGCACCGGGCTGGGAGGTAAAAAACTGGAGCGGGGCTGAGCAAAACTCGAGCGATCCGACTCAGGCGACGGCAACGATAACGGAGCGTGTCACGGTAACTTGCACGCTTCAAAAAAAGCAATGCACGATATCGTTTGAAAACCCTGAAAACGGTACGCTCAGCGCGACAAAAAAAAACGGGGAGCCGTTTACGAGCGGACAAAAAGCGAAATACGGCGATACAATTATATTTACGGTAACCCATGCCGGCGGTTTTGAAGTGCTTGAATGGAACGTTTTAGTCGACGGAAAAAAGACACCTTTTTTTGGTTATCACGTTATTGAATTGACGGTTACAGGCAATACGACCGTCTCCGTTACGCTTGAAAAAACAGTAACTCCAACAGTGAAGATCATCCCTGATGAGGGAGCCGCTTCCTGCGAGATAGGAATAATCAAAGATGGCGGCATTTCTTATTCTTCACCTTTGGTTATTGTTAAAGGGCAAACATGCCGTATTACCGTGAAACCGAAGGACGGCTATGAACTTGGCCGCGTCGAAATAAACGGTGTCAAGCAAGGCGAAAAAGACAGTCGAGGGCACATAGCATTTGACTATGCACCAACCGATGACTTTACGATAACGATTACGGCAAGCAAAACGCTTGACGGGATACTCAATGATGCCAAGGTAACACCGCTCGTTGTCGAAAAGGCTACGACTAAAATTTCGCTCATCGGCGAAGGCATAACATGGAAAGCATCACCCGACGGAATTATTACCACGACACCCGGTGCTGACTTTGGAAAGGTAACTCATCCTGAAAGCACAACTGTCGTAACGCTTACGGCAACTGCCAAGAAAAACGGAAAACCAAAAGAGAAAACGTTTTCCGTAACCGTTGCGGGTACAAACGAAGCGAACGATGATAAGGCGATTTTAGACGCACTGACGCTTCCGAGCAAATTTGACGGTGGCATCTATGACCTTGCTATACTGCCAAACACTGGCGACAACAGGATAACGTGGGAAAGCAACGATCCTCGTTTCACGATTGACACTGCCGGAAAAAAACTTACAGTAATTCCCGATTTCAAAGAATATACCCTAAGGCTCACGGCAACTTTAGGAAATGATACAAAAAACTTTGACGTAACGGTCAACAAGGTAGAAATGATTGACAACGGCGACAGACTCTGCAAAATTACCGACACGAAGATTGAAATAACACATTCGTACAACGGAAAAATAATTAATGGGAACCGGTATTTGTATAAGTCACCCGGCGGAAACAAGATTACGATACAGAAAACCCATAAGTACATTCCGGGTAGTACCGGCGGCTGGTACGATTATGACGGAGCAAAAACACTCATGATAGCCCGCCATAGCTCCTGCTTTCGCAGCTTAAAGGAACTTGCAGGGAAAGAATCGTTAACCTTGGCTGAACTCAAAGCAGCCTTAGATGTACCCGTTTTTGACTTGCCGCCGATAGTGGAAATGACTGAAGAGCTATTCTACGGAGAGATGGTTCAGCACTTTACCGAGGTATCATATACGGACTTTACCGCAAAAACACCTTCAGAACAAACCGCCTTGCTCAAAACAACTATCGACGTGTATCGGCAAATGGTCGCAACCTTGTTGCCTGATCTCAACGAAACGGCAAGCTGGGATCAACTCATTAAAAAAACTCCCGACCTTGTTAAAAAGATGCTCGGTAGTTTTGAAACGATAGCCGGCACGTATGAGTTTAGTTTCGACCATGACGAAAAGTTGTCGCTTACGACACGCGCGGAGTATAAGAGCGGAGAACCTTGGTACAAGCAGCATGGAAGCTACCACGCTGATGACGGGGTAAGTGGTACTTCTATAGAACTTTCTCCTGATTATGTATCTATCGGACACGGTGGCAATATGAGTCCTAGGCTTTCCGTCAAATGGGATTCGGCTTTTACTCATTGTATCTGCAATGATCCGAGTAAAAACTTTGAAATCGCCATTACCGATAAAAATGACGGCACTATTACAGCTACATTCTCGGGAAGTGAAAGCGGAGATTATACGTTGACCTTCGAAGGGGACTCTCTGCTGGATTAACGTAAAACACAAAGGAAGCCTCGAACGATTGATGTTTTGAGGCTTCCGTCCTGCACGAAACGGATATACGGGATATACGAAAATGCGATATTTTGAAAAGCCTTTTTCGATGTCGGTTTCGATTTTTTCCGTATATTCGTGCTTGCCAAAAACGCAGTACGATTTGACCAAAAACGTACTGTGTTTTTGCTGAAACTATAGGAGGCACTGATTAATTCAATCGAGAATTAATCAGTGCCTCCTTATGGAACTGCGAAAAGCACTGATGGTGTAAAGCAAGTAATACGATCACATTACCATTGGTAAGATTATCGTATTACACCAAGTAAGATGATCATCTTACACTGAGTAAGGTTATCGCCTTACACATAGTAAGATTGCACGCGGACTTATTTTTTCAAGGTCGCCCCATCTCGATATGGCTCGGTTCTCCAATGAACAACCTATTCAACCCCCTACTGTAAAGGGAAATCGTGGAACACCCATTTTCCCTTAAAAATCGGTATGTTGAGCCGATTAAAACTTTGAATTGCCCTATAATTTGTATAGGCAAACAGGGAAAAGCTCTGTTCCTTAAACTTCATTTTTCATGTCATCCCTACAAACTGGAAGTTATAGTGCAATCTTTTTCCATTTTCTAATCTTGGTTCTAAAGG
>CALDWC010000086.1 GCA_937923945.1 uncultured Treponema sp.
AATAGATTTTAAAGGTGGGCACTGATTAATTCTCGATTGAATTAATCAGTGCCTTCATAAGGAAATACCGCAAAGCAGTCCTGCGTTTTGCGGTATTGAAACAGCGCCTTTTACTTTCCGAAATGCGCTTTTGCGTCTTCCATGTCCTGAACGATTTCCATGGTGCCGAGGTATTTGTTGGCGCGGTCTCTTACCGCCATATAGGTAACGAGCATCGTCCGTCCGCCTTTATCCATCCAAACGGGAACACTGTCCCGAATTCCGTTTCTTAAGTCGTTAATGATAGAACGAACCATCGGTTCAATTTTAGGCGGATGGCAGGAAAAAACATCACGATCGATTGCCATCGCGGGGCGTTTGAACACCTTGGGACCTTCATTAAAAAACCGGTTTATATTATCCGCATCGATAAAGCTGATTTCGAGCGGAATAGTATTGAGGAGCGCGGTGAGCTGCTCAACCGTAAGATGCCCGCCGGGCAAAACAATTTCGCCGTTCGTATGTGCGGCTTGTTGTATCTGCTTGTTTTCCGCGCTTTCCCATACTTCGTTCGAAACGCCGAAGCAATCCGCATAGTCTTTTGAGTCTCGGTAAATACCGAACCATTCTTCTTCGGTGAAATTAACGGCACAAATCGGGAAAAGAATATTTTGTTCTTTGTAGATCATTTCCTCGATTCGACGCAAAACGGCTTCCATGCGTTCGCTCCAATCGGTATCGCGCTTCGTTTTTTCGGCAAGGCTTTTCAGTTCATCCCGGATTTCATCATCAACCGTCCACATCACATCGGAAGGTCCCGATATATCGTATTTCACTTTGAGGTTCGGATACAGTAAATCGCCTTTTTTGGCATAGTGAATCGAAACTTCACGAATTTTTTGAAAAATCGCATCCGTCGTAGATCTGCGGTATTCTTGAAGCAACGCGGTGAGACTTTCATTTTCTTGGGTAAATGTATATAACGGATGTCCCGGAATGCGTGCAAGGGCGGCAGCTTGTTCCGTTTTACCGGCGTAGTCGTTCGTGGCATTCTCTTGCGGTTTTGCAGCCGTTTCCTGCTTCTGTTTTTTTGCAAGAGACTGTTCGACCGCTTGTTCCGCCTGAGCAATTTTTTCGGCGGTTGTCGCACCGTGAAATAGAGCGGAATGTAAATCGCATAAGCGCTGTACTTCCGTAAGCGGCGTTCCTTCTTTGAGTAATTCCTGCTCAGCTTCCATAATCTCGGAAGCGTCCACGTGGTGAAAGTTTTGTACAAAATCGACGCGGACGCTTTCCAAGCTTTCTCCGGCACCCAGTCGTTTGAGATAACTTTTCAGCGTTTCTTTTCTGCTTTTAGAATTTTCAATAGATGATGCGGCGCTCGTTTCAGGTTTTGTAAAATTTATCTCGGGCATTTCACCTACAAGTTCAAAACCCTTTGTCAAAAACGCTGAAATGATAGCGGACATCGGAATATGCTTTAACTTTGCGCCTTTTGGAATCGTCATCACTTTTCCCAGCGAATGTAAAACCGATTTTTTTCTCACTTCCGAAAAACCCAATTCCGCCATAATTTCCGCCACTTCGGGATATTCGCATGTCAATTCAAAAACACTTTTTCGTAAATCCAATTTTTTACTCATAGGCAATCTCCACCCTCCTCAAGGTTTCTTTCTGATACTATACTACCGAAATCCGCTTGAGGAGTATGTTGTTTTAACAACGAATTTGCTTTTTTTATTTGCGAGTTTTACTATCCGCTTCTAAATTTTTTCCGCAGCAAGCGGAGCAGCCGCTACAGCCAGGACATCCGGATTTTCCGTTTTTTTTATTTTTGATTAAGCGAAAAATGATAGATACCACCGTCGCTGCAAGAATCACACTTATCAGTGCCGTCCCCCAATTCATATGTAACTCCTTCTTTCTACAATGCAGCTGCCAACGTTCCGTTTGTTTTTCCCTGAGGATACGGACGGAAAAGCTGGAACAAAATTATACAGATAAACGCAATCGCGAAAATAAGACCGACAATATGCACTGTGCCGGTAACAGCGCTGCCTACCTGAT
>CALDWC010000087.1 GCA_937923945.1 uncultured Treponema sp.
AAGGTGGGCACTGATTAATTCTCGATTGAATTAATCAGTGCCTCCTTAAGGAAACATCGGGTAACGGCTAACGCCGTTTAAAAGCATGTTTGACAAAAACAAAAATTTCCTTAAACGTGCAAAGCTTTTTATCTGCGAGAAAGCTCTATCCAAGTTTCAACCGCTATAAAAGAGGCGGTTTAAACAAACTGATAAGTTTTATGCCGTTATTCCGATTTACACATGGGTCGATTATCAAAAATAAAAACTAATAGGGCTCACCGTTTGCTTTCGGTGCAACAGAGTGCTTGCTAAAAATAACCAGCGCGATAAGTGTTACAACATAGGGAAAGGCTTTCAGCAAAACCGGCGGAACAACCGTCAACGAAGGAATTACCTGCGAAACGTTTGCTACCGTGCGGGCAAAACCGAAGAAAAAACTTGCGCCTAAAACCCCGAGCGGCTTCCATTGACCGAATATCAAAGCGGCAAGAGCCAAAAAGCCTAAACCGTCAACACTTCCGTTAAACTCGCCTGAATACGTTACAAGGATTATAGCACCTCCGAGCGCAGATAAGGCGCCGCTCGCACATACCGCAAAATAACGCATTTTGTGTACATTTATTCCGGCGCTTGAAACTGCAGAAGGATGCTCCCCGCAGGCTCGTAAGCGCAGCCCAAAAGAGGTTTTGTATAAAAGAAACCATGAAAAGCCCAATATCGCCAAAACCAGCCATGTTGTCCAGTAGCTTTGCGAAAAGAAAAGCGGTCCCAATAGGGGAATGTTTACTAGTACGGGAATATCAATGCGTATGATACCGTTTACACGTATATTTCCGGATCCTAAAAGAGCGCGTGCAAGATAAATACTGAGCGCCGCTGCAAGCATGTTGATAGCGATACCGCTTATGATTTGATTAGCTTTTAATGTGATAGAAGCAAAGGCATGCAAAAGCGAGAAAAGAATACCTGCTATTATTGCAATTAAAATACCGGCAGGTATAAGCCAGTTAATTGGGACTATATTTTTTAAAAGATTCATTGACACTGCTGC
Organism: uncultured Treponema sp.; assembly: GCA_937923945.1. Lineage (GTDB taxonomy): Bacteria > Spirochaetota > Spirochaetia > Treponematales > Treponemataceae > Treponema_B. Next base: position 1,034 of record CALDWC010000087.1, read on the forward strand.
TGCAAAACTTCCAATCAACATAAGTCCTTCAAGTCCTAAGTTAACAACGCCGCTTCGCTCACTATAAAGGCCGCCAAGGGCGGTTATAAGAAGAGGCGTTGTATAAGCGAGTACATACGGAAATATCAAAGTTAAAATATGCCACATATCAAATTTCATCCTTTCCGTCTTCTGTTAGTATTTTATCTTTTTTCCGCTTTATAGAAATAACGGGAAACTTCTTCCAAAAGGCTGCACGCTCCAGTTTTTCCCAAAAGCGCTTTAAAAGTAAACTTGTTGCGGTAAAATAAATAATAACCGCGATTATTGTATCAGCTATTTCCGGAGGAACCGACGTATTCGCAGTCATAAAGCCTTTTCCTACATGTAAAACGGCAAAAAACATTGAGCTTAACGCAATTCCTAAAGAGCTGCCGGCTCCTAAAAGGGCAACCGCTATTCCGTCAAAGCCTTGTGATGGCATCACGCCTACTTGCATATTTACGGAATAACCGGCATAATAGGTAAGTCCCGCTAAACCGGACAGGGCTCCCGCCATCACCATCGAAATGATAATACTATTATTCACCTTTATACCGGCATACTCAGCCGCACTTTTATTATAACCGACTGCTTTTAATTCAAAACCTAAGGTTGTTTTATCCAAAATAATACCGATAACGATTACTGTAATAATGCACAAAAATATTCCGTAATTAATATACTCAGTTCCAAAAATATTTGAAAGCCATGGAGCTCTGATCGTGTTCGCGGACGGAAGTGAACGGCTTTCAATTTCCAGAAGTCCGGATTTAAAATACGCTTGTACGGCATAATAGACAATCCAATATGCTATCCAATTCATCAATATCGTTGAGACCACTTCATTCACGTGGAAAAATGCTTTGAGAAGACCGGAAACAGCTCCCCAAAGAGCACCACCGCTTATCGCGGCTACCACCAAAACGATAAGCATAAGCGGTCTCGGCAAATTCCAGTTTAACGCGACATAGGTAACAAAAAGTCCGCCCATGAGCATTTGCCCGGAAGCACCGATGTTAAATAGTCCCGTCTTAAATGCAACACTGATGGAAAGACCTGCAAAAAAGAGCGTCGTAGCGGTGGCAAGGGAGTTTCCGATTCGCTGTAAATTCATAAAACCGCCCTTAAACAAATATGCAAATGCGGTAAAAGGGTCGTTACCCAATAAAAAAATTAAAAGTGTTCCTGCGATAAGTCCTAAAAAGGCTGCCGATATACTGATCACCAATTGATTTTCCGATAATTTTTTTTCGCCTGCCTTTAGTTTCTCTAATCTTGTCATTCTTGAGCTCCCATTCCTGCCATCAGTAAACCGAGCTTTTCAGCGCTTGTTTCTTCCGCTTTTGCCATTCCGTTCAAGGCACCTCGATACATAACGGCAATTCTATCCGATAGGTTAAAAATTTCATCAAGTTCAAAGGAAATAAGTAAAACCGCACCGCCGTTATCCCTATATTTTATAAGTTCCTTGTGTATTGCTTCTATTGCCCCAACATCCAACCCCCGAGTTGGATTTACCGCGATTAAAAGTTTTGGAGCCAAACTGATTTCGCGACCAAGAATTGCCTTTTGCTGATTACCGCCACTCAAAGTTTCGACCTTTGAGTAAATACCCATACCTGAACGTACATCAAAATTTTCTATAACAGTTGCTGCAAAGCTGTTTATGGCATCTTGTTCCAAAAAAGAATTTTTTTGAAATTTATCCGTATAATACGATTTAATGACCATATTTTCTGCAAGCGAGTATTGAAGAATCAGTCCGTGCTTTTGCCTATCTTCAGGAATATGTCCTAAACCCTTTTCGTTTCGCTTTCTTATAGAAGCCTGTGAAATATCAATGCCATCTAAAAGAATCGTCCCTGACTCCGTAGCCTCTAAGCCGGAAAGTGCATACGCCAAGTCGCTTTGTCCGTTTCCGTCTACACCTGCTATTCCAAGTATTTCGCCTGCATGAAGTGAAAGAGAAAAGTTGCTCACGACCTTCAGCTTTTTATCCTTGATAACATTGAGGTTCTTTATTTCAAGGATAAGTTTTCCAGCCCGAGCCGTTTTTTTCTCAACTTTAAAAGTTACCGGTCTTCCGACCATTTTTGCAGCAAGCTCATTTTTATTTGTCTTCGCAACATCTACCATATCAATGAGCTTACCCTTTCGGATTATGGTACAGTTATCTGCACAATCCAATATTTCCTGCAATTTATGCGTAATAAGAATAATCGCCTTACCTTCGGCTGCAAGATGTCGTATGATAGTAATCAATTCTTCTATTTCGCTCGGCGTCAAAACAGCCGTAGGTTCATCAAAGATAAGAATATCGGCATCCCGATAAAGCATTTTTAATATTTCCACGCGTTGCTGCATTCCTACGCTTATGTTGTTTATAAGAGCGCTCGGTGAAATATAAAGCCCGTATTTATCGCTTAACTCTTTGATCTTTTTTTCAGCATTTTTTCTATTCAATAAAAAACCGTCTTCCTTCCCCAATATAATATTTTCTGCTACCGTAAAATTATGAATAAGCTTAAAATGCTGATGAACCATACCGATACCAAGATTGCTTGCATCGTTAGGGTTTGTTATATGTACCTTTTTGCCTTTAACAAAAATTTCACCGGAGTCTGCCCTGTATAGTCCAAAAAGGATACTCATTAAAGTTGACTTCCCTGCTCCATTTTCGCCTAAGATTGCATGAATTTCGCCTTTTTTTACCTGCAAGTTAATGCCGTCATTAGCGACAAGTCCGGGAAATGTTTTTCGAATATTTTTCATTTCAAGAATATATTCAGACAATGTAGTACTCCATAAAGTAAGTTTTAACGGTTAAAAAAATTGAAATATAAAAAGCTGATTAGATTACAGAATAATGCACCTTTACATCTAATCAGCTGAGAGAGCACTATCTGAATAACGAGCCTTGCTGTGCCGAAACAGTAATTTCGCCTGATTTTATTTTTTCAAAAACTTCGGCTACTTTTTGCTGCACTTCGTCGGAAAGGTTCGGATTGTTTTTCGGTATACCGACGGCATCATTCTTGGCTGCAAGCGTTAAAGAACGTCCCCCCTCAAATTTACCGTTAAGTTCGTCTTTAATAATATCGTATGAAGCCATGTCCAAATACTTCATCGCCGATGTTAAAACAACTGAAGATCCGTCCGCGATTATTCCTTCCGAATATTGATCGACATCAACGCCTACGACCCAAACTTTCTGTCCTGATTGTGCGCGGTTTTTTGCTTCATTTATAACGCCTACGCCTACACCGCCTGCAGCAGCATGAATAACGTTTACGCCGCGATCGTACATTGAAGCGGCAATTTGTTGACCGGCTGCAATATCGGAAAAGCTGCCTTGGTAAATAATGTTTTCCCGCTTCAGTTCAATGTGAGTGCCGAAGTGTTCGTTTGCATACATAACACCTTGCTGCCAGCCCCAGTTAAATTTTTGAACCGCCGGAACTTCCATACCGCCGATAAAACCGAATATTCCTTCCTGTACCTGAAGAGCAGCTGCAATAGCAGCTAAAAAAGCGGATTCATTTTCTAAGAACGTAATTCCGATGGTATTCGGTCCGTTTGCCGGTTCAAAAGAGTCGGCGGCATGTGCATTTCCGTCAATGAGAACAAACTTAGCATCAGGATATTTTTCTTGTGCCTTAAAAACCGCTGTTTCAAACTTAAATCCCGGACAAATGATAAACTTGTACCCCGAATCATAAAGATTCGAAATTTCCTTTACAAAGTCAGCTTCGGTAGTTCCAACCGGTTTTAAATATTTAGGTTTTATTCCTAAATCTTTTTCAGCTTTTAAAATGCCTTCCCACGTCCCCTGATTAAAAGACTTATCGTCAATCGTTCCCGAGTCGGTTACCATACCGACTAAAAATGCATTCGTTTCTTTTTCTTTTTCTTTTGTACAAGAGACAAAGATTCCGGATACGAGCATAACGCTCAGCAAAATTGTTAAAAATTTTTTCATAAATCACCTCGTTTTTTCATTATACATAATTTTGTATTCTATGTATATATGTTTATCACGTATTCCATAATGAAGCGCCGATGAAAGGCTTGACTCCGTTTAATCAGTGCCTTTTTTAGCACTTTGTATTTTCAGATACACAGTCTCCATTTTTATTTACAGGCTTTGTATTTTTA
>CALDWC010000088.1 GCA_937923945.1 uncultured Treponema sp.
ACTTTCAAGAGTACCAAGTGTGGGCGTATGCCTATGGGGCTCCGTCCGTTAAAATCCCTTTCAGCGTCTTTGAAAAACAAGGTCTTTTTGTATTTTACCAAAAACGTACTATGTTTTCACCTAAACCATAGTAAGAATTCGGCGTACGCTGATAAACGGCGTCAAGCTTTTAATCAGCGTTTCCTGAAGGCTGCCTATCGAAAAAGTGGCGCGGAATCTTGCATTCATGCAAGTCGGGGAAAAGTATCCGACAAAAAAACGCCACATCAATTATTGCACAAATTGTAGAGTTGCGTAGCAAGAAGCCATATAACATTTCCAACTACACGCACTTTCGAGATCGGAAAGTCATCAGCATTGACTCGTGCAATGTGCCGGAAGTACTAAAAAGCTTTTTTGAAAAGCTGTTCTTTGCTGACGCCAAGCGAGCATAAAACGGTGGTGTAAAATTTTCACTGATCATTGACAAAACGAAAATTGCCGATTGACAAAATTTTAATTATTTTGTATAATCTTTCTCATCATCAAAAGATGCGGGCCTATAGCTCAGTTGGTTAGAGCAGCGGACTCATAATCCGCGGGTCGCCGGTTCAAGTCCAGCTGGGCCCAATTTTTTTAACTTTTTTTCTCACACTTGCATATAAAAATCAATTTTTTGAGTTATCTTTTAAGTATGAAAAAGATAGCTTTATTTTTAGTACCGCTCTTTTTGAGCGTTTTTTTGTTCGGCGAAGAATGTCAATACAAGACTGACTTCGATTTTAAAAGCGGATTGAGCTTTCCGGCGGGGGATTTTTACACATTCGGGAAGGCTTCATCAGCGTTTGGTGAACTTTTTTCCGGTGTAAAAACCGAAAAATTTTTCATACCCGATGAACCGGTAAAACTTTCGCAGCTCAATTTTAACGTGAGTAGTTTCGGACTGCGTTTTTCACCGATTGTATACCTCGATAAAAAAAAACCGCGACCCTGCACATCTTTTTATTTCGGGAGGCTGAATTACGGGCGCATGTTCGGAAAACTCAAAGGAAATATGTTTTCAAAACCAAAATATGGGCAAAACATTTCCGTTTCGAAAAACGGTAATTTGAGTTTATCAACGGCATCGCTGAAAAGCGATTTCGGTTTTGCGTTTATGCTTCCTGCGTTTGAGCTTAATTACGTTGCAAGCAAAAACGAAAAACTGAATGATTTTGACCACGCCGTTTTTTGCGCCTTTAACGGTAAAGATGTGCCGAAAATTCCGGGAGAATTGTACATTTCTGCGTATACCGGCGTTTCCGCGTCGGCTCTCGGTGAAAAAAAACACAACACGGTGTTCGGAAGTTCGATCGTGTACCGAAATGAATATGTCGGCGTACAAGGCGATTTTGCAAGCAGCGTAAATACGAAAAAAGCGTGCGGATTCAGCGGCGGTGTCCTTGCGCAGAATTTTTATGAGCATTGCAAGATAAAGATCGGCGTGAGTGCAAACAGCAAAGACTTTATCGCATGGAAAAATACCTATGCCGCAAATACACTTTCGTTTTATGCGGCGCCGGAAATTTCTTTTGGGCTTTTTACGCTGGACATGTTTTACAATCTTGAACGGACGGGATTGCGTCGGAGCGAAAAATATTTCCGCGGAGTTGAAATATTGGAGCACAGCACCGGCGGGAAAATACGGCTTGAAAATAGGCACTTTCGGTTTGTTTCCGCTTTTGAGTACGGGAAAAACGTGTATTCGCTTGATGTAAAAAACGCGATATATTTTCCGCAACTTGGTTGGATAAAAAAACTTGAAGCAAAGTTTTCATGTGAATTGCTTTCAAAACAAATAAATCCATACATTGTGCAAAAGTATACCGGAGGATTACATGCAAACTTTGTGCCGGTGAAACATCTGTCACTTGACGGTTCTTTTTCGTTTTCACAACAAAACAAATTGAAAAAAGTAAAGCTGAACGGAGTAATGACACCGGTTTTTCAGTGGCAACCGTTTACCATTGAAGGAGCCGTTACGCTGAAATACCTTTTAGAAAGAGTACGTGCGAAAAATTCTTTTTTACTTTCGGTGAAAGCTTTTACCAACGAGCCGCATTATCGCGTTGCACTTGAGTATGCTGTGCGTTTTTAATCGGAGCGGTCCATCGGTAAATGGGAAGAAATTTATCTCGCTTTTAACCGAAAAGTTGCAACGCGTTTTCCAAAACCGTGCCGCTGAGTGTGTCGAGGTCAAGAGCGCGGATTTCTGCGATCCGTTCATACACATAGCGTACCCAAAGCGGGGTGTTAGTTTCCCCACGATGCGGAGCCGGTGCCAGATAGGGCGCATCCGTTTCCAAAAGCATTTTGTCAAGCGGCACCGCCTGCACCAATGCGGCGGTTTTTTGTTTTTTTATATGCGTTGTCGCAAAGGTACAATTTCCGGAAAAGGAAATATACCAGCCGCGATCCAAAAACGACTTTACTTCATCAACGCCGTACGAATAGCAATGAATCACCCCGTTATGGTATCCGACTTTGTCAATGACTTTCAACGTGTCAGCAAAAGCGTCACGACTATGTACTATCACAGGAAGTCCGTATTTTTGCGCAAGCCGCAGCTGCATTTCAAAAAGGCGTTCTTCACCAACGATGTCGCTTGTACCGCGTTTTTCGCCGATCGTTGCGTTGGCACCGTTCCAGTAGCGGTCTAAGCCACATTCGCCCACAGCCGTTCGAAGTCCGAGGCTACGTGCTTGCAAAAGATTTTTCTCCAATACGGCAAGTGACTGCTCGGGACTTGCAATAAACGCGGCATCCGGCCAAATCCCGAGCGAAAAACGGAAACAACGTGGAAGCATGTTCGTCGGATTTGCTTCATCGACTGAAAGCGCAAACCGTTTCGCTTTTGCAAAGCGTGCCGGAAAGTCATCCGGTTTTGTCCCGATGTCCTGAATAAAATTCAAAGCGGTAATCGCTTCGGGAATAATCGTTTTAAGAGCATCATCATCGTAATAGCTGAAAATATGGCAGTGAGTGTCCGAAAGCATACCGGCATTGTACGCAAAAATGCAGATTTGTCAATATTGCGATTCGGAAAATTTATAATCGGCATGCATCGGTGAAAAATTTTCCGTAACGACTTTTATCTAAAATTGCAATTTTTTTTGCCGAAAATAATAATGTGAAAACTATTCTCATATTGGGTGCAGGTTTTATGCAAGGCGTCGCCATCCGCGAAGCAAAAAAAATGGGTATCCGTGTTGTTGCCGTAGACGGCAATCCGAACGCGGTGTGTGCAGGTGAGGCGGATGTATTTGAAAATATTGACCTCAAAGACACGGCGGCTTTAATCGCCTTTGCAAAAAAACTCCAAGCGAAACAGGATCTGGATGCGGTTTTCACGGCAGCAACCGATTTTTCGTATTCGGTTGCAGTGATTGCCGAGGCTTGCGGTTTACGCGGTCATACCGTTGCAGCGTGCCGTAATGCAACAAATAAAGTTTTAATGCGGGAATGTTTTCAAAAAGCCGGTGTTCCTTCCGTCGGATTTTTCAGCGTTGCGAGAAAACAATTGCCACAGTTGCCGCAGCTCCTTGAGGCATCGAAACTATATTTTCCGCTTGCCGTAAAACCTGCCGATAATATGGGAGCCCGCGGGTGCAAAAAAGTTTGTACGCTTGAAGAATTGATTGCGGCAGTTGAAATCGCTTTGCAATTTTCTCGGTCAAAAACCGCTATTGTTGAATCGTTTATTGACGGAAAAGAATTTTCGATTGAAGGCATTATTATCGGTGAAAAATTTTATGTAACGGCGCTCGCTGATAGGCATATTTTTTTTCCGCCGTACTTTATCGAAATGGGACACACGATTCCTGCGGATATTTCAGCAAAGGATACGGAAAAACTTTGTGCCGCATTTGAACAAGGCGCGCGTGCTTTGGGACTGCACTACGGGGTATGTAAGGGCGATATATTTTTGTCGCACGGAAAAGCCTACATCGGTGAAATTGCCGCCCGACTTTCAGGCGGCTATATGTCGGGCTGGACGGTTCCCTGTTCATCGGGGATTAACATTACGCGGCTTGCACTGCAATTAGCGTTGGGTGAAGATGCGGCGGTATGTGCCGCGCTTGACAAAATAAAGCTTCCGCCGACACGGAAAAACACCCGAACCTTTTGTGCCGAACGCGCGTGGATTTCAATTCCGGGTGAAGTCGCCGCCGTTTACGGCATGCACGAAGCCGAACGGATGCGCGGAGTTAAAGCGATTTTTCCGCGTGCCGAAAAAAATGCGCGCGTGGTATTCCCCACAAACAACGTAGAAAAATGCGGCAATGTATTGGCAACGGCACGCTCATACGATATTGCCTGCTCGCGAGCTGAACAAGCGGCTCAAAAAATCATCTTGCGTTTAAAACCGCGCGATCTGCAAACCGACGCCTATTTATCTGCTTGTGAAACACGAGATACCGCCCCGAAAATGCCCGACTTTTTTACGATGACGGATGAGCAAAAAAAAATTTTGACCGAACATTTTTTTTCGTACGAAAAAATAAAACTAAAAAAACAAAAGCTATCGAAAAAAAACGGCACATCGGTGATTGTATTTCCGCTGAGCTTTCAACCGTTTTTACGAAAACTGCATGACGTACAGGGGCGGTCTTTGCTGAAAGCATTGACACAACTATTCTGCATTGAACCGCAGCTTGCGGTGTGGATTACCAAAAATGCTTCTTCGGAACAAAGCAAAAAATTTTGGCTCATGCTACTGCGAGGCGGAATCCAAGGCGCATTGTATGTGTATGATTCAGCAAAGTAGGAACTCAGATATGCTTTTCAAAAAAAACGAGCAAAAAAATAACGCGCTTGCACATACGACAGCTAATAATCAAAAAAGCGGTAAAAAATTGATTGCGGTTTTGCTTTTATTGCTGTGTGCGGAAAATTTTTATGCGCAGGGAAACTGGTACAAGGCTACCGACTTTGCAAAAAAAATAAACGCCCAAATGTTTTACGAAGCCGTTTCCGAAACACTCACTTTTTCAAAAAACAATGCAACGGCAGCGATTTCCGTCGGGGAGCCGCTGGTGATATTGAATCGCGCCCGTATTGAATTTTCGCCCGCACCGATGAAACAAAATGGAGCATTTTTAATCAACGAAAAAACGGCGAATATTATTGAAAGCTTTTTCACCAATGATGTTGAAAATGAGCCGCTTTTTAAAATTGCCGCAATTTTAATCGATCCGGGACACGGCGGAAAAGATGCGGGTGCGATCGGCTCATATACGGAAAACGGTAAAAGTATTCCGGTATATGAAAAAAATGTTGTCCTACCGGTTGCACGCCAATTAGCGGATATGTTGAAAAAAACTTTCCCCGATAAAAAAATTTTGATGACCCGTACGGGAGACACTTATCCGACATTGGAACAGCGGGTTGAAATGGCAAATAATGTAAAACTTGCCGAGGATGAGGCAATTATTTTTATTTCGATTCACGCCAACGCATCATTTAACAAAAAAGCAACCGGCTTTGAAGTGTGGTACTTACCGCGTGATTACAAGCGCTACGATTTGGCAAACGGCAAAGACGTTGAAAAAGAGATTAAACCGATTGTCAACTCGATGCTCGAAGAAGAGTTCAGTTTGGAAAGTATTTTGATGGCAAAAAATATTTTGGAAAGCTTAAAAGACGCCGTCGGTGATGTTAGTCCCTCACGCGGTTTAAAAGAAAAAGAGTATTTCGTTGTCCGCAACGCAAAAATGCCCAGCGTTTTAATTGAACTCGGATTTGTAACAAACGAAGCGGAAGCCAAAATTTTAAGTTCACCGGAGTACTTGAATAAATATGCCACAGGGATATATAATGGCATCATTCAGTTTGTCAGTCAATTTGAAAATCACGGTTTTTAAACTGGCTGTTGACACAATTTATGCCATGTGCTGAATGAGGAAAAGTATGAATTTTAAATTTTCAAATATGCTGTTTTTTTTGATTTTTACGGGGCTGATTCTCGTGTACTTTTTCAGTTTACCGTTTACAAAGCATAACCGGTACACGCTTTATTTTTTAAATCTGCGGACCAAGGAAGTCGGGACGGAAGCCCGCTACGTTTTGAAAACCGGTTCCATGTCCCGTGAAGTACAATTGGTGCAGGAATTGGTGCTGGGACCGATGAACCACGATTTTTACGATTACGTTGAAAAAGGGACGAGCTACGACTCGTGCTTTGTTGACGGCAAAACACTCTACGTTTCATTTCCGAAATCAGTTTTAACCGATATTCAAACAAAAATGTCGTTTGAAACTTTTTATGAATTATTCAAAAAAAACGTCTTTTCCAATTTTTCAAATATCACCGAAGTTTGTATGTTTTTGGACGGCGTTCAAGTATACAGCGAACAATAATTATTTTCGATACGGCGACTGCACCGGACGATTCGGATCACGCACTGTCCAGTCCGGTTCCGCATCGGGGGCAACGCGAGGCATAAACCGTTTTGCTTTTATAGTTTCCATATTGGAACCTTCATTTGTAACGGTCGACCACCAGTCATAAACACAAACATTAGTTGGTATATTTGCATACACAAAATCCGCTGCTGTCGCAATAAAGCCAATCGGATCGTATTCGTAGAATTTTAATCCGGCATTTTTAGTATTCGGAGCCAATTCGTAGGGCTGCCAGTTTTGCGGAATGTAGTTGCGTTCCAGTATTTTTTCATAATCGGTCGGCATACTATACGACCAAATCAATTTCGTGCAGGTATCTAACGCATATAAATCATCATTCAATTTTCGCTCAAAAATCTTTCGTCCCCTGGCAGCCGTCGCAGTAAATTTAAAAAACACAAACCGCTGCAAAAACGCCGCTTCTCGAGGAGATTCATAGAGCGGCACTTGATACGGATGCACCCCGTCAATCCGATAATACGTTACATCATCGAGGCGGTTTGTTACGTTTAAAACAACGGGGGTGCCGGGAACAACCGCTTCGTAATACTTTTGTGTTTTATACGGTTTACCCCAATTCCCGATCGGTTCACACGGCTGCCAGCTGAACTTGTCGGACGAAGCGAGCATTTCACCTACCGGTATGGATTCCCGAGAGGCAGTCAGCGTAATTTTTGCCAGATGGACAAGCATCGCGCCCAGTTTTGCCTTAGAATACATACAGTCGGGATTATCGGCGTTTGCAGCTGCAACAAAGCGGTACTCTTCTTCGCTTTGCGAAAGACAAACTGCCGCACTGCAGCATAAAATCAAAAAAGCAAAGCACCGTTTCATCCGCATCTCCTCGTTATTTCCAACTGATCGTGTAGGTAACTTCCAAGGAATTACTTCTCTCCATCGGTAAAATCAAGCGTGTAGGTGACGGAAAATTGAGCGTCGGTGACATTGCGCTTTTCAATAATCGGTCGAGCAATACTCAAAGTTCCATTCACTGTGTAGGTAAGCGTAAACGTAATCGGTTTATCGAGCGGCAACTTTTCATTTTTCGCAAGTGACGATGTTATTTCAGTTGTAAAACCATTGGCATTATACTTTACATTTTTAATTCCATTAAAGCACAAGTACGCAAAATCCGTTCCACTTGCTGGTACAAACGAAAATTGTGCAACGCAAGAATCAGCTGTGTTTAATTCATTTCCAACACTTGACGCTTGCGCAGCCTTGTGTCCTATGCTCCATAATTGATTTGCAAACGCTGTATCAGTTTTTAGCTCAAAACTACCGCGCCTTTCTAAATCGGAAAGTTTCAGCAAAAAGCTATTGTTTGTGGTAAGTTCAGCATTTTCCTTCACGCCAATTTTTTTGCATTCCAATATGTTGCTTCGATTTGGAAAAACAACCGTTTCATTTGAAATCGAATTTTTGGTACGCACAAAAAGATACGCATACGAAAGTTCAGTTTTTGTAGTTTGTTCAATCGATTTAAAACTTTCGTTATGGACGTAATTCATCTGCACGAGTAAGCCTGCGTCATGAGGTGGCACGGTAACCTGTGGCATTGCCTCTGCTTCTTTTGCGTCAAGCGAAAAGTATGGCGACTTCCCTGCTCCATCGGGCGCACGCGTGGCTGTTTCGCTGTAATTTTGACGCGGATTAAAATACCCCGCTTCCAAATCGTTTTTTGCCCATTCATACAGTACAACACTACCGTCCTCTTGGACATAGCCGACCGGATCATAATAGTAGAATTTCCCGTAAGCTTTTGTATGTTCCACTTCTCCCTGCGTCGGAATGACAGGGGCTTCAAAATCGACCCAATCTTTCGGTACCTTATTGCCGAGAATGCTGTCAAGCCATGCCGGTTCGGCGTAATACCAGCAAAACTTCGTGTATGTGTCAACACAAAGCATCGTGTTATCAAGCGGACCCGCTTTCGATTGTGCGGTAAATCGAAAAAATAAAAACCGCTCTTCCCGCTTTTTTAACTTTTCGTCAGGGTCACGTTCGGGAGTAAAGGGATCAAAATCGGTGTAGCGCACCGCCTGCCATCGTGCCGTACGGTCTTTGTAGCGGTAATATGTTACATTCGTAAGTGCGCGCAATCCCGAGCCGAGTATTTTTCCGTTAGAAAAAGTTTCACCGTAATTTCCGTCATCCGTCCAGCTTCCCGAGTTATCAAAGCGATAAGTTCCGATGTTCTTATCCGTAAGATTAACGCAGTAAAACACCCAGTCGTCGAACTTACTTGCAGAGAAAGGCACATCTTTATTTTGTTCTGCATCGTTGAATAATTCTTGAATTTTCTTTTCTTTGTCAGCGGAAATTTCAACGGTCCCTGGGTCGCTTGTATCCACCTCTTTTGCATCTGTCGAAATATCAATATTTCTTCGCCGCTGATTGTAAAATTTTGTCGATTCAAAGCCGAATTTGCACGAACTGATCGTTATAAGCAAAAATACTACAATAAAAAATAAACCGTTTCGTTTTTTCAATTTCGTTTTCCTCTGCGTTATTGTACTTTTCAAAACCATGACGAAAATTACGGATTAACCTTAAAATTCAGTCCCATTGTTACCCCGAAATCAAACGAATTTAAGTAAAAACTTTTGAGCGGAGTTGTTTTTGCATCAAAGCCCTGCGTTTTCGCTCCCGCTTCTACGGCTGCAGGCATTGCGATATATTTCGGTCTATAAATACAATACGACATATAGCTGCCGATAATTAGTTCGGTAGTACTGATAATCGGCTGAATATATTCAAGCGATCCGCGGAGCAAAAATCCGACCGGATTCATCTTTTTCATCATATCTTTTGTAACGATAATCGTTCCCACTCCGTCCATTTCTTTTAAAGTTTTATCATTCGGATCACCGTTATTGTACATATCATAGGATGGCGTTGCATCGGCAATAACGCGGGTGCCAAGCCCGAATCCCGCTACCAGCCGGTTTTTTAAAAAATAAGCTTTGAGTTCCGTTCCCAAATGCACAACCGGTGTATAGAACACATTCACAAAAACATCAACACCCAGAGTACCCGATATTTCACCGGCAAAGCCCTGTCCGACCCCAAGAAAAAATCCCAATCCTAGACCGCCGAAACGACTCGTATCGTCCATGCTAAAATAGCGTTTTGCATCGAAAATATAAGTAAGTTCGGCTTCCCCGTTCATAATAAAGCCAACGCTTCCTTTCAAATAATCCGCGCCCATTTTTTTCAAGTCGGATTCATTGATATGAATATCGGTATAACTTCCCGAAAATAAAGCCTTGAGTCCTAAAACAGCACCTTCGTCAAAGCTAAAAGCCGGCAAAACAGTCATGCACAGTAAAAGCGTAATAATATATATTCTTAATCGTTTCATACTCATTCCCTTGTACTATTTCAATGATAATTCAATCAAAAATAAAAGTACTCTATATAGAGTAACCAATTTATCAATATATGTCAAGATAGCGCATTTCATCACGTTAAATCCAACCGAAATAAAAACGATTCATCACATAAAAATCTAACCCAAATATACTAAGGTAGATTCTGGACGTTTTTGAAACAACGATTTTAAAGGTGGGCACTGGCGTATGCCTCGTCAAGTTCTCTACCTTATTAGAAATCCCGTAAAAACGGTCGATGTGCCTCACAATATAACCATATCGAAACAATGTAAAACTTCAAAACATAACGGGTAAACTTTCTGTATTTTTTTTAATTATATCAAATTCTTTCTCCTTTTATTTTTATATTTTATTGAAAAAAACAAACTTGACACTTTTTAAATTAAGCATATACTGGGGATATAGAATCTTGCATATCGGCGTTTTTTCATGATATGTAATGAGTTTTTTGGAGGAAGTTTTATGTTAAATTCAATTCCGGGTAAAACCGCGAAAAACTTGCGCGGTAAAAGTTTTTTGAAATTGTTGGATCTTACACCCGATGAAATTCGGTATTTGATTGAATTGTCCAAAAATTTTAAGAATATGAAGCGAGCCGGTGTTCCGCATCGGTATTTGGAAGGTAAAAATATTGTTTTACTTTTTGAAAAAACCTCAACGCGAACGCGATGCTCTTTTGAAGTCGCAGGACACGATTTGGGAATGGGCGTAACCTACCTTGATCCGGGTTCGTCACAAATGGGGCACAAAGAGTCAATTGAAGATACGGCACGCGTTTTAGGTCGTATGTTCGACGGTATCGAATACCGTGGATTTAGCCAGGATCTGGTTGAAACCTTGGCAAAATATGCGGGTGTTCCCGTTTGGAACGGTTTAACGGATGAATTTCACCCGACTCAAATGATTGCAGACCTTTTAACCATTGAAGAGCAGTTCGGTCATTTGAAAGGTTTAAAGTTCACGTACTTCGGTGATGCCCGCAATAATATGGGAAACTCGTTGATGGTTGCGTGTGCAAAAATGGGGATGCACTTTACTGCTTGCGCCCCGAAAGCGTTGTTCCCGCATGATGATCTCGTTGCCGAAGCCAAAAAGATTGCAGCGGAAACGGGCGGCTCGGTAACCTTGACCGAAGATACTGATGCCGGTTCAAAAGATGCAAACGTTTTGTATACCGATATTTGGGTTTCAATGGGCGAACCGGACAACGTTTGGGAAGAACGCATCAAACTTTTGAAGCCGTATCAAGTAAATATGAAACTGATGAACAACGCCAGCAAGGATGCAATTTTCCTACACTGCTTACCTTCCTTCCATGATCTAAAAACAACAAAGGGGCAGGAAATTCACAAGAAGTTCGGACTCACCGAAATGGAAGTTTCCAACGAAGTGTTCGAATCTTCCCGCTCAAAAGTTTTTGAAGAAGCGGAAAACCGCATGCACACGATTAAAGCCGTGATGTACGCAACGTTAAGCTAATTCAAAAAAAGATAAACCGCTCGACAACGAGCGGTTTTTTTATGACAACCTAAATCGCAGCGAGGTTGCGTATGCCTAATTTTTTTGCACATTATTTGCATGGACAGTATGTTTTAAATGCTTTGCCGAAAGATATTTATAAGCGTATATCCAATAAAAAGCTTTTTGAAATCGGCTTGCAGGGACCGGATATTTTTTATCCGTACAAAGCAATTACCTTTCCCAATTCCTATAAAATAAATAAATTAGGCGGGAAAATTCATAAAAAGCCGTGTATGAAATTTATGGAAAATCTTTTTAAAAATACAGAAGTTTCGCCGACGGGGGATTTGTTTTCTTATGTTTGCGGTTTTATTTGTCATTTTTCACTCGACTCGGTGTGCCATCCGTACATTGACGGCGTCGCGGAAAAAAATGATTTTACGCACGGTGAAATCGAAACCGAATTTGATCGCGTATTACTCGAATTACACGGGTATGATCCCGTTAAAACAAAACTCAGCGATATGATAACGCTCCCCGATGTAAAAAGTAAATCGGTGAAAGAGATGAGTAAAGCATTTAAAGGATATAAAAAAATAACCCCAAAAGTGATGGCGCGGACACTCAAAGATTTTAAGCGTTTCAAACGACTGTTTTATTCGCCGTCTAAAATCAAGCAGCGGGTTCTTTTATATGTTTGCCAAGCATTTATGCTCAAAAATATTTATAACAGCTGCGTGATGCGGACAAAAGTAAATCCGAAAAGTTTTATCACAAATACCGGTTTAATATATTTATTCACCGATTGCATCGGAGACTCGTGTGAATTGATTGCGAATTTTTCCGATCACATTGTGTTTCATGTTCCACTGAGTAAAAAGTTTGAACGCTGTTTTGTATAGCGTCGGAACAATTTTAAACATCAACGGCAAAAAGAGCAAAATCGTATTTCACCGGATCTTCCGGACAGAATTTTTTGAGAACGTCCGTCACTTCAAAAACCGCTTTTGCATCGTTGGATTTTCGCGTTAAAATACCCAACGCACGGCTCACACGCGCAGAATGAACATCGAGCGGTAAAAAAAGTTCCGCCGGTGAAACGGTTTTCCACAAACCGAAATCCACACCGTGTTGATTTGATCGCACCATCCAGCGCAAAAAAAGATTTATTCTTTTCGCGGCGGAACCGCCTCGCATATCGCCGAGATGCTTTTTTGCGTGCGGTAGCATATCTTTGCAAAATTCGGAACGAAAATGCGAAATTGCGTCGATTAATGTTTCATCGGCACTTTGTGCGGTAAAAAGCGTTTCCAGCGAACGCCGTTTTTCATCACGGTAAAGTCGCCGCAAAGCCGAGGCAAAAGCAAACGCATCGTCGCCGTTGAACGTGCGGTGATAAAATTTCCGTATGTTTGCAAAATCCCGATCACTTGAATCGACAATAAACGCGTACGGCGCATGCTCAAAAATTTCTAAAAGTTTATCGCAGCTTTTGAGAATAGCCGTGCGGTTTCCCCACGCAATCGTTGAAGCAAACAAAGCGGTAATTTCAATATCCTGTAACGCGGTAAACCGGTGCGGTACGCTGATAGGATCGTTCGGAATGAATGCGGGCGTTTCGTATTTTTGAGCCGCTTCATCAAGTTTTGCTTTTAATGCATTAAATGAAGATTCGTTCATTTATCGTAACTACGAAAAAAGCTGAAAGTGCTATTGAACCTTTTTCCAAACAACATTTTTTGTTTCGGTTTTGATTGATGAAATTTCACCGTTTGCAGAAGTTACCACTGTTTCATTTCGCGTACCGGAAAGCGTCGTCCCGTTTCGTTTGAGCTTCCAAGTCAGCGGTGCGGCTTTTTTGATAACATCCGCAATAAGCTCAGCCGGAACATCCGGAAACTGTCGCTCGGAAATTGCCGTTTTTTGGGTAATAACAACGGAACCGTTTTTTTCCGTATAGTCAACTGAAATGGAAAGCCCCGAACCGAAAATGATAACCCCGCGTCCGTTTTGTAAAAGTTTTATATTTTTTATATCGCTTTCACCCGACCATGTACCCGGAAGACCATCACTGATTATTTCAGTATCGACCGATGTTTTTGCCACAGCAATGGACGGTAATTCATAGCTTAAATTGAGTAATTGCTGTAAAAGTGTTTTTGATTCCAAGAGGAGGAGATTAACATTTGCGTAGTTCCGTGATAAAAGCCGCGTTGTTCCCGAATCGACGTTTTTGAGCACCAAGTCGAGTTGCAACTCCGTGCCGGTGTCCAGCAAATTTCCGTAAAACGAAAAATCGGCAGACGGGACATTGTCCGCATCGGGAGAAAAAAAAGTTCTGCAATCAACAATTTTATATTCCTTGTTTTCAGATAAAAAACCGAAAATTGCATCGTTGATATTTGACACCGTTTTTTCGTCCGCATTTTCTGCACTAATTTTAAAAACATTCAGCGAAGGAAGAGCCGTTATCTGCACCAAACAAAACACAAAAAAAAGAGAACACCACTTTTTCATTTTTCCGCCTTTAATGCTCCCGCATTTCACGCGCCATATCCCGCTGTAAGTCGCGTTCTTGAATCACGGCACGCTTATCATAGAGCTTTTTACCTTTACATAAACCCAAGGTTACCTTTACCTTGTTTCCTTTTAAATAGAAAACCAACGGCACCAAAGTTACACCTTTTTCATCGACTTTCCGTTGAAGGCGCTTAATTTCGTCACGGTGCAGCAATAATTTTTTTAAGCGATTCGGCTCGTGGTTAAAATAGGAGCCGTATGAATATTCGGAAATCAACAAATTACGCACCCATACTTCGCCGTTGATAATTTCGGCAAAACTGTCCGGAAATGAAAAGCGCCCTTCGCGAACGGACTTAACTTCGGTACCCTGCAGTACAATTCCGCATTCCAGTTCTTCTTCCACAAAATAATTAAAATACGCTTTTTTGTTTTTTGCCAAAATTTTAATATCATTCATCGCCGTTGAGTATACTCTTTTTAAAAAATTTTATCAAGTTTTCATATTTGATTTTATAATTATAGAACTACTGAAAAGCGATTTTTTTAGCGCCGCCATTGCTAGCGTGCGCCTCGCTTTTTTTATGCGGAACGGAGCGAAAAAAATGTATGCGCTCTCATTCACGCGAACGAAACAAAACCAAAGCAACCTGCACTCACGGAGGCACTGATTAATTCAATCGAGAATTAATCAGTACCCACCTTTAAAATCTACTATTATTATACCGAATACTGAACAGTGAGAAACAACGAAGAAAATACTGTTAAATGGCGTCAAGCTTTTAATCAGCGTTTCCATACCGGCTTACTTTCAAGAGTACCAAGTGTGGGCGTAT
>CALDWC010000089.1 GCA_937923945.1 uncultured Treponema sp.
CCACACTTGGTACTCTTGAAAGTAAACCGGTATGGAAACGCTGATGAAAGGCTTGGTACCGTTTACCGGCAAACTTTGCTTCGCAAAGTTTTTTTGCAAAGCAAAGTTTTTCCTTTATTGTTTCTCAATGTTCAGTATAAAATAGTAGGATTAAAGACGGGCACTGAAAAGTAGTCTCTAAAAATTTAACCCGAGTTTTTGAAAGACGCCCTCAATTCTCGATTGAATTAATCAGTGTCTCAGTAGGGGACAGAATTAAAAAAGCATCTTCGTTCGTTGCGGTACCGACCGTTTTTTTCGGCTTTTACAAGGTAATTACTTTTTCATTATTGACAAGGCTTTTATAAAGTGGCATAATAATTTCGTTCAAAAACAATTTTACTAGGAGTATTTATATGAAAGATTGCATTATCACCGGAAGCGATTTAACGATTGAAGACCTTGTTGACGTCGCCCGTTTTCATCGCCGTGTGGTGATTTCCGATGAGTCGAAAAAAAAGATTAAAGCGTCGAAAGAAATTGTCAACAAAATTGTTGAAAGCGGTGTACCAAAATACGGTATTTCAACGGGTTTCGGGGAATTTTCAACGGTTACCATCAGCAAGGAGCAAAATGCTGCATTGCAAAAAAACTTAATTTTAAGTCATTCCTGTGGGGTAGGAGAGCCGTTCCCGGAAGATGTTGTCCGCGGTATTATTCTTTTGCGGGTGAACTGTTTGGCAAGCGGCTATTCCGGGGTTACACCTGAAGTACTTGATCGTCTCGTGGATTTACTCAACTGCGATATTACACCGCATGTACCGCGAAAAGGCTCATTAGGTTCAAGCGGCGACCTTGCAAACCTCGCTCATATTTCACTCGTTATTATCGGTGAAGGAAAAGCCTATTATAAAGGCGAACTCATCTCCGGTGCGGAAGCGCTGAAACGCGCAGGCTTAAAGCCGGTTGAACTTTCGGGGAAAGATGCACTCGCATTGACGAACGGTACGCAGGTGATGACTTCGCTCGGTGCATTGGCGGTGTACGATGCCGAAAATCTTTTGACTGCCGCAAATATGGCGGCTTCGCTCACGTTTGAAGCATTTCGCGGAATTACCGCAGCGCTTGATCCGCGTATTCATAAAGTGCGCCCGCATCAGGGGCAAGCGGATGTTGCCGCTTTTATCCTGCAAATGCTCAAAGGCAGCAGCTCGACTAACACGCGACCTAACGATGTGCAGGATCCGTATACGCTTCGCTGCGTGCCGCAAGTACACGGGGCTGCAGCCGATGCGATTGCGCATGTGCGGAACGAAATAGAAATTGAAATGAATTCGGTAACTGATAACCCGCTCGTATTCCCCGATAACGGTGATGTTATTTCAGGCGGAAACTTTCACGGCGAACCGATTGCGATGAACCTGGACTTTTTGGCGATTGCGATTTCGGAACTTGCGAATATTTCGGAACGCCGAACGGAGCGCTTGGTAAACCCGCAGCTGAGCGGCGGACTTCCGGCGTTCTTGGTAAAAGACGGCGGCGTTAACTCGGGCTTTATGATTCCGCAGTACACGGCGGCTTGTTTGGTTTCCGAAAACAAAGTGCTTGCGCATCCGGCGAGTGTTGACTCGATTACTTCGTCCGCAAACAAAGAAGACCATGTCAGTATGGGAACAACCGCCGCCCGAAAACTTTCGGTTGTGGTGCAGAATGTGCGGGATGTTCTCGCGATTGAGTGGATGGTTGCCGCTCAAGCCTGCGATTTGCGCGGTGTAAAAACGTTCGGCGCGGGCACCGCTGAAATGCATAAACTTATCCGCGAGCACGTGGCTCACATGGATTGCGATAGAATTTTCGCAGGAGATATGGCAACTCTTTCTGCGCTGCTTAAAGACAGAAAAAACTTGGATCGCATAAAAGCGAAAATCTAATCGCCGATACAATTTTATACCAAGCCTCTAAAAGCACTCGTTTTTAGAGGCTTTTTGTCATTTTCGTCGCTACTGAAAAGTACTTTACTATGAGATGTTCTTCCCGGAATTAAAAAAACTTAAAAATTTTTATCAATACCTATTGACAATAATATTATACATTATATAATATAGTACAAGGAACATGATTAATGATGCAATATCAGAGAAAGAGGAGTAAACGGTGATTTTTTCAGTCGGGTCAAATTTACTCGACGCGTGCGTTTTGTCAATTCTCACCGGAGGTGATACGTACGGGTACAAGCTCACCCAGGAATTACAGGAAGTAGTACCGATTTCGGATTCGACTCTGTATCCGGTTTTGCGGCGTCTCCAGAAGCAGGATTTTTTAACCAGCTACAACGTTGAATATGAAGGACGCAACCGCCGGTACTATAAAATTACCGGTAAAGGATTGGAACAGCACGCAAAAAATATTGCGGAGTGGAAAAACTACCGCGATATTTTGGATAAAGTTTTTAAATGATCGGAAGGAACAATATGACAAAAGAACAGTTTTTATATGAACTTGAAAAAAAACTAAAACATTTACCGGCGGATGAACGAGCCGACGCCGTACAATTTTACCGCGAATATTTTGAAGAAGCCGGCGCTGAAAATGAACAGCGCGTAATCGCTGAACTAAAAAGTCCTGCGCATGTTGCGTCTAAAATTTTGGCGGAATTTGCGGAGCGGGAAATGGATGTCGGCAGGAAGGCACATAAAAAGCGAAAACGGAGTTTCGGAAACGGTATCCTGTTTGCGATGTTGGCGCTCTGTGCTGCACCGATTGCGCTTCCGCTTTTGTCGGTTGTTGTGGTTATCGTGGTTACCGTTTTTGCTGTGTTGACGGCCTTGGTTTTCGCTTCGGTTATCGTTGCCGTTGCATTGGCAATCGTGTCATTTGTAGCGTTGTTTGCATATCCGGTTTGGACATTTTTGCTGCTCGGCGGCGCTTTTGTCAGTGCCGGTGTTTCCATACTCTTGATTCTTTTGATAAAGCATTTTGCTTCATTTATCATAAAAAAATTAGCGAGGTAAAAAATGATTACATTACTGGTTTTATGTATTATCGGTTTAGTACTGATTGGTGTGTTTGTTACCGTGGTTTTCGGATGCACGATCGGTTTGCTAGGCGGCGTACTGGGAGTGTTCGGATGGGTTTTCGGTTTGATGTTTGTTTTAGTATTTAAATGCATCGTGCCGATTTTAGTGGTTTTTTTGCTGTATAAATTCTTTTGTATTATGCGGGAGGGAAGAAAATGAAAAAGGGTATTTCAGTTGCGCTGCTTTTATTGGTAATGGGTTTTACATTGATCATTATTACCGGTATATTTATCTATCGTTCAACGGCAAGAGGTGAAAATGAATTCTCTGATATGATTGCGCTTTCACCGGAACGAGCGTTGTTCAGTACTCACTCGGAACGTGTAATTGACACCGGCGATAAAGAGCCGATACAAACTATGAACTGGAATGCGAACGAACTCGAAAGTCTGGAAGTTCGTACCGATTTTTGTCAGCTGCAGATTGAAACGTCGGACAACGATACCGTTTCGGTTGATGTGTATCGAATTAAAAAAGTACGTCCCGAACCTGAAATTACGTTCAACGGCGGAACGCTTGAAGTAACGCGGGAAGTGGAAAGAAAGAGGCTGCTATCATTTGATCCGTTCATGCGCGGAAAAGAAGCCGAATACGTTATTAAAATTAAAATTCCGAAAGGAAAAACTTTGGACGAATTTTTATTGAGACATACGATCGGCAAATGCATCATTTCGGGGGTGAATGTCAAGGATTTTAGTGCCGAATGCGGAGTCGGAGCGGCGCTGATAAAAAACATGAAAATCGAAAACTTTGAATTTATCGGCGGCGTCGGTAGTGTACGTTTTGAAGATCTTGATGTAGCCGAGACGAGCATAACTTCCGGTGTCGGTCCCATCGTTTCAAACACTTGCACGTTTCGCAACTTGGAATACGAAGGCGGCGTCGGATCGTTTATATTTGACGGGCGTCTCACCGGAGACAGTTCGCTCCATACCGGTATCGGTGAAACGAAACTCACGCTTCGCGCGCCCGCTTCAGACTACAATGTGTTTATCGAGTCGGGTATCGGTCATGCGCGGATTGATCACAAGAGTGCAAAATTTTTTGATAACACGAAAAAGCGCGACCACGTTATTTCCGCTGAAATCGGCATCGGTAATTTTGACATTATGTTTGAGCCGTGAGGAGCACGGTATTGAAAATAAAGTTCGTCAATCGGATAAAGTTATCCTTGTGTAATAGTTCGTATCATCTTCGTGATGGATGCGTGCACCGTTTTTCAGTTGCGCTTTGAGGCTTGCGGGATTATCTTTGTGACACGATAGATAGGCTTCGGTAATTTCCAGCTTCCGTGCTTCTTTCAAACAAAGTGCGAGCCCCGCCGTTGCATAGCCTTTACGGCGATATGCCGGATGGATTCCGAAACCGATGTGCCCTGCGCCGTTTTCCAAAAAAGCATTCAAGTAATGACGTAAGTTAAATCTACCGACATAATTTCCGTCATCATCGGCGAGTATAAAAACGGTGTCGGGAACTCTTCCTTCCGGTAAATCAATGCCGCGGGACTGCTTTTCGCGGACAGCAACATATTCGGTAAACGCTTCAAACGAAAAACCGAATGCGGGATTTTCAAATCCGTTTTCGTATTTTGGAAGTGCATTGTGCAATTCATATGCTTTTTGAATATTGGCTTTCCATAACTTGATGAGCTTCATAACGAAAAAAGTATAGCACAAGCGGTTTATTTTGTCAATTTAATGCTCATATAAATGCAGGTCAGGAGCACGAAGAATTTATTTCACCTTGATAGTATGCAAAAATGTTGTTTTTCGAAGGTGTTTTGATTATAATACTCGCTCAAGCATTTCTGCGGGACTGAAACTGAATACCAAGCGACGAGTTTTTAGGGAACACTTTCGTTATGTTGAGCAGAATGTGTGCCGTAGATTCAGTGAAAGCGATAGCGCGAAGCATCAACATCCCCGCTGCACGGGATTTTTCGACTATTATCCTAAAATGATAAAGAGCACCGACGTTTTTGAGATGGTAAACACGCTTGCGACAAAAGAGGTCGTTCCTCAGCGGAACGATAAAAATATTATCAAGTTAACAGCATTCTCTGTAATCTGAAAAAACTCGATGAACCGGAATTGGAGTTACTGCAAAAAATGATTCACGCGCTCGTTTGAACCGGTCGGCGTATGTTCATTTATTTTTTCAAAACTTCATTTGCCCAGTGGGTAATAATCTGCTCAATACTCTTTACGTTAAAGCCGAGTTGGTACACGGTTTCTTTTGCGTTGGACGTTTCCCACGTTTGATACAGGTTGGTATAATTGCGTTCCAAAAAAACATAGATAATATTTTCAGCCGTGTTTTGTTCCGTTTTAAAAAGCGATTGTCGTTGCCGCTGCATACGAGTTGCGGAAAGCACATGGCGAATCGACGTACGAATTGTTTTGAAAAACACCTCTTTGTAAACGACGTAGTTTTTCCCCGTCACTTTTTTTATCATGTTTTCAATGGAATTGATTTTCGCCGGATCAAAATTATTATTTTTTCGCGGTACAAAAAAATTGGTTTTCGGCGTGGCTGCGGATTTTTGCGTTTGAGTTTTAACCGTATTTGCAGCTGCGGCACGATTTACGGAAGTACGGCTTGCCGTTGCCGCTCGTTTTGTCGGTGCTGATTTAACCGGTGCCGCGGTTTTTTTTGTCTTTTGTGCAGCAGCCGGCGCGGTTTGTTTTTTTGTACTTGGAGTTGCTTTTTGCGCGGTGAGTTTTTGCGGAGCCGCCGTTATAGAAACCCGATCTTTTCGGGCTTCCAGCCGCTGCTTTTCCAAAAACGCTTTTTCATGTTCTGCCAGTTTCCGTGCGTTTTCACGGAAATCCGGCTGCCGGTGTGCAAAATAGCGGGCTTCTTCCGCTTTCATCAAAGCATATTTTTCCGCCTGCTTTTCTTGTTCGGCTTTCAGTTCCTCCGGCGTGATTAAAGCCTGTACCCCGTTATGCGAAGCAGCCGCTTTCGTTGTATTATATTGTTTCATTGTTGGTATGTGCGTATCCTTCGGTACGGTTTGAATAATATCGTTTCGTTCCCGCGGCATGCGATTACCCGCATGATGCGTCGCCGCTGTTTTTTTGACCGGAGCCTCGGCACTATGTTGCAGTACCGCACTATCGGTCGTATCGGGAAGTAAGAGCGTTTTTTTCGGCGGCGTCCACAGCAGCGTGTTTCCGCTCTCCAGCACCGGTTTAATCCGCTGCCAGCTTCGATTCAAATACACGTCTCCGCTGATATTGTAATAATAGCCGCTTACCACGTTGGAAAGAACCGCCTGCAACAATTCGGCATCCTGCCATCGGCGCGTTCGAGCGGTTTTGAGGGCGTTGTAAATATCGTAATGCCGCGTTTTATACTTTCTGCTATAGAGCAAAATCATATTTTCAAAATTTCTGTCAAGCACTTTATCCCAGTATTTGATAATGTATGCTAAAACGGTGTCTTCCGCACTCAAATGTTCAAAGGGAAGTACGATTTGTGCAATTTGTGTTTTGGTAAAAACAATTTTTGAAAAATCAAAAGCGGGAACGAGGCTTTTCCGCTTTTCGGCTTCCAGTTGTTTTTGTTTTAAACGCGCCTGTTCATTTCGGTAATCAGTAACGGAAGAAAGCGTATCGGTAATATACATGCGAATCAGTTCGCTCGATCGCTTCATTTCTTCCAAACGAAAATCCAAAATACCGGCAAAGCGGGTAAATTTTTCGGTTTCGGCAATCACCGCAAAACGATCCGAACTGATTTGGCTGATAAGCGTTTCCGTTACTTGAATGAGCTGAAAAACATTGTTCATATCAACCGCGAGCATCGTATCGGTTATGTAGACAATTCCTCGCTTAATTTTTGTAATGGTCGTTTCCGCAAGCATTGTCAAATTTTCAGTTAATAGCTCGTAAAAGCGTGCATCTTTTGTTCGATAAAACGACAAAAGTTTTACTCGTATCGTATCATCGGGATATTTGACTCGCAAGATATTGTTATATACTGATAAAGCGGCTCCCAACTGCCCGACTCGGCGCAATTCAAAATACCGTTCAATATCGAGGTCATCGGTAAAACTCAAGTGCGGATATGCCTCTCGTAATACTTTTTGCTCAAGGAGCGAAATACTTGCCATAGGAGTTTATCATATCGTTTTTTTCGTTTTTTTTCTACTTTGAAAAAAGTCCGCGCTGTCCTGCTTTTACCCACCGCCCGATATTGCGGGTTAAAACGGCAGAATCCAACTGGGATACAATCCATGAAGCGGACGTTTCATCCGGTGTTTCCAACTTTACCAAAAGGCTCTGCACCGCCGGGATTTTTTTTCTGCCCAGCGTCACAGACGTGTTTTCCGCTAATTTGGTAAATGCGGCGGTTGCCATATTGAGTGCAAAATTATCAAGTAAATCGTCATCCGTAGTTCGGAGAACAAAAAGCAAACGTCCTTGTTCCTGTTTTACCATAATCGTTTGCAAAATTAACACAAGGTTTGCATACGCGGTAATCAACTCCGTGCATGCTGTATCGATTGCAATCAACGTTTGTGACGCATACAGTTTATTAAATTCAACGACATCAAACACAATCACCGCCGTATCAAGTGCCATGTTTTTATTTTTTAAAAGCAAATTTAACTGCTGTAATGCAAACGGTGTGTTCCGGTTCCACTGTAAGGTTTTCTCATTGACAGTGTCACTTGTGAGGATAACATGGTAGCCTGCATGTGATAACTTCGTTCCGAGCAGGCGCGAAAATGCAAGCCGCTCATCGGTTATAAAAACGTCTTTGCCCATATTTTTATTGTATCACGTACGGTAAAAAAAGTGAAGACTGTCCCGATAAAAATATTGCTCATTCGTCAGGTTCGGTAATCGGTTCCAGTTGAATTGAATCATCATGCAAAAGATTTTCTCGAAGCATTTTCTTTTCACGCACCGAGCGGATAACGGCACGCACGCAAATATCGGTTAAAGCAATTCCGGCTGAAATGCCCACTGCGGTAAAAAAAATCTTTTTTTGTTCGGAACTCGTCAACGGAACGGCAACTCCCGGCTTTTTCATCGGCCACGGATAATACCGTTGATCGCCCGGATGCTTTATTGACCGCGATATGTCATAGGTCCAAAATGACAACATCGTCACCAGCGGTAAAGCACCGAAGGTTAAAATCTCAAACCGTCGCAACTCATGCGCCCACAGCGGAAATTCAGCGGCACTATATGCTTCCGGTGTTCGATCCTTTTTTTCGATTTCTTCGGCTGAAAGCGCTGGCGGTACCAGTGAAACGCTCAACGCGAAAAAACAAAGTACCGCAATCAGCCGTTTTGAGTAACGTGCTTTATTCACCGACGCTCAGTTTAGTCTGCACCATACAGGTGATCCAGCTCGTGCAAATATTCCAGTGTACGTTCTTTACAGGTACCGCATACCGTGCCGATTTTCGTGCGTTCCTGCAGCGCTTCCCAAGTTTTTGCTCCGTCCAAATAGGCTTGTTCCACATCACGGGTCGTTACATCCATGCAGTAACAGAGCGTACGCGTTTCTTCCGTTCCGCGAAGCGGCGGCAGATGATTTTTTTCCAAGTAATCATCGATTGCCGCCCGTAACGCTTTATCACCCAAGACAGAACAGTGTATTTTATGTTCGGGTAAACCGCCCAGCCGCGCAACAATATCCTGCGGATTGACTTTGTATGCTTCTTCAATCCGCATGCCTTTTATCGCTTCCGATAAAATCGAAGTAGACGCAATCGCGCTGGCACAGCCGTACGTTTTCCATTTGCAGTCGGTAATAATGCCGTCTTTTACACGAATTAAAAGCAACATTTGGTCGCCGCACTTTATATTTCCGATGAGTCCGCGTCCGTCACAGGGCCATTCGTACTCGGGAACCGTTAACATATTTTTCGGATTCAAGAAATGTTCTTTTACCGTATCTGAATATAACCAATCACTCATAATTCACTCCATTGTAATCTGGTATTATTATACTGAATTTTTTAAATTTTTACAATAAAAATTTATATACAAAACTGAGGCGACCTATTTGATTTACATACGGAGGCATTTGATTAATTCAATCGAGAATTACGTTCGTCTTTCAAAAAACTAAAAGTTTTAAAAAGGCGACATTTCAGTGCCCACCTTATTATGCTGAACATCGAGAAACAATGAAGGAGATACTTTGCTTTTGCAAAGTATGCTGTTAAACGGCGTCAAGCCTTTAATCAGTGTTTCCATAGGCTTGTTCTTCCAAACTTGCCGGTGTACCTAAAATTATTTTTGCTTCAAAACACTTTTTACATACGGGATAAAAATGCAAGCGGTCGCAGTTTGGATCGATATATGCACATAATTTTTCAAACAAGTACTCCACCTCATCGCGATTAAGCTCGCACTGAAAAAACGAATATTGAATCCGTAAAAAACGATTTGATCGGTTCTCTTGATATTTTTTTTGTTTTAAGTAGAATGGCAGTATGCGTTGGGATACGGTGTTCAGTGTTTTTGAGTTTCAGGAAGTTTTAAATACAACATTTTACATTGATGAAATTTTACAGTATTTCCGCATAAAAAAAACGGACTACACCATAAAAAAAGTACGGGATTATCTCATAAAAAAAAACATTGCGTTTCTCAAACGGAGAAATGATTTATATAATTGGGTCGACACTGATTTTGCCGCTTCACCGTGGATTTTGAAAACCAATTTTCTCAAAGATAAAATATTTGCGATTCGTCCGTCCCGTTTTGAAATAGAAAATAATATTTTGTTGTTGGGTTCCCGTTTTTCATGGTTTTTGAACACCGACTTTGCGTATAATAATCTCATTGCATATTATGACAAACTACCGGTGCAGCGTTCTTTTTTTTTGCTGCCGTATTCGCAAGCTCAGTATTATTTTTTTACGGAAGGTGAAACGCAATTCTTCAATGATATTTTAAATCAGCATGATGATAACTTTGAAAGTTTTTCAGTGATGACAACGAACGCAAATGTAAAACTGAAATGTTTTTTAATGTACGATGTATATCGTGATTTGCAAATTATGGAAGGCGATAGATTACTGTTCCGATTTTCAAATAATGGCAAGTTCTGGTTTGAGATTCTTGATAAAAAAGCACTTCCCGTTTCAAAAGAAAAAGAACAGTATTTTCAGAAAAAATTTGATGATACGATGTATCATATTTGTCGGAGTTTAAAAGCGGAGTCGAATCCTTTTACTGCACTTTCAACGGTGTTCTTTTTTGAAAATAAAACCCTATTTACTGATATGCAACTTTCATTTGAAGAGTTGATACAAAACTCAAAAACGATTTGCTGCATTGAGTACGGTTATGAATCGCTGATCTGGCTACGAGACGAACCGGAGCCGGATAACTTTTTATGGGCTATGGTTTTGGATCGTGATGATACGCGGCAAGAGCAGCTTTTTTACCGTATGGCAATACCGCTTTCCGCTTTTATTTTAGATTTAATTATCACCAAGTTTTTGTATGATGATTTCGCTTACGGCAATGCGGACGAAAAAGCATTGTACGAAACTTTGTCGAAAACGTTTTTAGATTGGAATGACGTCAAAAAAAAAGATTACGATGCTTTTTTTGATTTAGTGAAAAAGCGGCGTGATGAAATCAAAAAAACATTTAATCCTTTCGCTGAAGCCAACGAATTAGTGGAAATGCGTAACACTGTCTTAGGCTTGTATTTACAAATGGTTGCATTCGTTGGAAAATTATGTGAAAAAAATTTTTCACCGAGTAGTTTTGTGAATCAGCAAGGAATCCGCTTAAATCAGCTTTTAAGTAAGATTGTTGTAATCACGGATTTTTTTTCGGTGCGATATGCTTCGTATATGGAATTTACCGAGTTAATCGCGAATGTTGAAAATATGGCGGAAGGTTTTGAAATGGTAAAATCAAGCATTGAAGTGCAAATAAAAAATAACGGGAGTTTTTATGAGTGAATTGGAAGCGATAGCAAAATCAATCAGAAGTTTATCGATTGATGCAATTGAAAAAGCAAAATCGGGGCATCCCGGTTTACCGCTTGGAGCTGCAGAACTCGCTGCAGTGTTATATGCAAAAATATTAAAACATAATCCGCATAATCCCGACTGGATAAATCGGGATCGGTTTGTTTTATCGGCAGGACACGGCTCAATGTTGCTGTATTCTATTTTGCATCTTGCGGGATATGATGTGTCTCTTGAAGATATAAAAAATTTCCGCACGCCCGATTCAAAGTGTGCGGGGCATCCCGAATACGGGCATTGTTCCGGCGTTGAAGCGACGACCGGACCGTTGGGGCAAGGCATCTCAATGGCTGTCGGTATGGCGGTTTCGGAAAAAATGCTGGAAGCCCGATTTAATACCGATGAACTGAAAATTTTTGATCATTACATTTACGCGCTGGTCGGTGAAGGCTGTCTAATGGAAGGCATTTCCAATGAAGCGTCCAGTTTCGCCGGTAACAACAAGTTGAATAACCTCATTGTGTTTTACGATAAAAATCAAATTACAATTGATGGGAACATCGGTATCACGTTTACCGATGATATTAAAAAGCGATACGAAGCCTACCACTGGAATGTTATCGAAACAACGATGTACGATTTTACAAAAATCGAGCAAGCGGTTGCGCAAGCAAAATTGCAAGATAAACCGACTCTCATTATTTTGGATTCGGTAATCGGAAAAGGTGCGCCCACGGTGGAAGGAACGTCCAAGGCTCACGGTGCACCGCTCGGAACGGAAGGACTTGCCAAAGCGAAAGTAGCGTTAGGTTTAGACCCCGAAAAGTTTTTTATAGTTGAAGAAGAAGCATACGCTTATTTTAAAAAGCGACAAGCTGATTTTTCTAAAGCGGAAGAAGATTGGAAAAAAAATTTTGCCGAGTACGCACAAAAGTATCCTGAAAAATATGCGGAACTCACCGGTTACTTTGATGAGGCTGACCTTGCACGAAAATTAGACGCGGTACAATTTCCCGCATACGCTGAAGGAGAAATGATTTCAACGCGTGCCGCTTCCGGAAAAGCGCTGAACGCGATTGCAAAAACGCTCACCTCAGTTGTCGGCGGTTCTGCCGACCTTGAAGGTTCAAACTGCACAAAGCTGGAAAACGGGACATACTTTTCACCCGCCGATTATGCCGGCAGAAGCATTCACTTTGGTATCCGCGAATTCGCAATGGCGGCATTGTGCAACGGTATTTTACTGCATAAACCCTTTCATGCTTTTTGTGCAACTTTTTTAGTTTTTTCGGATTATTTAAAACCGGCATTGCGGCTTTCCGCGTTGATGAAACTTCCGGTAACCTACGTTTTTACGCACGATAGTATTTACGTCGGTGAAGATGGACCGACGCATCAGCCGATTGAAATGCTTGCAATGCTGCGCGCAATTCCGAATTGTTTTGTATTGCGTCCCTGCGATGCGGAAGAAACGAATGAAGCGTGGAAGTTTGCGATGCAAAGTAAAACGGCTCCGGTGTGTTTAATTTTAAGTCGCCAAAATTTACCGGTAATTAAAAAACACGATGCAAATTGGCGAAAAAATTTTTCCAAAGGAGCTTATACCGTGTATCGACCGGAGGGAAAAATTGACGTTACGATTTTAGCGACCGGCTCGGAAGTTTCCCTCGCGTTGGAAGCGCTAAAGTTGAGCCGCACCAAAAATGTGCAAATCATTTCAGTAACCTGCAAAGAGCGGTTTGAACAAATGGAGCAGAGCGAACTTGAAACGCTGCTCGGCGGGACTCGTGCAGCACGGCGGATTATTACGTGCGAAGCGGGAATCCGGCAAGGCTGGGAACACTGGTGCAAAGACAAGCGTGACTGTTTTTCACTTGAGGGGTTCGGGCTTTCCGGTAAGGGAAGCGAAGTCGCCGCACGGCTTTCATTTACGGCGCATGACCTTGCTGCATTGATTGACAAAGACTAAAATATCTCCTTATATTATTTTCAATGTTCAGCATAATAACAGTAGAATTAAAGGTGGGCACTGAAAGGTAATCTTTTAAAAACTTTAGTTTTTAAAAGATTACTCTAATATAAGGAGGACTAATGACAGCACGCACATCTTTTATAGCATATTTCAAAAAATTTTTATCGAAGCATAAACTGCTTTTGCTTTTTATGTGTTTGTTCTTTTTTTCGCACATTGGGCTGACTTTGTACATACCGCAGCTTTTTCAAAAATTTATCGATGGAGTGACAAATGGGCTTGATACGAATGCTATTTTACTCATCGCTCTTATGTATGTAGCCTCTGTGTTTTTTGTCGAGGTGCTAAACGCACTCAGTAGTTTTTTTATACAAAAGCTTTCTTGGAAACTAAAGATAGTGTTGCGGTCTGATATGCTAAAAAATCTTTTAGGTTTAGACATGGCATTTTATCACAATAACCCGGTTGGTGAATTAGTCGAAAATATTGAAACGGATGTATCAGTTCTTTCCAATAGTGTTGCAAGTTTTGTACTCGATATAGTTTCGAGTATTGTTATTCTGGTAGGCATTTTGCTCATTGTTTTTTTTAATTCAAAACTACTTGGACTTTTGTTTTTGTTTTGCTCGGCTATTAGCCTTGTTGTGATGGTGCGACAAGCACAAAAGGATACCGGCTCGCTTGAGAATGTACGAAAAAAACTTGCCGAAGTTAACGCTCTTGTTACTGAAAGTATTACCGGTTGCGAAGAGCTACACTGCTTAAATGCACATAATACCATAATAAAAAAATCCGATGCATTACATAATGAAATCTTTCAAAATGAAAACAAATATTACAAGCTGTATACATTTACCATGTTGCTCAATGATGTGATAACCTTATTTGAAAAAGGCTGCTTGGTTTTGTTGTTGTTTTATTTTTTGACGGAAAAAAGTTTTACGCTCGGGCAAGTATTTATGTTGTATAATTATTTTGTACTCTTGGAATGGCCTCTTTCAATGCTTGCAGAAAACGCCACTGCATTCCAAGGACTCGGGGCTCGAATCAATCGTGTGTTTGATCTTTATCATGAAAAGCCACAGATTTCTTTTGGAAGTAGAAGCCTCGATGATAAAACGTATAGTGTCGAATTTAAAAATGTTTCATTTGCATATAATGAGCGAAATGTAGTTTTAAATAACGTGAATTTTAAAATAACTGCCGGTGAACATTGTGCATTACAGGGGCGAACAGGTAGCGGTAAATCGACTCTGGTAAAACTTTTGTTAAAACTCTATGAGCCGTCGTCCGGAGAAATTTTACTCAATGGTATTCCGCTCAATGCGTTTAGTCAAAAATCAATTGCGGAAAATATTGGTTATGTAAGCCAAAATATTACACTGTACTATGCGAGTATCAGGGACAATATTCGTATGTTTGATAACAATATTTTGGATGAGCAGATTAATCGAGCATTACAGAAAAGCGGTATGTACGAAAAAATTATGGCGTTACCTGGTGGCTTGGATTATATCTGTAAAGATGGCGCGACAAATTTTTCCAATGGTGAAACGCAACTTTTGGCATGTGCACGACTTTTTTTAAAACAGAGCAAGATTATTATTTTGGATGAGTCAACTGCAAAATTGGATAATACAGAGCAAGAAAAAATTCAGCGAGCATTTAATGAGCTTATCGAAAATAAAACCGCAATTATTATTGCGCACCGTAGCGAAACATTAGAACATGCAGATGTAAAATACATATTGCAAAACGGTACATTGACAAAAGGAGAAGTACATGAAAAAAAATAAATCGGACAGTTTGTTTTCGGTCAGCATAAAAATTATAAAGCGTCATCCGTTTTTTTTTCTCGCTTCGATGGTGTCGGCTTTTTTATTGCAGTTTACCGGTGGTTTGTTTCCGGCTTTTATTGAAAAGCACCTGTTTTCATTTTTTGAAAACAAAGTTGAACTACCGCTTGGAATTTGGACTATCATAATTTTGATGGTGACAATGTTTTTGTTACAAGTAATTGCTTATGTAACGCTGAAAGTTAGTTGGCTTTTTCGTACAAAGATAAAAAATATCTTTGTCAATAAAATGCTTACTGCAATTATATTAGAACCAAAAGATTTTATACGTGATGAAGCTACAGGAGAGACTGCATATAAATTTCGCGAAGACCCTGAGCAAATTGCGTATTTGCTTACAACCTCGTTTCCACATTTTTCTACATCGATTGTTGTCGCTATTATGACCGTTTTGTTAATGTTTTCGGTAAATACTATTTTCACCTGCATTGCCTTGTGTTTGATTGTTTTGAATGTTGTCATCACTACGTTTTTGTTGCCGCTGGTTGAACGCTGGCGTGAAGATAGTTTAAAAGCACAAGCTGAAACGTCCGGCTTTTTAACTATAGCATTGCAATCGACTCAAGAAATAAAAACAAATTATAAAAATGAGTATTTTATTGATGCTTATTTCCATATAAATAAAAATGCTGAACAAGCATCTATTCGTGAAAATATCGGTAACTCTATCATTGAATCTCTTTTTAGATTGGGACATCAATTAATTACTGCGTGTATGCTTATTTTTATTGCCTTACATATTGGAGACAATAATTTTTCGGTTGGTAACATTGCATTTTTTATGAGCTTGGCAGTTTCTCTTTCGAACTTTGCTTTTTCTATTTCAGGATTTATTGTCACAACCAAACAAACAAATATTTCACTGAAACGCGTTCAAGATATTTATGACAAAAAAAAGAATTCAGATGAACTACCCTCGCTAAAAAATCTTGCACAATTACCAATGCAGTCTCTCGTCGTAAAAAAACTGTGCATAGAATATCCCGAAAGTCATTTTAAAATAGAAAAATCGTTTGAGCTTTTTGCCGGTGAGTATCTGTTTATTGTTGGAGCAGTCGGCTCCGGAAAAAGCTCAGTGATTAAGGCAATGCTCGGTATTGCAAAAAAGACGAGTGGTGAAATTATCTTAAATGGTGAGCCTGTAGAAAATCCGCAAGCTATTTTTGTTTCGCCGTTTGCAGTGTATGTTTCGCCAACGCCGCAAATTTTTAATATGAGCTTACGTGAAAATCTTTTGATTGGAGTGAGCCAAAAAGATAATGTAAATATCAGTGATGCAGAAATACAAAATGCACTCAAAATTACTCGCTTTGACAAAGATATCACAACGATGAGCGAAGGTTTAGAAACAAAAGTCGGGAATCTAACATCGGGTGTTTCAGGCGGACAAGCCCAACGCATTGGAATTTCACGAGCACTTTTGTGCAAGAGCAAACTTTTAGTTCTCGATGATTGTTTTACGGCGATTGATAAAATACTTGCCGAACAAATTAGGCACGATATCGCACAAATAAAGGGTTTAACAGTGATTGAGTTAAGCAACCGTACACCCAATATTGATACTATTGCACGCGTAAAACTAATGCAGTTTTAGGTCGACAAGGCGAAATAACACTAAAAAATATTCGGTTGAGTACCGACTACATTTAAAAGATATCGGCTTGTACAATACTATACAAGCCGATTAAGGAAACGCTGATTAAAGGCTTGACGCCGTTTAACGGCGTTTAGAGATGCCCTCAATTCTCGATTGAATTAATCAGTGCCGCTTTAAACCTGCTGTCAGCTTCTCTTGTGTATTAACGGGAAGCGAAGCGACACCGCGTTTTGTACTATCGTGGAAAAAATCGAGCCGGCGCCATACGGTACCGGCCCAAGCGAAACTACTTTTCACTTTCGACAACATCGGCATCGGCTGCATTTTTGCGAACTGACTCAATGCGTTTAAGCAGCCGGCTTTGCTTTCGTATGCCTCATCGGTTGCAACTTTGCCGAAAATAAAGTATAGTACGGTATGGTAAAAACTCTTGATGACAAAAAAATAATTTATTCGATGTACAAGGTGTCGCGCACACACGGTACAAAACAGGTAATTAAGGATATCAGCTTATCGTATTTTTACGGAGCAAAAATCGGGGTGGTCGGCTTAAACGGTTCGGGAAAGTCGAGCTTGCTGAAAATTATGGCGGGGATTGACACCGACTACGCCGGTGAAATTACCAAAGCGGACGGCTATTCAATCGGCTACTTGGAACAGGAGCCTTCACTGCAAAGCGGTAAAACCGTACGCGAAATTGTGTCGGAAGGCGTGCAGGACGTGTTGGATCTTTTGGCTGAGTTTGACGCGATTAACGAGCAGTTCGCTGATCCCGACGTTGATATGGATAAACTTTTAGCGAAACAGGCTCGTGTCCAAGAAAAGCTGGATGCGGTCGATGCTTGGAACTTGGAAACTCGTTTGGATTTAGCGATGGAAGCGCTCCGTTGTCCGCCGCCCGATACCAAGGTTGACGTTCTTTCGGGAGGAGAGCGTCGCCGTGTTGCGTTGTGCCGTCTATTGCTGCAAAAACCGGATATTCTCCTTTTGGATGAACCGACAAACCACTTGGATGCGGAAACGGTCGCCTGGCTTGAAAATCATCTGCACGCGTATGAGGGTACCATTATTTGTGTCACGCACGATCGGTACTTTTTGGATAATATAGCGTCCTGGATTTTGGAACTTGACCGCGGCGAAGGAATCCCCTGGAAGGGAAATTATTCCGGCTGGCTTGAACAAAAAGCAAAGCGGCTTGCTGAAGAAGAAAAGGGCGAAAGTGAGCGGCAAAAAACGCTGAAGCAGGAGTTGGAGTGGATTCACATGAGTCCGAAAGGTCGCCATGCAAAAGGCAAAGCCCGTATCAATGATTATGAAAAGCTTTTGGAAAAAAACACCAAAGAAAAATTAAAAAATACGACGCTCACGATTCCGCCCGGACCGCGGCTGGGAAATACCGTTATTGATGTGAATGCCATTTCAAAATCCTACGGTACGAAAACGCTGTTTGAAAATCTTTCGTTTTCCGTTCCGCGCGGCGGTATTTTAGGCATTATCGGTGAAAACGGCGCGGGAAAAACGACGCTGTTTAAAATGATTGTTGGAGCGACTGGAATAAAAACGCCCGAAGGCGAATCGCAAACGCCGACTATCGTAAAACCGGATAGCGGTGAAATTATTATCGGTGAAAGCGTTAAACTGTGTTATGTCGACCAAATGCGTGAAAAACTGGATGAAAATAAAACCGTGTGGGAGCAGCTTTCGGATGGACTCGATATTATTAAACTGGGAGACGGCGAGGCAATGCGGGAAGTAAATTCGCGGGCGTATTGTGCATGGTTTAATTTTTCGGGACAGGATCAGTCGCGCAAAGTCGGCGTTCTTTCCGGCGGTGAACGAAACCGCTTGAACCTCGCGATGATGATTAAAGAGGGCGGCAATGTGCTCATGCTGGACGAACCGACCAACGACTTGGATGTTAATACGCTGCGGGCTTTGGAAAACGCGCTCGAAGATTTTTCCGGCTCCTGCATTGTGATAAGCCATGATCGCTGGTTTTTAGATCGCGTCTGCACGCATATTTTGTCGTTTGAAGGTGACGGTGAAATCCTCTTTCACGAAGGAAACTGGTCGGATTTTTGCGACTGGAAAACGAACGTGTTGGGGAAGGATGCAAAAAAATCGGGAAAAGGTTTGTATCGAAAGTTGGAGTAGGTTGTCGCTTAAACGGGAGAAAACACGCAAAAATTTTATGCAGGTTTCTCCCGCGGGAAACGCCGTGTTACTCACTTAAAAGTTTTTGTTTCCACTCCTGTAGCTTTGCGGCTTCTTCTGCGGGAAGTATCGGAAATTGCGGATTGAGATCTGCAAATTTTTCAACAATGATTTCGGAAACGAGATAGCGTGAAAACCATTTTTGGTCGGCGGGAATAATGTACCAAGGCGAATCTTTTGTTGAAGTTTCGTTAATCGCTTTTTCGTATGCTTTTTGATAATCATCCCAATAACCGCGTTCGGCAATATCGGCACTTGAAAATTTCCAGTTTTTTTTCGGCTCATCAATTCGTGACAGTAAACGCTCTTTTTGTTCTTCTTTTGAAAGATGTAAGAAAAACTTCAGAACTTCGATGCCGTTTTGGTGTAAATATTTTTCATAAGCGCGAATTTGTTCGTAGCGTTCGTCCCAAACTTCTTTCGTTTTCATCCGGTCAGGAAGATTTTGTTTTTCAACTAAATTGTGAACGCGGGTTACGATAACGTCTTCATAATGCGAGCGGTTGAAAATCGTAATACCGCCGCGAGCCGGCGCAACTTGATGAATACGCCACAGGTAATCGTGCGAAAGTTCCGTCGATGAAGGAACTTTGAACGGGGCGACATACACTCCCTGCGGGTTAAACGTTGTCATCACATGGCGAACCAAACCGTCTTTTCCGGCAGTGTCCATCGCCTGTATGACAATCAAAAGGCCGTGTTTTCCTTCAGCATACAGCTTGTCTTGGAATTTTGCCATCAGCTTTAAATTTTTCGGCATGAGGTGCTTTTCCACATCCTCGCGTTTTAAATCTTCTTCACAGTGGGTTGAAAAATCTTGTAATTCAATTTTTTTATTAACTAAATATTTTTGTGTATTCATCGGTAATTCCTTATCCATTTGGAAACGCTGATTAAAGGCTTGACGCCGTTTAACATCGTTTCCTATTGTTTCTCAATGTTCAGTATAAGTGGCTCTGAACATTTGCGAAACAACGATTT
>CALDWC010000090.1 GCA_937923945.1 uncultured Treponema sp.
AGTCAGTCCTCAAGAGCTAAAAAACAAACTATCGGAATATAACAACATCGTAGAGGGAAAAAAGAGTAAAGCGCTTTTATAAGTCCCGAACTATATCCAACATTATACCGATAATTCCCACAGAAGTGTGGTACTGATGATTAGGAGATATCGTGTGCGTTACTCCAGCACTTCTATGCTTTCTATTTCAGTTTGTAAGTAACCGTGTAGCTGTCCGGTTTTATCCTCAATTGCAATAGAGGCAATTTCAGGGTCGTTATCTATAGCTTGAGTAAAACCTCTACAAAAACCTTGATGTGTTTTTCTATTTTTTAATGTTACTTGTAAATTTTTACCGGCAGCGTTTGCCATTTCTAATTCTGTCATTTTTTTCTCCTTGTTTCTTTTTATAATCAAAATACGGGACAATATGAATGCCTGTGTTACTATAATGTATTTTTGCAGAATCGGTTTTTGTAAAAGTTTTTGATATAATGCTAAAATCAAATCCCTTTAATCTACCGTCTTTAATAATTTCTTTTAATCCTCCACCTTCAAAATAGCAATATCCGCTTCCTGCTTTTTCATCTATTATCTTTTGTAAAGTTGCAATATCATTTTCAAAATAGCTTGCGTTTTCTTTCATTGTTTTGTTACCGGCAATGTGTCTGTTTTGCTTGCTGTCGTTAATCTTTGCTCCGTATGTTTCGACATAGAGTTTCTGATACTCTTTTGGTTTATCGTATAACGCTTCAAGTTTTTTGTCAAGCTCCTTTCGTGCCGCCTCTTTCTTTTCCTTTCGCCGTTGGTACGCTTGCCGGCGTTGCTCTCTTAAAGCTTCTTTTTGCTCCTCCGTCAGTTCGTCCATATTGATAAAGCCGTGCCCGTTCTTGAGCCGCTCTTTCACTTCGTCCCAATTTTCAGGCGGCGTGTTACCGATGCCTTTTTCTATATCTTTCAGTATTACCGGCGCAAGGCAGCACAGGCAGCAAATATGCGGTTTCATCGGCGCGTTATCGAGCGGATATATTCCGCAGCCAAGCCCGTAGTCATCGGCGTAGGCTAACTCATCACATACATCGTGATAGCCGGCGATACGGTTATTCGACAAAAGCCACTTAACCGCTTTTATTGCGGGGTTATCTTTGTAACCTTCAATCGTTGCAAGCCAATAGGTTTCCGATAACTCATTGCGTGCAAGCCGCAGCGCTTCATATACCAAGTCTTTCGGCAAACGCCCGCCCATTCGCTCCGCCAGTGCAGGATAATCTTTGACAAAATTTTCCGCGCCCTTTTTCACATAACACGCAAGTGCTTCAGCAACTTTTCGAGCGTCCGTATTGACACCGCTTTCGATAATGTCTTTTATCTTCTCTAAATTATTACCGCTTATGTCCCATATCTTATCCGATAACACAAACGGCTTATTTTTGAAAACTCTTTTTTTATGCATCGTGCTTTTTGCAATAAGTTCCGCCTCCCGCACAATGTCTTTTTCAATGAGCTTAAATTTTACACCGGCAGCACTTGCATTATACGCCCGCTTTATTCTTTCGCCGATTGACAGCCCTGCTATACTTGCGTCGGTTAAAGCCTTTTCCGTTATTGCATCGAGTTTCGCTGCGAAGTTTACTTTTTCACTTTCGATTAAAAGTTTTAAGTTTTCGTCAACGCTATATAAAAGCCCTCCTTTTAATTCTTTTTGAATACGCTTGACGCTTTCCATCAACGCTTGTTTTATTTCTCGTTCGCAGCCGATTAAAGCGTTGCGCCGCTCTTGTAATGCGTCCTTTATAAATTGCCGTACCGCTTCCGGCACTTCGGATAAATCAAAGTCCATTGTTAGCTATTCTCAAAAACACCCGCTATTGCTTCGCTTGCTTCCAAGTCCCCGCTCCGTATCCTGTCTTGTATTGCGTCGATATTCATTTTCAGTTTTTGCCACGCTTGATTATCTTTTGTTTCCGTTTCAAAATCCGCCGGAATAGTAATAAAATTTTTCAGCGTATTAAATGCAGTCTTCGGACTTATAAGCCCAAGTGTGAGCGCCTTATCCATCGCATTGACAAACGTAGCAAGTGCATTCATAACCGCAACATCATCTTTCGCCGTGAGCTCCTGCCAGTCAACCGTTATATTTTCGGTGCCACCGTCCGCCGCAAATATATCCCGCTCTGCAATTGAATTTTTTGCAATGCGGAACACTTCCAAAAGCCAATAATAAAACTCGCTATATTCTCCTTGCCGCCCTTCAACTTTTTTCGCCCATACCGGAGACTGCTCCTTGACGCTCGCATAATTGCCGTTCAGCGCCGTACCGTATAGGTACTCCGGCATTGTCATTTCAACGATTATCCAGTGCAGAAGTTTTAAAAGTGATATGGCACTTTCGACATTGTTATTCTGCGAAACATACGAGACCCCGCCGTTTCCGTCGTCGGTATCGATGATTGCAACTTTGAACTGTGTCGGGTCTATTGCTTGTTTTCCTTCCGAGATTCTACGGATAGCGCTATCGTCGAGACTAAATGAGAGCTTCATAAACTTTTCAGGGTCTTTTACTTTAATCTGTACACGAGGCTCCAGTATATCATCGATATGTTTTCCCAGCTTCCGCAATGTTGCATCGTAGCGCCTAATATACGGAACCGCAGGCGATATTTCAGGTATGCCGTCTTGTAAAAAAGTTTGCTTGTTATTGTAAAGGCAAAATACCGGTACAAAATGAAAAGGCGTCTTTGTTTCTATCCGTGCACTTTCATACTGCGGAGGAAGGTCGCCGTCAACGGTTATCACTTCACGCCCCGCTTCAAGCGTTATTTTTACGGTACACTTTTTTTCGGTATTATCCTCAAGCCATTTTTCTTTTTGCTCAATAACCAGTTTTTTATAACCGCCGTCAAGGTTTTTAACGCTTTCTTTTTCAACGACAAATTCGAGCGGAAGTTGTTTAATGCGGATTTCGGTTTTTCCGAGTTCAGACTTTTCAATCCTCACCCACACAAAATGCTTGCCGTCAATCATCGTCTGCCGGTAAATATTAAAAAGCGCCGTTTTATTTCGTTGTAAAAACTGCTGCGCTTGTTTCGTGAAAAGGTCGCTATCGGCACTCACATCCGGTAAGCCAATAAACCAGCAAAATGTATCAATGTACAATTTCGTGCAGTAGTTTCCCAGTGAGTAATTATAGTAGCTTGAATTATCCGCCGGCGCCGACGCATACAAAGAGCGCGATAGCATATAGTCCGACGCAAGGTTATCAAAACTAGCGCCCGTATCCCGTTCGCTTTTGTCAATAAAAAGTCCCGCAACGCCGCTCCGTGCTTTGAAAAAATCAATGAGTTTCATTTTTGTATCATCTCCCTAAAATCTAAAAATATTGACAAGTGCCTCCGCTGCCATCTCTTTCATTTCCGTATCGCTTGCGTCCGGTTTCAAATAATTTATTGCGTGTGCGAACGCGTCCATACGGTCGGGACTGTCGTCTCCCGGCTGCCAGTTACACAATTCACTTTCCAGTACATCCAAGTTATCCGTCCCGTGATTTGCATTATACACTTTTTCATCTCGGTAAAAATGAATGCGTCCCTGTTCGCATAATGTGGAGGCATTTAATGCACGCGCCGATTTTGAACGCACCGAGCGAACGCGGTGTATGTTTGTTTTTACGCCGGCATTTATCAAAGTACTTTCTACCATATCCCCGCCTTGATTATCCTCAATGACTACGATATCGGCGTGTACTCGCTCGGCTTCCATCTTTACCCGCTCGCCCCATTGCTTCGGCGTTCCGACGATTGAACTATCGGCGATAACATAAAAGTGCGTTTCCTTTTTTGCCTGCACTTGACCGCCGGCTAAAAGTTTGTCCGGCGCCTTGCTTTCTATCACAGTGATAATACCCGTATGGTTTGAACTTGCGTTATGGCTTACTGCGGGGTCTACCGATACGACAATGCGCTTTCTTTCTGCCGGTATGGGAAGTTCTGTTACTCGGTTGTTTGCTATCCACTCTTGTTTAAATAATGCGTTCGGGTTATCGTCAAGGATTTCAGCGTATAATTCTTGCAAACCTAAACGGGTACCTTCATACTTCGATACAATCGTATTGATAAATGCAGGGGATAAATTGCTTTTATTGTCGTAGGTACTTCCAACCGTAACGGTTACACAAGATCGCCCGTCGGGTGTAGTGAGCTTTTCAAGCCGCTTTGTAAACTCCGTCGGCTTCGGTGTACTCGTAACAACGCAGAGTGGATTATTCCCTAATCGTAAGCCCAGTAAGAGGTTATCGAAAGTCGCTTCGGGGTACTGCCATTTATGAATTTCATCGCACCATAAAAAATCGGACTGCGCGCCTCTTGACTTTTCCGGTTCGCTTCCGTAAAAAATACTTATCACCGCACCGTTTTTGAAAAACACTTTTTTTACGGACGGTCTATAAGTCATTTCTAAATCCTGCGGACAGTATCGGGCTATACCGCTTTCGCCGTTTATCATAATGTCGCGCACCTCTTCAGCAGTCGCTCCACAAAGAGATAAATTTTTATACATACCGGTTTTTACCGCTTCGATAATCGCTTGTCCCGCCGTCCGTGTTTTTCCCCAGCCTCGACCGCAACGCAAGCACCAAATATAACGCTTACCGCTTACCCAGTCTAAAGGCGGAAGTTGGTCGTCTCGCGCCCAAAAATCCCATCGGTATTTTAATCCGTCCCGCTCTTTACCGGAAAGACTTTCTACAAGCATCGTTGCCGCCTCGCTGTCTTTTTGCATTGCTTCAGCAGTGATTTCCGTTCGCTTATCCAAGCACTGCCAGCCTGTTTTTATTTTTTCACTCATTCGGCGGATCCTCTTGCGCCGCTTCATTCGGCGGCTC
Organism: uncultured Treponema sp.; assembly: GCA_937923945.1. Classification (GTDB taxonomy): domain Bacteria; phylum Spirochaetota; class Spirochaetia; order Treponematales; family Treponemataceae; genus Treponema_B. Next base: position 4,859 of record CALDWC010000090.1, read on the forward strand.
CTTTTCGTGTTTTATTGCGTTGAGTTTTTCAAGTAGCGCCTGCTTTTTAATATCGATACTTATATCGACATCAGCGTTACCGGCACTTTCAACGGAAACATTTAATATCTCGTTATTTACCCCGTATGATTTCCGCTCAATTTCTACCGCCGTGTTTACCAAAGTAGGCAAGACGTTCCAATTTATTTCGGAAAGTATTTCGTCAAGCTCTTCAGTGCTTCTGGTTTCTTTTATCTTTTTGATTAAAGCCTGCGCCTTTTTACCGACCGCGTATTTAATAGCCTGCGCCAGTTGGATATTTTCTTTGTTTGCTTTTTTGATAGCTTCGATATTTTCTTTACGGCTTATTTCGTCAATATAGCGGTCGTAAGCGTCAGCACGAGATACCCAGTTATTGCTAGATGACAATTTCTCCAAATATCCCGCAGTTTTCCCACACTTTTCCCGCACCTTTGCAATAGTACGAGTAACGCCCATATCAAGATAGGTTTTAAAGTATGCGTACTGCAATGCACTTTCACCCCGTTGCCGCTCCCACTGTTCAGCCATTAGTTACCCCGCATATTGATTTTACCGTCAGCAACATCGTACAGAATGCTGGATTTAACGAACTTTTCATTCGGGTTTATATGTGCACGCCTGCAAAAATCCTGCTTGGCTGCATTGTTTTCAAACACAAGCGATAAAACATAATCATCATATTTTGCTTGATAGTCCTCGTCGTTTCGGTTTTCGGCTTTTCGCATATCCCGCTCTGCTTGGCGGGCTTCTTTGAGCCGATCGGCTTTTTGCGCCAGCTCCACCATATCGACAACATCGGTTTGCTGCGGGGTCGGGTCAAACAAGCTGCTTGCTTCCTCGAATAAATCAGAGCCTGCAAAAATATACTGTAAGTCCAGCTTGTCAAACGCTAAGTCTTTTTCAAAATCAATGTCGGGGTAGGCTATTTTTATTTCCTGCAACAATTCATTATCCCACTCGCCTTGAGCGGAAGGGTTGTTTAAAAAAACATTTATTTTAACCTCCGTTTCCTCATCGACTTGTATCATCGAAACTTGCAAGGTATAATCGTTTTGAGGGTACCCGTTTTCCTCGTCCATAATTGAAAGTTTTTGATGCCCGCCTACAACATTCATCGTTGTTCGGTTTACAATAATCGGAGCCACGAGCCCATATGTTTTTAAGCCCTTTTTTAACTTCCGTCTCGCTTCGCTTGTTATCGTTCGCGGATTATAAGGCGCCTCGTGAATTGCACTCCTCGAAACCGTTTCAATTTTATATACTTCAAATTTGTTACTTCCCATACGCTTTCCACCTTAAAAAATCAGCTTCCGCCATCGGATATTTTGTAACCCACTTTTCATAATCGGCGGGAAAATTATTTTTAAGCCACTCCAAACTTTCGCCTTTGTAAATATCGATATTGCGGAACCCCGAATATGTTTCCGGCGCTAAAATAAGCCGGTTTTGTTTTATGTAGTTTTGTATGTCTTTTTTACCCCAGATATGGAGCGGCGCCAGCTTTTTATACTTCCAGTCGATGCCGTTATCGAAAGTTTTTAACATGCAAGCACGCGCCATACTTTCGCAGGCTTCCCAGCCCAGCGCGATATATTCAATATTGTATTTTGACCGCAATGCTGCAAATGTATCAGCCATTGTGAGCCGCTTGATTTTTCGTCCCTCACGGCTTATGAGGTACGAGGTTTCATAATGCGGATACTGCTCTATTTTTATACCGTAGCGGTTTTCATAATAACGGATAACCTTGTTTTTACTTTCCAAGTTTTCACAATAATACAAAAACACCGGAACATACCGCCCTTTCATAAACTTTTGGAAAAGGTCAAGCATAACCGTACTGTCAGCACCAAGCGAATACAAAACAATGGCGGAGTTAATATTCCCCGCCATGTACTGTATCGATGAATACAGATTTTTCATTTACAGACTATCCATTATTTCCGTCTACCTTGATATGGGATTTTTTGAAAATCCACCCGCAGCTTGTTATAAATAGGACGATTTGTTCCACCACCAGTTCCGCCGCCACTGTCATAACAAACACGGTTATAAGGAAAACAATAACTGAACATAGTAACGCCTCCACAAAATGTTATGCTTTATTATAACACAAACGGGGGGCGTAAAATTTTAATTGTAATTGAAAAGAATTTTATTCAGGAAGGTTATAATTCCATAAGCCAAGTCTGCCTTTCACACTACAGATAGGCTCTTTTAATGGAGTAGGATTTTTTAGTATCCAGTGATATTGATTATCTTCAGCCCATAGGCTTTGACTGTCTTTTACCACATCGACAATATCAACATAGCCGATTATGCGCTGCGGTTGCAATTGCCATAAATGTTTGTTATCAAAAGTTCGTTCAACAACTTTCATCCACCAATTTTCATCAGTGCCATCATCAACAGGAACACCTAAATCTATGTACTTATCGATTAAACTATCTCGATATTCTCCAAATGCATCAGCATATTTTTTATATTTTGTGTATAATTCTTCTTTACTTGCATTGCTTAGTTTGCTTGAACCAATAGGAAACGGCTCCGGCTCGCCACTCACATGAATATATAAGCGTCCTCTGTAGTCCGTATTCCATGTACGGTTTTCGACATCTTTTCCGCCGTATATAATCGAATAGGCGAACGGATTTTTTACGCTTAAAACTTTTACTTGCATTTTTCAAAATTCCTTTATAAAGTATAGCATAAAATCAGAAGGAAATCAATCATACATCTAATTGTTCCACTTCAATATTCATAGCTTTTGCGATTTTTTTCAGTGTTTCTTTTCTAGGTTTTTTTGCAGCTTCCATTTGGCTATACGCAGCTTGCGTTATATCCATTTTTTCAGCAAGCTCCGCCTGTGTAAGATTAAGATATTCCCGCCATGCTTGAATAGGGGACATCTCTTCTAAAAGAATTTTCCCTGCCACTTCGTTAGGAATTGTTGGCTCTGTGTCTTGTTTTTCTGTATGTCCACACAATGCTTGAAAAATTTTAAATGGAATAACGGCATACTCCGGCGTTCCATCTTTGCTTGCTATAAATTGCACATCAATAAGTGTTTTCATCTCTTTTTTTAACCTCTTCTATACTTATAATTTTTATTTTATTTTGAAAATCAAACATAACTCGATAGTTTCCAACTCGTAACCTATATTGATATTTATAATTCTTTAATGCCTTAACATTTTGCACATTAGGAAAATGCGTCAAATCAAGTACTTTCTTAAATATGGTAAATCTGTCGTTTTTCTCTATTTTACGTGCTTGCTTTAATGCTTTAGGCATCCAAACTATCTTATTCATAAATATATTATACTTATTTTTATAAGTTTGTCAAGCGCTTTTATAAGCCTTTTCACACTTTGTTTTCAAAAAAAACATATTGAGGATATTTCCATCGGAAGAGTTTTCGCTTTATTTTGTACGCGGCTGTTTTTACGCCTTTGACATCCTCGACAATATGCGCGCCGTCTTTTTCGTACTCGAAGTCTGCAACATAAAAGCAAGCGCGCTCGTGTTCCGTTTTAGGAATAAGTAAAAAGCGCGGCTGCAATTTTAAGCAGCTTATTTTTCCGGCGCGCTGCAAAGATTTAAGTTCACCATAGCGGAGCATTTCCGCGCGGCTTGCAAACGTGATGCCGTCAATAGTCCGGCGCTCTTTCGCTGCCGTGTGGTATTTATTAAAAGCCTGCATACCGGTACCGCATGCCGTCATCGGTTGAAACGCATTCAATGTTTTCCCGCTCGTCAATACCGCTGATAAACTCCCGCGCTTCAGGCGGGGAGACTTTCAAAATGCGCGCCGCCTCTTTTAGTGTCAAACCGTTTTTCGTTTTTTTAATTGCTGCAATAAGTCGGCTTTGTTTTGCTAAAATAATTGTCTTATTTCCTTTCACTTTTGTTTTCCCCGCATAATAATATTTCACCTTCCTTTCGCCGTCGTCCCAAATAAGTAAGTCTACACTTGACATAACGTTCCGCATATAGGTTATGCTTTTATGCAAATGTTCAGCTATTTCTTTTATTGTTAAACCTTCGGGATGCGCTTTCAAAAGTGTTTCAACTTTATGTTTGGTTGCGTTATTTTTATTCTTTTCAGCTTTCAGCGCGTCTAATATCATGTTCATTTGCGCAATCGTAAAATATCGCCTGCCGCCTTTGCGGAGTTCAAATTGAATATTATATTTTTCAACTATTTGCAAAACCGTTTCTTTTGAAATATGAAAAAGTTTTACAATTTCATTTGTTGAATATTTATCGTCCCGCATTTTTACCGCTCGTAGCTGTGTTCATATTTTTCACTTCGTTCAATCGCCGCTCGTATGCTTTTCACAAGCTGCTCTTTTTCTTTCGGGCTATTATCAATAAGCACTAACTGATTACAGGCGGCGCAGGTCAGCCGTAAATTCATTTCGTGGTCAATAACGGAAAGCCCGTACTGTTTTACATTTGCTTTCGTTCGCGCCATTCGGTGCGCAAGTTGTCCCGTTGCAAAATTTACTTGCTTACCGCAGACGCTGCACTTCCATCCGTCGCGGTTAAAAATGTACATTCGTTTTATTTTACTTATCATTGCGCCTTTTCCTTTTGGTATTTATTCAAAAAAACTTTTTTACCAAAAACCGTCACGAACGTTTGCACTCCGCTTTTTTCACCGTGCTGCCATTCTTTTATTTCAAAAAGCAAGTTGTTATATTCTGAATACGGCTGCAACTCTCCGCGTTTATTTCGGAATAAATAACCGTCGATTTCCAAGCGCTTGATAAATTTTCGCTCCGGTATTTTCAAAAGCTTTGCCGTGTTCCGTAAATTCGTAAGCCCGCCCGTGTCGATAAGATTATCGTAATAGGAAACTTTCGGCTGTGCTTCCGAAAGTTGTTTTTGCTGCTCTGCATTTTGCGCCTTGAGAATCGCAAGCTCCTCCTCGTAACCCTCGCGCATAAGGTCAAATGCTTTTTTAATTTTTAATGCGGGCGTAAGTTTTGTGCTTGCATTGGTAACCTTTGAGTTCAACTCAAAGCTTGCATTATTACTTATATGGGCTTTCATATAGTCTAACAAAATAGTAACCTCTGCCTCTGTCCACAATGTTACTTTACCGTTTTTAATTTCCTTGTTTGGGAAACACTTTTTCGCATTCGATAAAATAACATCATTGCTCGTTCCAAGACTCTCCGCAACTTCGCTTGTGGTCATTGCTTTTATGTTATACATTTTTTATCTCCTTAAAATTATTTACAATCATAATGTTGAAAAACAATGAGTTGAAAGTGTGCGGACATTTCTTTTAACATATGAAAGTTACTTTTATTTAATTCTTTTTGCTCAGGGTGTTTTTTATAAAACTCATCTTGATTTCTTAAAAACATTTGAAACGCTTGTATTTTTATATGCTCAGCGTTTGAAAGTGTTTTAGGTTTAATGCTTAAATCATACCAAGCTTTTTGTTTAATATATTTGAAATTCCGTTGCTTCATTTTTTTCACTCCTCTTTTTTTAATTATCAGTAAATGCAAAAAGAATGCTGTACATCGGCGTACAGTTTTTAAGCGGCGGTTCGTACGGGTCAAAGATAACCGCGCCGAATTTATCAACGACTCGGAAGTGTTCAGGATATACGCTCCCCGCCGGCTGTTTTACTTTTTGAATGAGTGCATCAATCCGCTGCAAGCCGTAGTGTACGCCATGGTAGTAGGAAACCGTGCCGTCTTGGAAAGTTCCCACTTCAACAAACCTTCCGCTATCACCTAAAATTTTAAGTGTGCGGTTTGCAATCGGCGCGGCGCCTTTCACCATAATGCGATTTTTTATAACGCCTTTTTCATTTGCCCAGAGCCACATTGCGTTTATTTGTTGCGCAGTTAAACACTTACCGGTTTTATTTTCTGCAATAAATTGCGCCGAACGAAAAAAGCAACCGACTTGTTGAATATCGCGTATAAGATTTTTATCATTTTGTTTTAATGCGTTCATACATTTATCCCCGTTTATTGTACTACATCAAGAGCGCATAAAAGCGCTCATACGTTTACTCCTCTTGTCGTTCCATTTTCGGCTCTCTTTGGAGACGCTGTCGTTGGACTTTTTCACAGACTGCCGCAACCCGTGCAAGCTCTGCCATTGCACTCTTTGAACGCTGTAAAATTACATTAAAAGCGCTTTTAGCTTCTAGCATTTCGTCATCTTTTATATTTCGCCAAACTTCCTCTTCTAATTGAAAACAACAAACCCTAAAATAAAATTCTGCCTCTTCAAGCTCCTCTTTCAAAATTGCATAAGCGTGATGGGCGTCTGCAAACTCTTTTTGCTCCAATGCATTTTGCAATTCTATTTCAATTGCTTTATCAATAAGTTTTTTTGTTTCGTCTTTAATCATTTTGTTTTACTCCTTGTTTGTTTTTAATTGCAATTAGGTTCGTTGTTTCTTTTTGCATATCTTCAATTATCTGTGATAATTGTGAGATATAAAGAACATGTCTTTTAGACCATTTGTCATATTCTTTATGTATGACATATAGGGTTTCTTTTTCGGTATACGTATTCTTTAATACTAGCGGTGGTTTATACTTGCCATGCACTAGCTCGCCGTAGCTATATATTATTTTATCAACCTCTTCTTTAGTAGAAAGTTTAAATATGTTAAAAGCATATTGAGCTGATTTTTCTACAAATGCTTTGCTTTCTCTAAAATCACGAGCATCTTTATATTTTTGAATTGTTTTTTCCAGATGCAATTCTTTTTCAAAATAGTCATTCGTTTTTTTAATAATGCCAACATCATCTTTGTTATTTGAATAACCGCTCGCACGGTTTGTCAAAACAAAAATAGGCAAGTTAAGACACTTTGCAAGTGCCTTACAAATATTGATAAGTATTTTTTCTTTTCTCATTTTTATACTCCTTCTAAAATAATACCGAGTTCGCTTGCCATTCGTACTGCACAATCAATCAAAATACTTTCCTCAACCGTTGTGCAGTCCGCTTCGCTTTGCGGCTTCGGCTCGTCAAATAATATATCCATTACATAATTACCCGCGCCGTCTTTTTCTATCGGATAGCCCATCGCGAGTGCTTGCCGTTTTACTTCCTGCTTTACGACGGCAAAGTCGTTGCCGGTTTCCATTGCAATCGTCCGGATAATACCGTGTAGGAGCGTGTTTTGTGAATTTTTACCCGTGCCTCGCTTTTGGTATTTATCCGATAAGCACAATTCAATCGGCGGTAGCGCATACGGTTTTTTTTCATAACGGCTTTCACGCTCTTTCCCTGCAAGTGCCATTCGGTGTAATACATATTGTTGCATTTGCGTGCGGTCAATGTCGCCGGTTATTTTTAATTGCAAAATGCCGTCTTTATAATTTACAATTTCAATGTTCCGTGCCGTTACTTTCATTTTGCGTCTCCTCGTTTAAAAGTTGTCTTTGTGTTTTTTTAATTACCGCTATAACTTGACAAAGTTCTTTGATAGCTTCGTTTGCACGATATTGCATACTCTCTAATCTGTACTCATACCGTGTTTTATCATAGTCTCCTTTAACAAGTCCCCAAAATCTATCAAAATAAAGATTAAGCGTTTTCATATCACTATTTACTTCTTCAAGCTCCTCTTTCAAAATTGCATAAGCGTGATGAAAGTCTGCAAATACTCCCTGCTCAAGTGCTGTTTTTAATTCTGCTTTTACCGCTTTGTCTATATGCTTTTGTGTTTTTTCATTAAACATTTTTGCCACCTCTTTCTTGTTTTGTTTCATAAGAAAATAAATTCTCAAGGTTAGCTGCCGTCTTTTTAGCATCCAATAAAAACTCCCTTATAAACCGGTTTGCATAAGCAGGGCTTATCATACTCCGCATCTCTTGCCTTGAATGTTTCCTATTCCCATTAGTTGTTTCAATTCTTTTAGTTATCGGCTTTGAAATGTTTTCAAAAATTAAATTGTGTTCAGGTTTGCAATTAATAAAAAAGTATTGCGTCGGCTTTTTAAAGTCGTCTCCTCTTTCGGTTCTATCCACATCAACAAGCACTGGTTTGATTGGAAGATAAGAAGTTAAAAAATGGGGTTGCGTATACGGGTTTTCTATAACAAGGCGGAGCTCCCTTTGTAAACAAACCTCTACAAGAAGACACAGCACCTCATAATTCTCCACGATTTCTTTCACCGTTTTAGCGGAGTAGGTAAGCTTTTCCTGTAAGCTCCAGTCTTTCATCTGCGCTCCTTCCCCTCGCGCATTAAGTGGCACACGGGCTGAAAAACGTGTGCAGGGGAAAAAGGCAAAAATAAGGTCATCTTTTCCTATTTCGGAAAAGACCGTCTTTTCCCCGCGCGCCGCATCTCTAATCTCCTCAAACAAGTCGATACAAAAATCCGTCTCCCCGAAGTTGTTTTTTATGTCAACGTCAAAGGCGCTGATGCCTTGCCTTTGAAACGCCTTTTTGAACGTTCCCGATTGTTCAAAAAAGCACCACGCTGTATTTATTTTCATTCTTTTTCTCCTCCGGTTCGCAACTTATCGCGGTAGCTTTCCCAATCGCACAGAATGGATTTTCCGCCTTCTTTGCAGCGGTCGAGTACCGAGCTATCAATATTTTGTTTTGCCCACTCCCACGTAAGGTTACCGACTAGCCACGTCGGCAACTCATTCTCGTATCGTTCGCGGCAAACAAACGAGATTAAGTCTTTTTTCGCGTCCGTGTTCGTCCCCTTGTCTATTTCGTCCAGCACTAAAAGCGGTACGCTTGTTACTTGCTTCAAAATGCCCGCTTCCGTTTCGGAGCTTGCTCGTGAGTAACTCGAACGGATACGAATAGCAAGCCACTCATACGTCGTATAAAATCCGCGCTGCTGTTTTACTGCACAACTTGCAAGCATCGTTTTCCCGGTGCCGCTTTTGCCGTAGAGTAACACAATAACAGAGCCCTTTTTGCCGGCGTATTCACGCACTGTTTCAAACGCCGTCCGTTGTGCTTCGCTTGAAAATTCGTAGCTGTCAAAATCGACATTCAAAAACTTGTTGCGAATACCGGATTGTCTTATAAGCCAATCTTGTTTCGCCGTTTTTTCAAGACGCTTTTCAATCACGTCATCAAAAGAGCTGTCGACGTTTACACTGTGTTGTTTTAATCGCTCAAGCGTTGCGCCTATCTCTTTTCGCGTCAAGTCTATTTTCATACCTGTTTTCTCCTGTCCTTAAAATTTTTCTAAAACAACGGCTCCCCAACGTCGCCCGCCGTGTTAAAATCATAATCCGCGCTATGTGTTTTGTTTTGCGGCGAGGCGCGTGTACGCTCATGCGCCCGCTTTTCCCACGTGTAAACGGCGGCGTGCCAGTTTTGCATTTTGTTTTTGCCGATATACCAGCCCTTACTTTCGTAAAAATTAACAAAGGCGGCTGCGTCTATGTTGTTACCGCGTTGCTTGCAATACGCCGCCACCTCCTCGACCGTCGGTTTTACAAATCGCGTTTGCTTTTTCGGTGGTGAAGGTGTTTGTGTGCCGGCTGGCATCACTTCAGCGGGGGCTTGCCCCCCTCTTTCATTTTCATTTGCATTTTCATTTACATTTTCATTTACATTTTCATTTACATTAACATTATCATTAGGTTTTTGAAAACCGTTTTTTTCATTAACTATAGTTTTTGAAAATGAAAAAGGTTTTTGAAAATCTGAAAGGGGTTTTTGAAAATCCGGCAGTTCTTTTTTTATATTTGAGACAGTTCCAATAGATACATCATGACGCTCTGCAATGTCTTGATATGTTTCTCCTGCTAATAAATCATCAGTAATTGCATTGCGGGTATCATCATCAATCGTTGGGCGACCGCCGGTATTTCCTTTTGTCCTCCGGCGCATATTTGCGTCGAGTTGCGGCTTGATTAAAATAAACATCGCTTTTAATACGCCTGTTAGTTCCGGTTCCGTTCCATAAATAGCATATTTATTTATTGCGCGCATTATCTTGCCGTATTGTGCGTCGTCAAGTTCAGAAAGCGCCTCATCGAAAGAGGCGTAAAATATAAAACTTTCATTGCGTTCGTTTTCGTTTGACATCCAGTTGTTCCCCTATTTATTTACTTACTCTACCCAATAAATTTTATCATCGATGCGGTCATCTTCTCCGATAGGCTGCATCGGTTCAGCCGCTAAAATGCTTTCAAGCTCGGCGTCCGTTACTTCTAACATCGCCGCTAAAAAGCTCCGCCGTATTCCGACGTTCCCCGCTCGTTTCAAAAGCTCCAGCATTCTTTTATGTAGTGCTTTTTCAAGCTCTTTTTTAGTCCCGCTTTTCTTTTGCAGTTGCGGCGTCTGCATTTTGTAAAAATCAAATACCAGCTGTTGCTCGTTTTGCTTTTCTTTTTTTTGACCGATAAAAAATACATACCGGTCAAAATCTTTTTTATCAAAAACATAGATTGCGCTGTTTTTGATTTTTATTTTTGCAAGGTTATTTTTTCTTGCAAAATACCTTACCGCTTCCGGTTTTGTTTTTGTTTTAGTAGCTACCTCATTTGTTGTGTAAATCATCACCGATTAAAAGCGGGAAGCATTTACTCCCGCTTGTGTTAAAACTTAAAACGGGATATTATCCAACTCATCGTCGCTGCCGTAGTCTTGCGCCGCTTGCGATACGGTGTAGTTTTGCTGCCGCGTTTGTGTGTTTCGTTTCGGTTGAGCCGGTCGTTTCTTTTGCTGCGGTTGCGGTGCGGTGTAGTGAGTGCCGAAGTTTTGCGCGCTCTGGTTTTGCGGCTTTTCAACAATAAACTTTTTAATTTCATAATATTGAAACCCGTTCTCATTCGGCTCGCCTTTTCCGATTTCTACCGTCCCGATTTTTCCAATCCACGCGCTTGTATTAAAATTGCCGCGTCCGATTTTAAAGCAATCAAAAAAGCGGGTTAAGGTTCTATTTGTCCTTGTCCACGCTTCCTCGCTTGTTTGGTCATCGACCAACCAATACCGCAAAGTGCCTTGCTCTAAAATTTCAAGTGTAACTACCGCCATGTCTTTTCCAGTGCTTGAAACTTTAAACTCAACGCTTTGAATTCTCGCTTGCGCTTGTCCTTCTTTGAACTGCGCGCCGTAATTTTCGTCTACCCTGTACTGACTTCCAAATGCCATATTTTTTATCTCCTCTTAAAAAATTTATCGAATTATAAATGTGGTACC
>CALDWC010000091.1 GCA_937923945.1 uncultured Treponema sp.
GGATATGAGAACAAAAAAGATACTTTTGGAAGAAACGGCAAAACGATATTGTTGGGCATCAAAAAAGAAAAGACTAAAATTATTGATGAGTTCACCGCAACGACAGGCTACAACAGAAAATACGCAATTCATGTGCTTAAAAATAAAGCCGTGCTGCATACGAGTGTTTTCAACAATGTAAAAAACTTTCGGTTAAAATAATCAATAAGCCTCGAAAAAAAAGAATGTATAAACCATATTACGGCCATGATGTCAGGCATGTGGCACGACAAGAGCATGAAAGAAAAAGCTAAAGAAGTAGTAAAGAAAATCCGATTGAGCTGATGTGAAAGAGTTTTTAAATCAATTGGTTGTAATAGAGGAATCGGTAGACACGCGGCAGCAATGGAAAATTAAGCATCGTTTGAGCGATATTATTTTTATTGTTTTGGTGGCGACAATTTGTAATTGTGATGAATGGGAGGAAATGGAGCTTTTTGCCGAATATCATATTGATACACTCAGAAAATATATTGAGCTTAAAAACGGTATTCCCGGTCATGATACCATTCGCAGAGCAATGGCAATGTTGAACCCGCAAATTTTACAAGACTTGATGAATGAATGGCAAACACGAGTTGAAGCCGGCGAAGATTTATCTCCGCAAAAATTAATTCATATTGATGGAAAAACCGTTCACGGTAATGCTCGCTGTAACGAAAAACCGACTCATATTGTAAGCGCCTACTGCAGCGATGAAGGATATACGCTCGGACAAATTGCAACGGATGAAAAGTCAAACGAGATTACCGCAATCCCTGAATTACTGAAAAAAATTAATATAAAAGGCACTATTGTAACGATTGATGCGATTGAAAACGCTGATTAAAGGCTTGACGCCGTTTAACAGCGCTTCCTAATTGTTTCTCAATACTCAGCAAATAGTATTTTGAACATTTTTGAAACAACAGGTTTTTAAAGGTAGGCTCTGTGTAGTGCTTAAGAGTGGCACTGTATAGCGCTTCACAGTGCCGCTTTATAGTACATTAAACTGCCTCTGTACAGCGCCTTAAAGTGTCAGTGTATAGCCGGTAATACTGCCTCTTTATAGTACTTCACACTGTCGATGTAAAGAGCTTAATACTACCGATGTGTAGCGCTTCATAGTGTCGCTTTATAGTACTTTATAAGCTCTTTGCCGCTTGATGTAAAAGTTTTTGCGAAATCGATTCGCTCACATTGGTCAATTGAATCGATGCACTGGCACCTGGATGTAACATTCCGAGAAGATGCAAATACAACAGTCAATAAGGTTGCGGTTATGAATCAAAACATAATACGTAAGTGGGCATTGGCAATTATCAAGCGGGTAGATTCCATTCACGGCAAAAAGTGTTCCCTAAAAACTCGTCGCTTGGTATTCAGTTTCAGTCCCGCAGAAATGCTTGAGCGAGTATTATAATCAAAACACCTTCGAAAAACAACATTTTTGCATACTATCAAGGTGAAATAAATTCTTCGTGCTCCTGACCTGCAAAGTACTATTATCGAAGAACTCGTTCTTGTAAACCCGTTCAATCATCGCCTTGACAGTCAACTGAAAATCAGTATACTCAATACCTATGAGTATTATGAGAAATGATATTCCGATTTTAGAGTTTGATTCCGACGACAAAGCTGTTATAATGCCGACGCATGAGCAGCTTGATATTGTTTTGCCGGAAAAGTGCATTTTTGCCTTTCTCGGAGAATATATCGATACATACGCAAAAAACAATCCGTGTAAAAAACTGAGCGAGTTTATAACCATAACAAAAACTTTTCCGGTATATACAACGGAATATAAGGGCGAAACAATATGCGTAGTGCAAGCACCGCTCGGAGCTTCAGCCGCGGCTCAATTTTTAGATTGGCTTATCGGGTACGGGGTAAAAAAGATTATCGCATGTGGTTCCTGCGGCGCATTAATCGACTTTCCCGAAAACACAATTCTTATCCCCGTGAAAGCGTTACGGGACGAAGGAACTTCGTATCATTACATGAAGCCGTCCCGCTTTGTTGAAATAAACGGCACGGCTCTTTCCGCAATCGAAAAAACACTGCGTGCTCACGGCATAGCGTACACTGAGGTTATCACATGGTCGACGGACGGCTTTTTTCGGGAAACAAAAGAAAAAGTTTTATACCGTAAAGAAGAAGGTTGCTCGGTTGTAGAAATGGAATGCGCCGCGCTCGCCGCCTGTGCCGAAATGCGGCAAGTGCTTTTCGGTGAAGTTTTATTTACTGCCGACACGCTTTCAAACCTTGAAAAGCACGATGAGCGGAACTGGGGACGGGATTCGCATGTTCGGGCATTGCAGCTTTGCTTTGAAAGCCTCATTGCCCTAGCATAAAAAGTTGCAACCTCCGCTGCGATTATTGCTATAACGGCGAACTCGCTTGTGCCGACTGTAACGGCTCGCAGTCAAACAACAACAATTATGCAAACCTCGCTGCAGTTTTCATCCGACACTTCGCTATCCCTGTATCCGTATCACCACACTCTGAAACGGTTGTAACGTCTTACCGTCAAACGACGCGTAATTGTTCAAAAGAATTTCCTGCCGCGCTGCGGCGTACGATAACAGCAATTTTGTTTTTACCGGCGAAGCGGAAAAGTTTGAAACAACTACAACCCGCGCCGTGCCGAGTATCCGTTCATACGCAAAAAGCTTTTTGTGACGCGGCAGCAAATCACGGTATGCAGCTTCCCGCAAAAATACAGCATGCTCTTTCAACAGCACACAAACTTTTTTGTAATAACACAGCACGGAATTTTCATCCGAGAGACTTGCACGAACATTAATTTTTTCGTAATTCGGATTAACCGGCAGCCATGGAGCGGCATCGCTAAAACCGGCATGCTTTTCGTCCGTCCACTGAAACGGCGTGCGCGCATTATCGCGGCTACCGTTCCGTATTGACTTGGAAATAAAGGGTTTCGGTAAGTGCAGTTTTTTCATCAAAGTCAGCACATTCTTCGTTTCAATATCCTGAAATTCATCAAGGCTTTGCACGTCCCGGTTTGTCATACCCAACTCCTGTCCCTGATACAAAAAAGGCGTGCCTTTTAAAAAGTAAAACGTGTTTACCAAGAGTTTTGCGCTTTCAATCGGATACCGCGCTTCATCCGTACCGAATCGTCCAACACTTCGACGTTGATCGTGATTTTCAAAAAAGAGCGAATTCCAGCCGGCGTGTTCAAGTCCGTATTGGTATTTATTCAAAACTTTTTTCAGCCGCTTTAAACTGAATCGGCGGTAAAACCATTTCACACCGAAAAAATTATCCGTATTGGTGTGCTCAAAATTGAACACCATAGATAATTCCTGCCGTGCCGGATCCGTTAAAAGGATTTGATTTTCCAAACCGCAGAACACCGTTTCGCCGACCGTCATCATATCGTACTGCGAAAAAACTTCCGTGTTTAATTCGTGCAAGTAGTCGTGCAGTTTCGGACCGTTGATGTAATACTCCGACCCGACAAGGAAGAGAGATGGTTTGCCGTTTTTAAAACGCTGATCTTTTGAAATTAAATTAATCACATCGCAGCGGAAACCATCCACGCCTTTATCGAGCCAAAACCGACACAGGTCTTTTACTTCGCTTCGAACTTTTTCGTTTTCCCAGTTGAGGTCGGGTTGCTGACTTCCGAAAAGCGAAAGATAATATTCACCGGTTGTTTCATCGAAAGTCCACGCTTTCCCACCAAAAAAACCCGTCCAATTATTCGGCTTTTTTCGCCATACATAATAATCCCGATATGCATTTTCTTTTGAGCTTTTTGATTGCCGGAACCACTCGTGTTCATCCGATGTGTGATTAACGACTAAATCCATAATCAGTTTGATACCGCGCTCGTGCAATCCGTCAAGCATCGTTTGAAATTCAGTCATCGTGCCGAACAGCGGATTTATATTTTTATAATCACTGATATCGTAGCCGTTATCTTTCATCGGCGAACAATACACCGGCGAAAGCCACACGCAAGTAACGCCCAACTCCTTGAGGTAATCCAGCTTTGAAATAATGCCGCCAATATCTCCGATTCCGTCTCCGTTTGAATCTTTAAACGAAGCGGGATAAATTTGATAGATAATCGCATCTTTAAACCATTCGGTTTGTCGGGGATTTTTCAACGGAGCTTTTCGCTTTGTAATATCGGAGAGCATCGTTTCATAAAAGTCTTCATCAATTTTGTATTTATTTTTTACCAACTTAAATGCAATTAAAAACAGCAAAATCGGAATGAGCGTCATAAAAAAAGTGAGCTGCATCATTTGTGACGACTCCGCTTGCAAAAGCGTATTCGTTTGATGTTTTAAAGTTTCAATCAACTGTGCTTTTTGATCATCGGATAAATCCTTGCGGTATGCGGAAACAACGAGATTGTATTCCGCAGTCAGTTTATTTTTTGCGTCAACCGAATCGAGGTACGCAACAATTTTTTTCGGTTCCACTTTTTCATGTATCATATTGACGGTTGCTTCAACGAATCCGATATTTTGCGTCATTTGATATAAACCGCAACTCAGCAAAGCCAGTACCACAATAACATACTGAAACGCACCGGCGAGTTTTACCATAAAAGGTCGGGCGGTAAACGTAATTGCAGATCGGTTTTTTCCGGTACACCATTCGCCGTATTCAATCGTATTGGTCATCATTACAACGAACACCATGTACATCACACCCTGTCCTGCAAAAATCAGTAAACTGATACTGAGCAAAAGCACAACCGACACGATTCCGTCAACGGTATTGCTGATAACAAAAAAAGAAATATATCCGATGGCGAGTAGCAGGGTAGAAAACTGCAAAAGCTGCATCCGCGACCATTTTTTCGCCAACTGCGGATACATGATTTGGCTGATGAGCGTGCCGACTCCGTACATTACCGTAAAGATCGTCATAATCAAGCCGCCGTTTTTTAAAAGCTCTTTTCCGTAATAGCCGTATTTAAAATAGAAAAAATTTAATCCAAACGCATTGAGTAGTGAACTGCCGAGCGAGTACAAAAAAATTGCAGCGGCTGAAACCAGTAGCTGCTTATTTGCAAAAAGAATATGCAGCATTGTAGATAAACTGATTTTATCTTCTTCGCGTTCGGCGGTGGCGATGTCGGCTTTTGGCAAAATAAACGCGTCGGCTTCATTGTCGTGCACGAGAAAAAAAACCAAGAACTGGCATACTAAAAAAACGACCGCCCACACCAGCGCGATGAGGCGATACATATACACGGAGTTTCCCGATGTGATCGCCGGAATAATCGCACCCGAAATAAAAGCGCCTACCGATGCGAACGTGACGACCATACTGGTGAGCGAGTCGCGCTGTTTTTTTTCGTTAGTCAACGCCGGTAACAAGTCCCAATACGCAATGTCGTTCATAGTGTAGGTCATTCCCCAAAAAAGATACATAGCCCCGATGAATGCAACGTTTGCCCATCCGCTGCTGAAACGGACGGAAAACATCAGCACTAAAAAAACGACATTGCATAACGCCCCGATTAAAACCCATGGACGATATTTTCCGAAACGGGTATGCGTATTTGAAATAAGCGTTCCCATCATCGGATCGTTGATTGCATCCCAAATACGGCAGATAAAAATAATCACGGTGAGGGCTAAAAACTGCACGTGATTTTGAAAAAGCCCCGTGTATTGAAGATACGTCAGCAAAAATAACGCAACTAAAACGTATACTAAATCGCGCCCAATGCAACCGAGTGAAAGCGCCCACTTATTCCGATTGTTAAACATATTTGCCATTTTATTTCCCTTTAGGAGACACTGATTAATTCAATCGAGAATTGAGGGCATCTCTAAAACCTTGGTTAGATTTTTAGAGATGCCCGTCGAGTTTTGAAAAATTTTACGTACAATTATATGAATTTTTCAAAACTCGCAATAGACTAAGGGAAGTCTCTAAAAACTGATGTTTTTAAAAGACTTCTTTTCAGAGCCCACCTTTAAAATCGTTGTTTCGCAAATGTTCCTTAAAATTCAGCGAATGAGTGAACATCAGTTCACGAA
>CALDWC010000092.1 GCA_937923945.1 uncultured Treponema sp.
AGGCTTGTTAAATGATGCTATTTTATTACGCCGCTTTACAAAAAAATTATTTTAAGTAAAATGCTTTTAGCTTATGGAATACGAAGGAATGATGTGGCGACCGCCCAGTGAAGCGGAAAGTTTTATTTTGCAAGTAACGGTTGGCTGTGCGAACAATACGTGTACTTTTTGTACGATGTATCACGATGTGAATTTTAGGGTGCGTTCACCGGAAGAAATTTTTGCGGACATTGACGAAGTTGCTAACTCGTCGTATGGAAGTTACTACGGGCGGGTTTTTTTAGCAAGCGGCGATGCACTGGTTATGCCGACTGAACAACTTTTAGCGGTTTTGCATAAAATATATGTGCGGTTTCCCAATGTTTCCCGCGTGAGTGCTTATGCAACGGCAAAAGATATTGTGCGTAAAACTCCTGAAGAACTTTCCGCACTTCGGGAAGCGGGCTTAAAAATGGTTTATATGGGAGTCGAAAGCGGAAGCGATACTATTTTGCGTTATATAAATAAGAGAGTTACGGCTCAAGATATTATCGAAGCGAGTGCAAAACTCAAACAAAGCGGTATAAAAAATTCCGTAACATTAATTTCCGGATTGGGCGGAAAAGCGCGTTGGGAAGAACATGCGCTCAGCTCGGCTCGTATTATTTCCGTTATAAAACCGGAGTTTTGTTCGTTTTTAGCTTTACAGATATTTCCGGAAACACCGCTTTATGATGAAATAAAAAACGGAAGCTTTCAGCCTATTTCCGATGAAGAAATCATTGACGAAATGCTCTTGTTTTTAGAAAACGTAGATTCTGACGGTACTGTTTTTCGTTCAAATCATGTGTCCAACATAGTTCCACTGCGTGGTACCTTTAACCGTGACATTCCAGTTTTATGTAAAGCGCTCAAAACGGCAAAAGCAAAAAAAGACTATGGTGCGTTTTCAGAGCCGGTTTTATAAATGCCTATTATTGTAATATCTTGCGAAAAATTTATCATGTTCTTGTATAAATATCGAACGCAAAATTTTTATTGCTATTGCGCGAGCTTGCATACTCAATATCTTTCTTTAGGAGGCACTGATTAATTCAATCGAGAATTAATCAGTGCCTACCTTTAAAATCGTTGTTTCGTAAATGTTCAAAATACTATTTGCTGAACATTGAGAAACAATAAAGGAGATACTTTGCTTTGCAAAGTATGCTGATTAAACGGCGTCAAGCCTTTAATCAGCGTTTCCTTTAGAATTGCACAATTGAGAAAATACCGATTTCCGAAAATTGTTAGATTCTGCCGTTCGTGCAATTGATGTTTTTGTAAGTACCCATGCGTTACACAATCCTATGTAAAAATTCTATTGATCTTTTTGTGTATACCGATACAATAAAATGGAAGCATATAGTGCGAAATGTACGAATACATTTTTAAGGAAACAGGTGTATGAAATTTGTCGAATCTTATTCAAATGATCCGGAATACAATTTAGCGTTTGAAGAATATTGTTTTAAAAATTTACCGGTGGAACATGAAACGTATCTTTTTTTGTGGATAAATGCACCGGCGATTATTATCGGAAAAAATCAAAATGCGTATGCGGAAATCAACAGCGATTACGTCAATGAAAAAGGAATACGCGTGGTGCGGCGGATTACCGGCGGTGGCGCCGTTTACCACGATTTGGGAAATTTAAACTTTTCCATCATTGAAAAATGTAGCGACAATAAAAAAATTGATTTTAAAAAGTATTATACGGCGATTATTACGGCGTTGCGTGAATTGGATTTAAATGCGGAGCTTTCGGGACGCAATGATGTGACGATTGACGGTAAAAAATGTATCGGAGCATCGCAGGCAATTTGGGAACATCGGACGTTGAGTAACGGCTGTATTTTATTCGATGTAAAGTTGAACGAGCTTTCAAAAGCATTAACGGTGCGTCCCGAAAAATTAAAAGCGAAGGGCGTAAAAAGTGTTTCAGCCCGCGTTGAAAATATCCGACCGCAGCTAAAAAACGATATGGATATCGAAGCTTTTAAGGCGCATCTTTTGCAATCGCTTTTTGCCCAACGCGGCGAAGCGCCTATTGAATACGTTTTGAGTGAAACGGAACATGCCGGCGTACAAGAAATTTATCGGAATCGATTTTCGCAAAAGTCATGGAACTACGGAAAAAAACTGAAAGCGGATTTTCATCGCTATCGATATTTTCCGAGCGGCGCCGTTGAACTTTTTTTCGATGTCGTTGAAGAAAAACTGAAAGGGCTTACGATTCTCGGCGACTTTTTTTCAACGGCGGATGTGTCGGAACTGGAACGCATTCTTGAAGGTTGTTCGTACACTGAAGAAGCGTTGCGGACGGCACTCGCTGAAACGGATTTGCAGCCTTTTTTCGGCGGAATTTCACGTGATGATTTCATCGCGCTTTTTTTCCTTCCTTAGTGTTTTGCAAGTTCGTGGAGCGAGTCAAACGGGTAGAGTTCTTTCACTGTAGTTAGTACCGCTGTTTCTAAACTGTTGCCAAAAAGTATCGGACTGTCTTCCGGCATGAACTCGGATATGACTTGCCGGCACGCTCCGCAAGGAGCGACGGGGTAGTCTGCATCAGGTGTTGCGAGTACCAGCGCGATCGGTTTTTGCCTTTCCGAAATTGCTTTTAAGATTGCAGTTCGCTCGGCACAGACGGTTAATCCGTATGAGCGGTTTTCGATATTACATCCGGTGATAATACTCCCGTCTTCCGTGAGAACTGCCGCCCCAACCGCAAAGCGCGAATACGGTGCATACGCGTTTTTACTCGCTGCCAATGCAGCGGAAAATAATTTTTGCTGAGTTGTTGAATATTTCATAGCTTTATAATACCATATCGCCTATGAAAAATAAAGTTATCGCTGCATCGATTATTGCTTTTGTCGGCTTGGTGTTGTTTATTTTATTTGCAGCCGAACCGGTACACAAGCAAGGTTTTTTTGAACCGGTGTCGGTTACCGACATCGGCGCGGTGGAAAATAAAGCGTCGGCAAAAGCGGAAGTACGCTATCCGTTTGTTTCGCATACATTTTTCGGTTTTTTCAACGAAAGCGGGCAGATCGTTTTTTCAAAAGAACAGCCGCCGTATTTTTCCGTTTCCGATTCACTTTGGACAGCGTACGATTTTATTGATGCTGCTGAAAGCACAGCACCGGAGTTAGCCGAACCGGCACAGGCAAAAATAATCGCTTCGGACGGAACGGAGCTTTGTTCCGTCGCTGCAAACGGATTTATTCATGTACGTAATGATCGCATTTTTGTGTTTTTGCCTTCGGGAAATTCCTTGTGTGAGTATGATAAAACGGGAAAACTTTTGTGGATGTATTCGATGTCGGGAATTATTACTGCGTTCGACTGTACTTCGGAGCTTTTGGTGTTGGGATCATCGGACGGTTCGGTTGCCTGCTTGGATAAAAACGGCGAAGAAAAATTCAGCTTTTACCCCGGCGGCAGTACCGTACAGATTATTTACGGACTCGCCGTTTCCGAGAACGGAAAGTATATCGGATGTGTATGCGGGTTGGAGCAGCAGCGATTTATGCTGATTGAAATCAACGATTATCACAAAACCGTATTTCACACGTTTTTAAAAAACAGCACCCGCTTGCAAGTTACTATGCTTTTTGATAAACAATCGCGGTACTTATTTTCGGAAACGGCTGAAGGGTTAGTTATTCTTGATTGTGCGAATTTTCGCTTTACCCAAACAAAGGTGCGAGGACATTTACGCAGCTATGCCGTTGAAACAAACGACAGAACTTTTGCGCTTTTAACGCAAGAAGAGCGAAAAGGATACATCACCGCATTTGATGCGCGTTGCCGTCAAGTCGGTCAAACCGATTTTGACTGCTCGAGCGCGTCGATGATACAAACGAAAAATAATTTTTATTTGATTGCCGATGATAAACTTTTAACTTTTCAATTAAAAAAACAATAATGGGAATATAATGATGAAACGATTTTTCTTTTTTACTATTTTAGTTTTTTCTTGTATGTGCATTTGTGCGGCATTTGATTTTCCGTGCGATGTGCAGGAACCGCGAATTTTTTTCGGACAAAAAGTTTTTAAAAATAGAAGCGGCTTTGACGGTGCCTTTGAAAACGGCATCACGTTCGGAAACGTGAATATTGTAAAAGCGAGCGATGCCGGTGAAAAAATTTTAGCGATTGAAAAATCAAACGGAGTGCGCAGTTTTCCCTGCGCATTGGGCAATGCAATTATTTTGCTGCATGAAAACGGATTTCAAACCGTATACGGAAATTTAGCGTCGGTGCAAGTGTTTGAAACGAAAACCTCATTTTTAAAAGATGATACACTCGGTCAAACGGCGATGAACGCGGCTCAGCACTCGAAGCCGCTCATTTTTAAGGTGATTGATGTAAACGCAAAAAGTAAAAACTTTGTCAATCCTATTTTACTGTTACCGGAAATTGCCGATACGAAAAAATGCGAAATTAAAACGGTCTTTTTGCAGAGCGCTGACGGAAAAATTTTTCCGCTCACTGCACGTAGTAGCATTCCGCGCGGTTCATATACATTGTTTATCGAATGTTTCGATTTGATTTCGAATTCACCGAATCGCTTGGTGCCGTTTGAAATCAATGCAAACCTCAATGGGACAAATGTTTCAAACATTACGTTACAAACGCTCTATACACAAAACGGTACTATGTATGTGCAAGAAAAATTTTCGCTTGCAAAAATGTATCAAAAGGCAAATGCGTATTATCTTTGTGATGTTGAGCTTTCTTACGGGAGTGCGCAACTGATACTTCATGTGCGTGATTACAGTAAAAATAGTACCGAGGCGCGATTTGAGCTTTCAGTTTGGTAGAGACGTGGTATTGCTAAAATTTCTGCAGTAAAAAAAACTCGACGGCGATGCAGCTCGGTCGAGTTTTTTATTTTGTTGTTTTCAGTTCTTATTCATCCAGTTCCAAGCCATCGGGAATATCCATATTGGTGTAGACATTTTGAACGTCATCATCTTCTTCAAGGCGGTCAATCATTTTAAGCACTTTTTTTGCTTCTTCCGCACCGAGAGTAACATAGTTGTCGGGAACCATAGACACTTCCGCAGAAATTGAAGCAAAGCCTTTTCCTTGCAATGCTTCCAAAACATTTTCAAACTCGTTCGGATCGGTGGTTACCGTGATAATTCCGTCATCCGATTCAATGTCTTCAGCGCCGACTTCCAATGCGCTTTCCATGAGTTCATCTTCGGAAACCGCTTCACTGTCATATTCGATTACCCCTTTGCGGTTAAACATATAGGCGACGGAACCGGTCGCACCCAAGTTTCCGCCCGATTTAGTAAAATGGTTCCGCACCGCTGCGGCGGAACGGTTTTTATTATCGGTTAACACTTCAACTAACACGGCAACACCGCCCGGTCCGTATCCTTCATAAAGTAATTCTTCATAGACCGCGCCGCCGAGTTCACCGGTACCTTTTTTAATTGCACGTTCGATATTATCGTTTGGCATATTCGCGGCGCGTGCTTTTAAGATTGCCGTTCGCAAACGCGGATTTGAAGCGGGATCACCGCCGTTTTTTGCCGCAATAGAGATTTCTTTAACAAATTTGGTGAAAAGCTGTCCGCGTTTTGCGTCCGCGGCGCCTTTCGCATGTTTAATCGTTGCCCATTTACTATGTCCTGACATATAAGCTCCTTCGCAATCAAAATTCAGAAAACTTATTTTATAAAAAAAACAGAACAATGTCAAGGGGGGCATAAATGTTGTGTCAAGACACAATAGAAATGTCCCATTTTTAAAAATACGGTATTGACTTTTCGCGTTTTTTTTGTTACAATGCACCTCTGAATTTATCATTTGATAAGAGGTTTTTATGAATTTTATGAATTTTTTACAGGCTGCCCCTGCTCCCGGCGGTAATCTGGTGATGTTAGGTACATTGGGCGTGATGTTTGTCATCATGTATTTTTTGATTATCCGCCCCCAAAATAAGGAAAGGAAAAAGCTGCAGGAAATGATTAGCGCCTTAAAAAAAGGTGATAAAATTGTCACAATCGGCGGAATTTACGGAACCGTTTCATCATTAAAAGAAAAAACGGTTATTCTCAAAGTTGATGAAAACTGCAAAATTGAAATGAGTCGCAATGCAATTTCCAGCGTTATCAGCGATAAGGCTGAAGAACCCGCAAAAGGAAACGCTGATTAAAGGCTTGACGCCGTTTAACAGCGTTTCCTTATTGTTTCTCAATGTTCAGTATAATAAGGTAGATTCTGAACATTTGCGAAACAATAGATTTTGAAGGTGGGCACTGATTAATTCTCGATTGAATTAATCAGTGCCTCCAAAAGCGGAAGAAACGGGAAAACACGATAAAGAAACAAAATAACGAATATACAGCAGATAATTTGAGGAACACATGAAAAAAACTACTCGCTTGGTGATTGTGTTGCTGGTTTTAGCTCTCTGTTTTGTTTTTTTGCTGCCAACGATACGCTGGTATTTTTGGACTAGCAAAGAAGACAGAGCGTTAGCAACCGAATCACGGGAAAAAATTAGAGATTACGCCATCAATATGGCAACGAAAGACGTTGACTTTTTAATTGAAGCGGCAAAATCCGGTTCATCGGAATCGCTTGATACGGCTCGTTTTGGGGAACTGATCAGAGCAGCCCAAAAAAGTTATAAAGCAATGGAAAAAGAAGCGCCGCACACTTGGACTGCCGCCGATATTTTAACGGCTTTTCCGAGTGCAAACGAAGCGCAAGCCCGCAGTGAAATATCAGGCATAATGGAAAACTTTTACCGCAATCGTATTTTAACCATAAAAAAATATCAAACCAATGCGGTAAAACTCGGCTTGGATTTGTCGGGCGGTATGAGCTTGATTATCAAAGCCGACCTTTCTGCAATCGAAGAAAGTGCGGAAAAACTCGCCGAAGTAAAAAACGAACCGGCATCATCCGTCGCAGCCGAATCGAACGAAGCGGAAAAATCGAACACCGAAGCCGGTGATGCCGTATCGACGAACGGAGAAACGATCGCACAAGCCGATGCACAAAAAACACCGGAAAAACGGACAATTACGGCGACAACAAAACAGGAAGCGATGAACCTTGCGATGGAAACGCTGCGTAGCCGAATCGACCGCTTTGGACTTTCCGAGCCGGTTATTCGTCAGCAAGGTGAAGATCGCATTTATATTGAACTTCCGGGAGCAACCGACACCGATCAGATAAATTCGATTATTATGGGACGCGGCATTTTGGCGTTTCATCTGGTTGACGACGATGCAACAGCACAGTTTTACCAATATTACAATGCAAATCCGGGAACAACGTTCGATGCAAACTATCAGTTGCTGGATCCGACGATTATACCGGAAGACACGATGGTACTCGGCGTGTATCACAAGGATGCGTACGGTATTGACGAGCGAGATGAAAATCAGCCCTTTTTGGTGGTAAAAAAACAAGCTGGTTTGGACGGCAAGCATTTAACCGAAGTTGAAACTTCACGCGGAAATACGGGACAGCCGGTTGTCGAATTTGCACTCACCGGTGAAGGTGCGGAAATTTTTGCAAAGTTGACTACGGACAATAAAGGCAAGCGGCTTGCAATCGTTTCGGACAATAAAATTAAATCGGCACCGAATATTAACGAACCGATTACCGGCGGTCGCGGTATTATACAGGGGTTTACCGCCGCAGAAGGTGAAAACTTAAAAGCGGTTTTGCGTTCCGCCTGGTTGAATGTGCCGCTTGAATTGGAAAGCCAACAAATTGTCGGAGCAACTATGGGTAAACTCGCAATCAGCCAAGGACTTAACGCGTTAAAATGGGGCTTGGTTGCCGTATTTGCATTTATGCTCATGTATTACCTCGAAGCGGGCATCAATGCTTGTATCGCCCAAATTTTGAACCTCTACATTATGTTCAGTATTTTGTCGGCTTTTAACTTGACTTTGAGCCTTTCCAGTATTGCCGGTATGATTTTAACAATCGGTATGGCAGTTGATGCGAACGTTGTTATTTTTGAACGCATCAAAGAAGAATTGCTTTTAGGCAAGTCGCGCGCCTCGGCAATCGAAGCGGGGTTTGATCATGCATTGTCGGCAATTATGGACTCGAACATCACAACCTTTATTGCGGCAGCATTCCTTTCAATTTTGGGAACGGGTACGATTAAAGGATTTGCATACAGCTTGTCAATCGGTGTTCTTTCTTCGGTGTTTACCGCGCTTTTTGTTTCTAAATTGATTTTTGATTTCGGTTCGGAAACCCTCAATTTGCAGAACCTCAAAATCAGCTGGAGGAGTTACCATTAATGAAAAAGATTTATAAAGTCAGTAAACTTTTTACCGGCATTACCATTTTTTATGTGTTATTTTTACTAACGGGAATTACCCTCATTGGGGTAAAAGGAATAAACAAAGGGGTTGATTTTCAATCCGGTTTAGTTTCAAAAGTTCGCTTTGCACCGACCGTACTGGCATTAACCTATGAAGGTAGCGATTCCGTAACATTTTCGCAGGATACACAAGGTGTTCACATCGTAACCACTTCGGTTAATGCGGAAAATAAAACGGAAAGTTTTTTGTTCAGCGAATATAAAACGGTCGGGGACTTTATCGCCGCAAGTTCGAAAATTACCGGTTTGAAAGCCGAATCGAAAGGAAATGATACGGTTTCGCTGAGTTCGCTTTTTACCAACTCAACGGAAGGAACACGGCTTTCAACGACGCCTTTGAACTTGCACAGCCTTGAACCGGTAACAGAGCCCTTATCGAGTGATTCGGTACGCAAAAGTTTGTCGAATATTCCCGGTCTTGTAGTGCAGCAGACCGGCGAAGATGCATTACGTACGTTTCAGTTCCGGCTCGCAGACAATGATCCTGAAAAAAATACGAGCGAAAACTTAAAAACGCTTTTAACAACGGCATTGACCGAGGCATACGGCACGGGAAACTTTGCCTATTTGAGCAGTGATTTTATGGGTTCTCAGTTTTCCGCTTCGCTCGTGCGTCAATCGTCTCTGCTGGTGTTTTTTTCTATCGTAATGATTTTCCTCTATGTGATGATACGATTTAAATGGAACTTTTCAGTTGCAGCCATTGTAGCATTGGTGTTTGATACATTTACCATGTTAGTGTATATAGTATTTACCCAAATGGAGTTTTCAACGTTTACGGTTGCAGCGTTTTTGACAATTATTGGATATTCCGTCAACGATACCGTTGTTATGTTCGACCGTATCCGTGAAAATACGCGGCTCTTTCCTGAAATGATCGGAACGGAAATTATTGATAAATCCATCAGTGAAGTGTTGGGGCGCAGTATTATAACGACGATTACAACTATTGCCGCTATCATTATTTTGTTTTTGTTCACTGAAGGACCGACACAGGATTTTGCGAATGTGCTGCTCGTCGGTTTGGTTTCAGGTCTTCTTACCAGTTTGTTAGTTGCACCGGCTATTCTCAACAAAACCTGCGGCACAAAACGCGGTCAAGAAATTATTAAATCAAAAGTTGCAGCATAATTTTATTGTAGATATTGGAGCGCGTTGATTCCGCTCTCCCGCGTTTTCTAAAAGCCCCGCCTTATGGAAACGCTGATTAAAGGCTTGACGCCGTTTAACAGCGTTTCCTTATTGTTTCTC
>CALDWC010000093.1 GCA_937923945.1 uncultured Treponema sp.
ATATCCGTACATACTTTAAACATTTTACAATATCATGAGGTGATGCAAATTTTCGCACGCGCTTGCATTACCGAAGAAGGACGCGCACTCATTGCTGCGCGTACACCGAGCAGCGACTTCGAAGAAATTGAACGGAGA
The DNA here is from genome assembly GCA_937923945.1 of uncultured Treponema sp. GTDB lineage: Bacteria > Spirochaetota > Spirochaetia > Treponematales > Treponemataceae > Treponema_B. The sequence goes on from CALDWC010000093.1 coordinate 139, forward strand.
AAAAAAATAAGCAAAAGTTTATTCGAGTTGCACAAATTTTTAACGGCGCCTCCGGTACAATTTTTTCCTCCGGTGTTGTCTTTTTTGCAAGAAGAAAAAATTCCTTTGGAAATTGAAGCCATCTATTCTGTTGGACTTTTCACCAAACGAGTCGCTGCGCTGCACCGATGGCGAACCGACTTCATCGCCGATGACAAAACCGGACAAGCGGAAAACAACGAAACGGTTGCCTTTGTTGCACAGTTTCCCGATTTGACTGAATTGGAGCAAAATATCTTTTCACTCATCGATGAAAACGGCACCTTGCAAAATATTCCTTCGTTGAAAAAAATCGAACATGAAATCAGCAACTGCGAAATTGAAATGCAGAAATTACTCAACCGCTATTTTACCGACGAAAAGTTTGCAGGGATTATGCAATCGAATATTCCGACAACACGGGACGGTCGGCAAGTACTTGCGGTGAAAGCGAATTTTAAAGGGCGCATTTCGGGAATCATTCATGAGTATTCGCAGACGGGACAAACATTTTATATTGAACCGAGCGATGTCGTTGAAAAAAATAATGATCTCTATGAAGCACATGCCCGCTACCATGCGGAGCTGAAACGCCTTTTAACGGAAACGACGCAAGAAATATATGCGCAAAAAGAAAAGCTCACCGCCGCATTGCAGCTCTATGCGGAATTGGATTGTATGTACGCCGCCGTAAAAATTGCACAGGAGCAAGACTGGAGCTTTTTAATTTCAAAAAAACACTCCGACGGAGCAAAAATTGCGTTGCATCGGGCGCGGCATCCGCTTTTGAAAAATCCGGTACCCATTGATATCGTGCTTCCCGAAAAAACACGCGTGCTGATTATCACGGGACCGAACGCCGGCGGAAAAACCGTCAGTTTGAAAACGCTCTGTCTTTTTGCGTTATTACATCAAAGCGGACTTCCCGTTCCCTGCAAAGCGCAAAGCGAACTTCCGGTTTTTGATTTTATTGCGTGCGACATTGGGGATGACCAGTCAATCGATTTGTCGCTTTCAACGTTTTCGTCGCACATGAAAAATATCGCCCATATTGTAAACAATGCAACCGCTGAAAGTTTAATCGCACTGGACGAGCTGGGTAGCGGAACGGAACCGCAGGAAGGAAGCGCAATTGCAATGGCGGTGCTGGATGAGCTGATAGAAAAAAAACCGTTCGTGTTTGTTACCACGCATCACGGTTCGCTCAAAAATTACGGATACACCAAAACCTTTTGTGAAAATGCTTCCGTTGAATTTGACAACGCAACGATGGAACCGCGTTATAAAATTATCATGGGAGTGCCCGGCGAAAGTCACGCATTTGACATTGCGGCAAAAAGCGGACTGAGCGGCAAAATTATCGACAACGCAAAAAATATTTTAGGTGAAAATAAAACCGATATTTCCGCATTGATAAAAGGACTCATCGAAAAAAATAAAACATCCGACGAAATGCTTTTACGCATTCAGGAAAAAGAAAAAACGATCAATGAAAAAATCCGCCGCGTCGATTTAAAAGAATTAACGGTCAAGCAAAAAGAATTTCATTTGCGCGAACAGGGATACAAAAAAGCGGAAAAGTTTTTTTCGGAAAAGCGGCGAGAGTTGGAAAATCTCATTCGTGAAATCAGAGAAGGCGAACTCACCAAAGAAAAAATTGCCGCGTCGAAAACGTGGCTCAACGATTTTGAACATGAGCTGCACGCAGAAGAAGCCGAGTTAAAAACCGAATCGGAGTATTTGACTGCGGCACAACATCCGGAACCGGCGGAGACAAAAGAATTTCAGGAAGGAGATTCCGTTTTTTCATCCGATTATAACCGGAGCGGAATTATTTTGCGGAAAGAAAAAGACGGGCTGTATTTGGTGCAGCTCGGCAATATGAAATTACAGTTGAGTGCCGGTTCGCTCCGCGCAGAAAAGCAATCGTCCGCGCATGTTTCAATCGGCGTGGAATTAACCAAAAGCGAAAAGCCGGTATTTGAGCTTCGGCTTTTGGGCATGCGCGAACAGGAAGCGAAAAAAGCGTTGACGAATCAGCTTGACTTGGCGATGCTTTCAAACGTAAAAGAATTTTCCGTTGTGCACGGAAAAGGCGACGGTATTTTACAAAAAATGACACACGAAATTTTGGTAACGCATCCGGCAGTGCGTGAATTTTATTTTGCACGCCCCGAAGAAGGCGGCACCGGCAAGACATACGTCAAGCTCAGATAAAAAATTCGATGAAAAGACAACTTTGATGAGTAGTAAACAATGGTAATTGTTCAGCGTTTCCTTAAG
>CALDWC010000094.1 GCA_937923945.1 uncultured Treponema sp.
AATAGATTTTAAAGGTGGGCACTGATTAATTCTCGATTGAATTAATCAGTGTCTCTTTAAGTGTAATGCCCAAGCCGCCGTCATCGACAATGCCTATCAATGTAAGCGTATCGGATAACAAGTATATATTCATACTACCGTTTTTGAAAATTAACTCAATAGCTCGTGCATCTTTGTTCGTCAAAAAGTCTCGTACGGCTGCAGTTGCTGTATTTTTATCAACGGTGAAGGCCGCTGATGCGATAGCACAAGAAAACAAAAGCGAAAAAATAATCTTTTTCATAACAAAACCTCTTAAAAAATATCCGTGTTAAATCCTAAGATATCAAAAATAAAAAATCAAGATATTATAATTTTTCTCTTGACAAATATTTTTTACTGTGCTACAATTTTTACAAGCGATTTCGGTCTTGGTGTCGCTTTCTACGGAAAGCGGTGAAAAGGGAATCAGGTGAGAATCCTGAGCAGTCCGGCTGATGTATTGAAGGAGCGCGTTTTTGCGTGCAAGCCCATCTTGCACATCCACTGGGAAACCGGGAAGGAGAAAACAAGCGGTGATCTCTAAGTCATAAGACCTGCCAACGACTATGAGGAATACGGTGCCAACCGCTTTCCGTGCTGCACTCTGCTTGGGTACGGAGTTGCCGCAAAAAAATATCGTAAGGTGCTTTATCGGTAATTTTAAAACACGAGATGAAACGAGACTCTTTTTAAAACGAAACGTTTTTAATTGGCTTTTCGCTCATTCTTGCAGGATTGTGTCGACGATTATTCTGCCATATTAGATTGAGTGTTTTAGTATCATTTAAATGCACTTTTACCATCTTATCTTTTCTCTATCCGTAACCGGAGTCGCCTTTTTTATAAGTCAATGATTTCGACTGTATAAAATTTTAGATATGGAGGATAGAGGTGCAGTTCCATGAGTATCAAGTAAAAGACTTATTCCGTAAAAATGGAATTAACGTCTTGGACGGAAAGCCTGCCTCGACGGTTGAAAAAGCCGTTGAAGCGGCAAAGAGTTTGCCGTCGTCAGTGTGGGCGGTAAAAGCTCAAGTTCTTGCGGGCGGACGCGGCAAAGCGGGCGGTGTCAAAATCGCCAAGTCGCTTGACGAGATCCGCTCTTACGCTTCGGCGATGCTGGGGTCGCGGCTTATCACGGCGCAAACGGGCGCGGAAGGAAAACTAATCCGAACGGTGTACATTGAATCGGGGGCTGAAATTGCCAAAGAGTTTTATTTCAGCATTTTGGTTGACCGTGCAACGGAAAAGTGCGTTATTATGGCGTCAACCGAAGGAGGTATGGAGATTGAAACCGTCGCCAAAGAAAACCCCGAAGCGATTGTCAAAACTTTTGTCGACCCGCTCGCCGGTTTGCAAGCGTTTCAAGTTAACGAATTATCTTTTGCCCTAGGTCTTTCAAAAGAAGAAAAAAAACCATTTTCAAAAATATGCACTCAACTGTATAAACTCTTTTGGGAAACGGACGCGAGCCTTTTGGAAATCAACCCGTTAATCGAAACCAAAGCGGGCGAATTTTTAGCTTTGGACGGAAAGATGTCCATCGACGATAACGCCGTATATCGCCATCCCGATTTAGCGGCGCAAGTCGACTTACGGGACGAAAATCCTGCGGAATTGACTGCAAAAGAGTACGGACTTTCGTATATTTCACTTGACGGCAATGTCGGCTGCATGGTAAACGGCGCGGGTCTTGCAATGGCAACAATGGATTTAATCAAACTCAAGGGCGGAAAGCCTGCAAACTTTTTGGATGTCGGCGGCGGCGCAAGTGCCGAAACCGTTGCAAAAGGTTTTGAACTGATTTTGCACAACAAAGAGGTAAAGGCAATCTTCGTGAATATTTTCGGCGGCATTGTCCGCTGCGACCGCGTTGCAAACGGTATTATGGAAGCCGTTAAAACCATCAAAGCACAAGTCCCGATTGTTGTCCGCCTCGACGGAACCAATGCAAAGGAAGCGGCTGAAATTTTATCCAAAGCAAATATCGGCAACCTCATCGTCGCACATAGTTTTGAAGACGGGGCGGAAAAAGTAACCGCCGCCGCGAGGGAGGCATAATGGCTATTCTTGTAAATAAAAACACAAAAGTAATTGTGCAGGGCTTTACCGGAAAGGAAGGCACCTTCCACAGCGAACAGTGCCTCGCATACGGCACTCAGATTGTAGGCGGCGTCACTCCTTTTAAAGGCGGACAGGAGCATTTGGGGAAACCCGTTTTTAATACGGTAAAAGAAGCGGTGAAAAAAACGGGAGCGGACACTTCGCTTGTGTTTGTTCCGCCGGCTTTTGTTGCAGACGCAATTATGGAAGCCGCCGACAGCGGTATAAAACTTGCCGTGGTGATTACCGAAGGAACGCCGACGCAGGATATGCTGAAAGCAAAGGCTTACGCAACCCGCTGCGGCATGAACATGATAGGGCCGAACTGCCCGGGAATTATCACGCCGGACGAATGCAAAATCGGCATTATGCCGGGAAGTATTTTCAAACGAGGCAGAGTCGGGCTTATTTCAAAATCGGGAACACTTACCTATGAAGCGGCAAACCAAATCGTTAAAGCCGGCTTCGGTATTTCAACGGCAATCGGCATCGGAGGCGACCCTATTATCGGCTTAAACTTTATCGACCTTTTGCAGCTCTTTGAAAACGACAGCGAAACCGAATGCATGGTAATGATAGGAGAAATAGGCGGAGACTTGGAAATCCGAGCAGCCGACTTCATTAAAGCTCACATTAAAAAGCCGGTTATTGCGTTTATCTCGGGACAAACCGCCCCGAAAGGAAAACGGATGGGACACGCCGGAGCCATTATTTCAGGCGGCAAGGGAACCGCGCAGGACAAAATAGATGCCCTCAAAAAAGCCGGTGTCACGGTTGCCCTAAGCCCCGCCGAAATCGGCAAGGCAGTCAGTAGTGGTATGAAGTTATGCTGAAGCTGTTTTTAAAAGGCTACATAAAATAGTGAGAGGAGATGCGTATGCAAGTAATTACAACGGGAAACGCCTTAGCGGCGCGGGGTGCAATCGACGCAGGATGCAGGTTTTTCGGAGGCTATCCGATAACTCCTTCAAGCGAAATTGCACATGAAATGAGTCGGCTCTTGCCGAAGTACGGCGGAACTTTTATCCAAATGGAAGATGAGCTTTCAGGTATTGCAGTTGCCTTGGGTGCGTCGATGGGAGGCACTAAAGCAATGACCGCGACCTCGGGTCCGGGCGTTTCGCTCAAAGCCGAAAACATCGGGCTTGCCTTCGCGGCTGAAATTCCGCTGGTGCTGGTCGATGTTATGCGCGGCGGTCCTTCAACGGGCTTACCTACACGCGTCAGCCAAGGAGATATTCTGCAACTGCGAAACCCGACACACGGGGACTTTGCAAGTGTTACGCTTGCCCCCGGAACTTTGGCGGAATGCTACACGCAAACGGTGCGGGCTTTTAACCTTGCCAACAAATACATGACGCCCGTTTTTGTTGCAATGGACGAAACGATGGGGCACATGTACGCAAAGGCAATTATACCCGAAAAGGAAAGTTTAAAAATCGTTGATAGGTACGTGTACACCGGAGACAAAGCGGACTATCAACCGTATAAGGTGCCGATGAATGAGCCTGCTATTTTGAACCCGATGTTCAAAGGCTATCACTATCACATTACCGGCTTGCAGCACGGGCCGACCGGTTTTCCGACCGAAGATGCGGAACTTTCAAAGTACAACATGGAACGGCTCATCGGAAAGATTAAAGTACCGATGAAAGAAACGGGGAGCCTCGATGATGTCCCCGCAGTCGAATCTTTTATGCTCGACGATGCGGAAGTCTGTATTATCGCATACGGGTCGGTATCTCTCAGTGCAAAAGATGCCGTGCTGCGTCTCCGCAAAGAAGGCATTAAAGCGGGCTTGCTCCGTCCGATAATCCTCTGGCCATCGCCTGAACAGGCAATTCAAAAAGCCTGCGAAACATACAAATATATTTTTGTTCCTGAACTGAACATGGGTCAGTATGTGCAGGAAGTTGACCGCATTGCAAAACGGCGGGACATTCACCCTATCAACAAAGCGAACGGGCGCCCGATTACTCCGGCGGAAATGATCGAAGTAATCAAAAAGACAATCGCGCAATAAGTGAGGAGGAAAAAATGGCATTTAACGCAAAAGATTATTTACGGGATAAAAAACCGCTCTGGTGTCCGGGCTGCGGCGACTATATTATTATGAATGCAATCGTGCGGACGATTCACAATCTCGGCTGGTCAATGGACGATGTCTGCGTCGTTGCCGGTATCGGATGCTCGGGGCGAATGTCTTCGTACATTGACTGCAATACGGTGCACACGACACACGGACGGGCTTTAGCCTATGCGACCGGAATCAAACTTGCAAACCCCGATAAACATGTTATCGTGATTACCGGAGACGGCGACGGGCTTGCAATCGGCGGAAATCATACGATTCACGCGGCGAGGCGGAATGTGGATTTAAAGCACATTCTCATCAACAATTTTATCTACGGACTGACCAATTCGCAAACCTCGCCGACAACGCCGCAAGGCTACTGGACGGTTACCGCTCAGTACGGAAGCGTTGATCCGACTTTTAATGCGTGCAGTTTGGTTACGGGTGCGGGAGCAGGCTTTGTTGCCAGAGCAAGCGTAACCGATATGCCGCAGTTGGTATCCATCTTTGAAGAAGGATTTAAACATAAAGGCTACAGCTTTTTTGATGTATTCAGCAACTGCCACACAAACTTCGGGCGAAAAAACAAAATGGGCGAAGTCGTTCAATCTTTGGACTGGCTCAAAAAAATGGTCGTTAATAAAGAGAACTACGATTCTTTAAGCGATGAAGAAAAACGGACAAAGTTTCCAATCGGAATTTTTGTTAATGCAGATCGACCCGACTATTGCGAACTGTATAGCAAGGTTCGGGAAGCGGCTCAAAACAACACGAGGGTACAATTATGAAAAGACAATTACGATTTACCGGTGAAGGCGGACAAGGCGTTTTACTCGCAGGAGAAATTCTTGCCGAAGCAAAAAATGAAAATAACGGATGGGCGGTGAAGGCGGCAACCTATACTTCGCAAGTTCGAGGCGGTCCGACAAAAGTCGACATTGTACTCGACGAGGACGAAATTTTTTTTCCCTATGCCGATGAAGGTGAAATCGAGTTCATGCTGTCAACGGCGCAAAAAAGCTACGATATGTATAAAAGCGGTGTAAAGTCCGGTGCAACCATTGTGATTGAGCCCGCACTGGTTACGCCTTCCGACGAGGATAAAAAAAAGTGGAACATTCTTCCCATTCCGATTATTGAAACGGCGAAAAACGAAGTCGGCAATATACTCACGCAGTCGGTTGTCGCTTTGGGTGTTACCGTTGCACTCACCGGAGTTGTTCCCGCGGATATTGCCGAAAAGGCAATGCTTTCCAAGGTTCCCGCAAAAATGCAGGATGTCAACAAAAAAGCTTTTGAGATTGGACTGGCGAAGGCGAGGCAAGCAGTTTAGAGATTAGGAATTTGGGCGTCGGGCTTTTTCTTCCGCCACGGATGGCGGTTAGAATAAAAACTCGACCGCAGAGAAAAACAAGGATGTTTTTTCTCTGCGCTCTCACGCAGTTTAAAATTAAGAACGAGGAATGAATAATTAATGCATAATTCATCTTTAAAATTGAACAATTGAGAAAACATCAGTTTTCGAAAATTGTTCAATTCTGTCGTTTCGCAACATAGTGAGAAACGGCATTTCAATAGGCGATGTTTTGAAAAACAAACTTGTTACGAAGTTTTTCAAAACTCGACCGGTTAATGAGGCAAGATATTTCCTTGCCGAAATTAACCGTTCATTATAAATGAAGAATTACATTCAAGGAGATTTTATATGGCAAGTACCTATGAAAAATTAGTTGCAACAATTAAAGATGCTGCAAAAACAGCCGGCTTACAGGAAGATGATTATATCACCCTTTTAACGCCGGAGCGTGAATTACATGTTTCAATTCCGGTAAAAATGGATTCAGGGCATGTAAAGGTTTTTTCTGGCTATCGCGTTCAGCATTCAACGCTGCGCGGCCCCGCAAAAGGCGGGATTCGCTTTCATCAGGATGTAAATATTGATGAGGTGAAATCACTTTCGGCGTGGATGACTTTTAAATGCGCGATTGCGGACATCCCGTACGGCGGCGGAAAAGGCGGCATCGCGGTTAATCCTTCAACGCTTTCAGACGGAGAGCTTGAGCGGCTTACCCGCGAATACACGAGGCGCATTTCCCGCTTTATCGGACCGAAAATCGATATTCCCGCTCCCGATGTGGGAACCAACCCGAAAGTGATGGCGTGGATTGTTGACTCGTACAGCAACGCCGTCGGAGAGTTTACGCCTGCGGTCATTACCGGAAAACCGATTCCGCTCGGCGGTTCTCTCGGTCGTGTGGAAGCAACGGGGCGCGGCGTTATGTTTGCCTGTCGGGAAATTTTGAAGCGTCGAAACGAAAGTTTAAAAGGGAAGACGGTCGTCGTTCAGGGGCTGGGAAATGTCGGCGGCGTGGCAGCGGATCTTATCTCAAAAGAAGGAGCAAAGATTATTGCCGTAAGCGATGTTTCAGGAGCAGTGTATAACGAAAACGGCTTGGACATTCAAGCTATTGTCGCTTATGCAAAGGAGCGAAAACTTTTGGATACTTTCAAAGGCGATTTTAAGCGAATCAGCAATGAAGAGCTGCTTGAACTGAAAACGGATATTTTGATTCCCGCCGCTTTGGAAAATCAAATTACGGAGAAAAATGCCGATAAGATAAAAGCAGGCATCATCGTGGAAGCGGCAAACGGGCCGACAACGCCTGAAGCCGATGCAATTTTGCAAAAGAAAAACATCGCGGTTGTTCCCGATGTGCTTGCAAACGGCGGCGGTGTTGTGGTTTCTTACTTTGAGTGGGTACAAAACTTAGCGGGCTTTTACTGGAGCGAAGAAGAAGTGAACACGCGCCTCCATGAAAAGATGGTCAGAGCGTTTGAACTTGTTTGGAATGTCAAAGAAAAATACGGCGTTTCGATGAGAAAAGCGTGCTATATTAAGGCGCTGTTGCAGTTGGTTGAAACGCAAAAAGCCAAGGGCTTTTGAAAATATGCGGGCAATTCCTCATTCTTAATTCATAGTTAAGAATGAGGAATACAATGGAGAAGGAAATGAAAAAAGGGATTATTTGTGTAGCGCTGGCGACACTTTTTTTTAGCCTGATGGAAGTTGCCATTAAGGCGACGGGTGGGGCGTTTAATGCGAACCAGCTGAACTTTTTGCGGTTTTTAATCGGTGGCATTATTCTGCTGCCTTTTGCGATGCAGCGGCTTAAAAAGGCGGGGTATCGGCTGACGGCGGCTGATTTGGGAAAGATGGCACTCACCGGTTTTATTTGCGTCGTGGTGAGTATGACCTGCTTTGTGCTTTCAGTCGTCAAGCTTAGTGCGTCGCTTGCGTCGATTTTTATCAGTTGCAATACGTTCTTTGGGATTTTGCTCGCGCGGCTTTTGCTCGGTGAAAAAAATTCACGGAATGTGTATGGGGCGCTTGCTTTGTGTTTTATCGGTATGCTATTGACGATTATTAATCCGTTTGATTTGGAGCACAGTCAAATCCGCGTTTCGACGGCGGGCGTGGTGTTGGGGCTGGTGTGCGGAATTACCTTTGCGCTGTACGGCGTGGTCGGAAAAATTTATGCGAAGGGAAAACCGATCGGCGGCGTCGTCATGACGACTTTTGCGTTTTTGTTCGGGGCGGCTGAACTTGCCGTGTTGATGGCACTGACGCATATTCCGGCAATTGTAGGTTTTATGAAAAATGCCGGCTTTACGAGTTTTATGTACGTGCCGTTTTTTAAAGGAATCACTTGGGGGAACTTTCCGCTTTTGCTGTTTATTGCCGTCTTTGTAACCGGCGTCGCATACGTGTGCTATTTTTATGCGATTGAACAGTTGAGCCTCACTTTTGCGTCTCTCGTGTTTTTTATCAAGCCGGTGCTGTCTCCTTTGTTTGCGATTCTTTTTTTGCATGAAATGCAGGAACTCAACTTTTGGCTCGGTGTGCTGTTTATCGTTGCAGGCTCTGCAATTATCTTTTGGGAAAACAAGAAAAAAGCGGCGCAGTAAAGATCATATTACCGACAGTGCATAGCCTAAAGGAAACGCTGATTAAAGGCTTACAGCCGTTTAAAATTGTTTCCTTAAAGAGAGCCGCTGCATAGTACTTAATCGAGCCTCGGTATAGTCTATAGTATATCCTGTATTGCGCTCGTAATGTATCCGGTACTATGTTCGTACGGTATCTTGTAATACGATATGAATGGAGTTAACGTTTAGTGTATAGTTAAAGAGAAATCTAGCCTATATTTCTATAGAAACATAGGCTAGATTCTTGGAGAAACAGAGGCTATGTTTCAGATACGATACAAGGGGC
>CALDWC010000095.1 GCA_937923945.1 uncultured Treponema sp.
ATAATTGAAAGCTATGCCGAATGATAACAGATACAATAGATAAACCGGCATACCGGTTCTCCAAAAAATATTTATATGATACCGGCTTTTTAAGCCAACGAAAATAAAGTTAGCATAATTAATTATAAAATAAATAAGATGAACTTGCCATTTAAAGCAAGCAGTGAATAAATTTTAATCTGAGTGCCCCGTTTTGTATGCGCAACAAAACGGGGCTTTTTTATTTGGCGGTGGGGGGGGTATTTATTTACTGGATATAGTAACTATTTCTGACAAAGTGTGCTTTTGCAGATTTTACATTCTCAAAATTAAAATCCATGTGGCTAATCAAATAGAAAGAGACAAGCCTAGCAGTGTTGCAATCATTTGAATTCCCGTCGTTAAATCTGGGATTGTTGCAATCGAAAGTGCAATATATTTCATCGTATTTAAGCAAGAAAGCAAATTTGTCTTTTTAGGATCGTTTTCTTGAACTTCCTTTTTTACATTATTTAAATTCTGGTGAAGAACTATTTTTGATCTTTCATCGTCCATATTTTTTATAATGTTTTCAACTTGTTGGATAGCTTTAAAAACTTCGTCGGTATTAATTTTATTTTTTTGTTCTGTATGAAATGTGCTACCATGTTCAGCAATATTCACTTGAACACCTGAACTATTGATGGTTATATTATATGAACTTTCATTATCAAATCCCATATCCGTATAAATATCTTTTATATAATTTTCAATTTCAGAAAGAAATGGATAAATTAATCTATCGCCAAAAGCCTTTGCCATATCTGTATTGGACGTGCTTTCAACGTAATACCAGCCAAAATAAATTGTATCGCAATCTTTTTCTACAATGTATTCAAATGTTCGGTATAAAAGATAAGCTCTTTTGTGACTATCGCACCCTAAATCTAGACCTTCTGTTCCATTCGATTTATTAATTCTATCGAGTAATTCATCTAATCCGACTAAATCATAGGCTAAACTTTGTATATAATTGTATAACAATGGAGTTTGTTTTATATAGTTTAGGAATTCTTTTAAAATATTGGTCTGTTCTTTATAATAGGCAGTCATAACATTTGAAGCTAAAGTTCTAAATCTTATGCTAATTTTTTTCAGTTCCTTTTTATTAATCTCCATCAACTATTTCTCCACAAAACGGACAATATCCGCCTTCAAACTTCGTGATAGTTTTTATTCTTGCCGTTTTATCACAACACGGATAGTTTTTTTCTTCATAATCGCCGGTTTTTCTTCCGATTGGCATTTCATATTCCCGTTCGATTTTCTTACCTGGCTTGAATTTAATATTTTTACTATGTCTAAAAGTTGCTTCCATGTTTTTGGAGAGCTCGTTTAGTACATCGGCAAATTGGTTGTGAATTATTTTTTGTGCTTCATCATAGATATCATCATCCAAGTAATTATCATATTTTAATCCGCAATGCGGACACCAAATATCTATAGTCGCCTCATCTTTTACATCCCCAACTTGTAGCATAAATTTTTCACTACAGTTAGGACACTTCAAGAGAACATAGCCATCTGCATCGCTCGGAATAGAAATCTGAAAAACTTTATCAGATGACATTTTAGATAATTAAACTCCTCAATAAAAAACTTTTTATATAATCCATTTTTATTTCCTAATTTTCCCAATTATATCACATCTATTACATTAAAGCTACTCCCTTCCCTCCACAATCCTAATCTCCGCTTCGCTCAAACCGTATAGCTCATACACGGCTTTATCAGGGAATAGGATTTAGGGGGCAGAGGTAAAAACTATTTTACCGACATTGATTTCGCTCTGTTATATGATTGTGTACTCATCAAAGGACGCAATCAAAGTGAAATACTTTACAGACTACTCTTTGCGATAATTGAGCGGTTTGACTGTCTTTAACTCAAAAGTTTTCGTATAGTCAATTACATGTTCAAATTCTTCAAATGCCATATAGGGAATAATATTTTCAAAGTTTATTTTTTCCAATTTTTCTCGTGTCAATAAAATAGAATATACATACTCATCGGCAAGTGTTCCCGTTCGTTTACTGATTCGCTGTGTATATCCCGATAGTAAAATCTCATTAATTACAGTACTAAAATTAAACAGATGTGACGAAAAGAAAAAAGCTAATCCCGTAACACAAATAGGATATTGTTCACGGATTTCTTTTTGTGTTTTATCTTTAACCTTAACTTTACCGCTTGCAAGCGTTACGGCTTTTGATTGCGGGACATCTTCAATCTCCGGTAAATCCAAATCAACCGTCAATAATCCACCCGCTTCGTCATATTCGTACGAAACTTCAAAATCCACTGGCAAACTCATTGAGTTTAAAAATGCATCAATACTTGATTCAACAAATTCTTTTTTTCCTCGCAGCACATTTTCGATATATCGTTTTTTGCAAAGATATTGTTCATTGTATTCACGATTTTTATCCGATTCAATCAACGCCTCTTTTTCATTAAATTCTAAGACTGCTTTTTTATATTTTTCATTTTCAATTTGTAAGCGTATCGGAAATTCTTTTTCAATAAAATCTTGTCGTAACTTTTTATTTTTCCAAAACGCTAAACTTGATATTTTTTTCTTTGCCTCATTTTTAAGATTGCTTCGAATAAGGTTTTCATCAGGTTTCGCTCCGTCATAGTGCCGCCTCATATATACTTGCGGTTGTAAACTTGCTAACTGTTCCTTTACTTCACTTTCTGAAGCAACTTTTGCGGATTGCTTGTATATTTCAATAAAAGAACTTGTTGCTGCATTTTTATCATCTGCAAATGTTTCGCTTAATTTTCGTTCAATATCTTTATATGATTGAGTTCGTTTAATAGCTCGTGTTATGGATTCGTTTGTAATTGTATTTCCATCTTGATCTTTAATGAAGCATTTCCCTGAATCATCAATGTCAATAGTGAATGCTATTTCACCGTTCTGGAGTTCCGATGTATCGCTTGCGGTTCTTACAGAAATATCACTGCCTATTTTTTTACGATCATATATTCCAGTTCCGGGAATACCGCTCGTTAAAAAAGTGCCTCTTGAACCAACATTGAGAGATACACCTTTCATACCGGCACTCATACTTATTCCTGATTTAGAAAAATTAAGCCGCGCACCTTTTGCAATTTTAATACTCTTACCAAATCTCATTACTTTCTATCTCTCCTTAAAATTGAAATACATACTAAACTGGATGTACATCTTTTTTTTAAGTTTTATACTATTCACTCCGAGAGAATATATTACTTTTTTTTACGTATATATGTTTTCTTTCCTTTGCTGTTTATATAGTACTTACCGCCACGAGGTCCTGTGTATACTGTGTGTACGTTCTCCACTTCTTTTTTTTGTTTGTATATTTTTCTATATGGTTCATATTGCGCATATTGCTTTGCATAAAAGCAGCGCGTTTTCCCATATAAGTCTTCCATTCTTTTTGTTTTATAGTGAATTTTGTTTTTATCAAATCCAAAATAATCATAACCATAAGGATCATAAAATGTTTGCGTTATGACATTAATGCCGTCAGTTTGCCAACCCTCTATCTCATCCCCGATTTTCAATGTGGCACACCCCGTCAAAAAGGTAAGGCAGAAAATTAACAAAAACAAGTAAATTTTCTTCATAAGTTCTCCATAATTTCTAAATCATATCATGTATTTATATTTTCAGCAAGCTATCCTATGTAAGTCTTTGTGAGAATCAATACTGATTTATTGCTTTCTCTATTCACCTCCATATCAGTTTTTTGCTGTTACTGTCTTTAGTTCAGGAAATTTATCACAAAATTCTTTACCCTGTCTAGTAAAACAAAAAACATTATCAGAGCCGCCTTTTTTTCTTATAAGTTGCTTTTCCTGCAAAGTAATAAGAGCATCTTTAAAATCTAATATTTCAAGTTCTTCGACCACATATCCATTTGCATATCCGCCATTACCTTCTATATAGCGTAACTGTTTCTCAGGTGATATACTAATAATTGTCAGTATATTTTTCTCCATTTCAGTTAAATCGCTTATATCTATGTCTATTGGTATAGCAGTATTGAAATTATCTGTTTTATATTTATCTTTTAATTCATTTGCAAGTGATTGAATATCTTTTCTTAATATATCCCTAAAGTCTTCATCAGAGTGGAATGAACAATACAAAACATTTCCTTTCATATCTTCTTGAAATTGCTTTACTTTTTCATATTGATGGTAATCTATATCAGATAAGTTTTCAGTTGATTTCTCCTTAAAATAGATAAATGCCTTTTTATCGTTTGCCATATGCCTTACAATTTCTTCGATTGAACCGCTTTGATATCCTGGAGTTGGACTTCCAATTCTTGTCCAAAATATAGCTATCACAAAGTCAGCATTTTGCAATAGCTGTTTGTTTATGCTTTCTTGCGGATGAACGCCGGAATCAGGATGTGCATTTTTTTGATAATCCAAAACACGAAATACTATATGATACGCTTCTGCATTTATATCATTCCATTCATATAAGCAATCATGTATAATCTTTTTTTCAATTATTACATCACTAGGAGATGTAATCATTACATTAAAAACCCTTGTGTTAAACACCTTCTTAATCTCCTCATCTATTTTACTATATTGTTTAGACAAACTCTACTCATCCCCCTCCACAATCTCAATCTCTTCATCGCTCAAACCGTATAGCTCATACACGGCTTTATCAATTTGAAAATTGTCTCCTTGCATTTTACCTTTGTGATTTCTTTTGCAGAAGGAAACTGATGAGGCGGATAAATAATAAATAATGAATAATAAACACACTTTAAGTGGCAGTACTGTTCCGGTGCAAGGGTAATTTCCGATATTAGATTTTCCAATGTGTGTTCGCGTTTTTTAGCGGTTAATTCACATTGCCATACGGTCAATACCTTCGCCTATTTCCTCCCGCATCTTGCCTCATACCTCATACCTATTATACTTGTACCCTAAGAGGTGTAAAATGATATACGCATATTTACGAGTAAGTACGGAAAAGCAAACGTTGGAGAATCAACGTTTTGAGGTGAGGAACTGGACGGAGAACAAGCACATCGTGATTGATGAATTTGTCGAAGAAGTCATGTCCGGCGGGATTTCAATCGGGCATCGGAAATTGGGCGCTTTGAGTGCAAGATTAAAAGCGGATGATATTTTGATTGTTTCCGAGCTTTCACGATTGGGAAGAAGCCTTTTAAATGTAATGAGCTTTTTAAACTTGTGCATTGAAAAGAAAGTGAGAATTTTTTCAATCAAGGAGAACTTTGAATTTGCGGATAACATCAATTCAAAAGTGCTTGCTTTTGCGTTTTCGCTTGCCGCTGAAATTGAACGGCAGCTGATAAGTCAGCGGACGAAAGAAGCGTTGGCATTGCGGAGAGCACAAGGCGTGATATTGGGAAGACCGAAAGGTAAAAAGAACGCAGAGTTAAAACTGAGCGGAAAAGAAGCCGAAATACAAAAGCTCTTGGATAAGAAAATTTCAAAAGCAGGCATTGCAAGAATATACGATGTGCACCGCATAACCGTGGATAAATTTATAAAAGAAAAATTGAATAATCGGTTGTAGCGGTAAAGTTATAATAAGCGGTTTTATTTTGTATATGCACGATAAAACCGTTTTAAGCTTATCCAAACATCTATGTTTATAGTTCATTAAAATTCAACAGCGATAAAAGTATCAACTTTTGGAGTTGCTGATTTCTGTCGTTTCGTAACGCAGTGAGAAACGACGGTATAAAAAGCGACGTTTTGAAAAATAAACTTGTTACAAAGTTTTTCAAAACTCGACCGGTTAATGAGGCGAGATATTTCCTTGCCGAAATTAACCGTTGAAATGCAGCAGTTTTGGCAAACGAGTTATCCGAACCGGATTCAACTGTATTCATACCGCATGGCTTCCCGCTTTTTAAAAC
>CALDWC010000096.1 GCA_937923945.1 uncultured Treponema sp.
CGCCGTGACAGCGCAAAGCGCCACACAGGCTCCCAATGAAAATTTTTTCATATCTTCCTATTCCACAACTCCATCGGAACAAACGCCGTTCCGTTTAATCACGCGCAGTTTTGCACTCCGCGAGGGAGGATTTTGAGTAACTTCTTCCTCACTTGCCTGTATCGCTTTTTTGTTCACGAGAGTCGCACAATATCGTCTCTCCGTATCAACTATCGGCATATTTTCACTTTCTAAAAAGGTTTTTGACAACGTCCGAAAATATTGCTTGACGATACGATCTTCCAACGAGTGAAACGTAATCACCCCCAGTTTTCCGCCCACTGCCAATGCTTGAAACGCCAATTCCAAAAGCCGCGGGAGCCGTTCCAGCTCGCCGTTTACCGCGATGCGCAGCGCCTGAAACGTCCGCGTCGCCGGATGCAGCCGACCATAGCGGTACTTCGGAGGAACGGCTTGAAAAATAACATCCGCTAAATCCTTTGATGTTTTAATCGGTTTTATACTGCGCCGCTCAACAATGCTGCGGGCGATTCGCCTCGAATACCGTTCTTCGCCGTACTGAAAAATCATATCAGCCAAATCTTTTTCGTTGAGCGAAGCCACCAAATCGGCTGCCGACCGCTTCGTGTGCAGATTTAACCGCATATCAAGCGTTTCATCATTGGAAAACGAAAATCCCCGCTGCGACGCCGCATAATGGAAAATTGAAATTCCCAAATCCAGTAAAATAATATCAAACTTTTGCTCCAAAGGATTATTTTTAAAAAAATCATCCGACCAAAGATGATAAAACCGGATTCGATTTCCGAATTCACTCAGCCGTTGCTGCGCCCGTTTTTGAATTTCCGCATCCGCATCAATACCGAACACCGTTAAATCGGGAAATCGAGAAAGAAACGCGGCGCTATGCCCGCCCTCTCCCAAAGTTCCGTCAACCATAACCGCATTCGGCTTTTCGGGCGCCAAAAATTCTAAACATTCTTGCAGCAAAACAGGAGTGTGAAATATTTCCATAATCGCTAACCGAAACAAACATTTCCTAAGGCTTCCGCCGCTTTGAGAAAATCAGTTTCGCTCTCCTTCAAATACGCTTCATATCCGTCAACGCTCCAAATTTCCAAATACTTGGAAATTCCCAACACAAGGCACTCTTTTTCCAAGCCGGCGTATTCACGCAAGCTTTGAGGAATTGAAATTCTGCCTTGCTTATCAATTTCAACTTCCTGGGCGGGAGCAACCAAGCGGCGTAGCACCGACCGCGACTGCGCTTGAAACAGCGAAGCCTGCGACATTACTTTTTCCAAAAACACGTTCCAAGCGTCCTTCGGAAACACCCAAAGACACTTGTCCACGCCGCGTGTAATCGTTACCGCTGTACCGCCCAAACTCGTCCGAAGTTTAGCCGGAAAACTCACGCGTCCTTTTTCATCAAGGTTGTTTTTGTATTCACCGGTTAAAATAGCCAC
>CALDWC010000097.1 GCA_937923945.1 uncultured Treponema sp.
CGTAATATTCCGTAAATCGAGTTTGTTCAACTGCTTTTTCACCTCGGCAAGCGTTTTCTTTCTGTTAAAATTTTCCAAATCGGTTACCTTTGCATGGGCGGTACCGATAAAATCATACACATCGCCGGTGTTTAATATTAACCGGATGCTGAAACTTTCATCGTAATCAACTAAATTACCGACGCTGCTGTCCCAGTACAAATTTTGCTTTGACGTTCCCATCGTAGTAACCGGAAAGACCGCCGCCTGTTTTTTACTTTTTAAAATAAGTTCCGACGGAAGGTCATACATCAGTTGGTATTCCGCCGTAATAAGGTGCAAAATCCGCCCGTCTTTTTTAACCTCACCCACATACCGATACATTACGGTAAACGGGACGATAAACGGTTCTGGTAAACCGAACGTTTCGGTAAAATCGTGCGCTTCATGACCTTCACCCGTCCAAGTATCCCCTACTTGAACATCGTGCGCGGGAAACACCGGAACATTGCGGACAACCGGCATAAAATACGTTTTTCCGATTTGGTACTCACCGCGGCTGTTACGCCTGAAAATACTCGGGTACTGTTTAGACCAAGCGAACCGCACATCATGTGCATGTTTTTCGCTCGTCATAAATGTGCAGGTAAAAAGCGCCGAAGATTCCGGGTCGGTTTGTACATCGGAAACATCAACGGTGATGCGGTTCGAAATTTCCGCTGTGTGGGAAAAATCCATATTGATATACACATCCTCGGTAACAAAAGAGTTAATGCGGTATTTTTCACCGTTTTCAAATAAAAACTTAAATGTTTCCGCCGCAAGAAATTGCGCCGCACATACACACAAGAGAAAAAAAACTTTCCGCATAACAAACCCCGTATCGATAAAATAGCCGAAAAAACGAAAAGTTGCAAGTATTTTATGCAAATCAAATTTTAAATAAAAACTTACTGCGAGTCGTCTTGTTTATTTTTTTATTTTTAATATGCTTATTTAATAGACGTTTAACATCGCCGCTAAAATAGCGCGGCTTGTTAAACGGTCGACTTTTGCTACCGCAAAAGATCGCATTTTTAGAATGCACGTTTTCACTTCGTTGCGAACGTGCGAAAAATCATCGCCTTCGCAAATTGACATTTGCTCACTTGATGATTTCATAGGGAGGTTTATGATGAACAGTTTTTTCCGATTAAACCTCTGGAAAAACTGTTAATTTGTAAAAAAATGAGGAAGGTATATGAAACGAATTATTTTTTGTCTTTTTTTTGCTAGTCTCGGTCTGATATCGCTTTTTGCCTTTGAAGTTACCGTAACCGGACCTGATGCCGAAGTTTCTACTGAAATTAAAAACGAAGTCGAGGATTTCACAAACAGAATCAATAATGAAGAACTCAATGCATTTAATACGTGGCTTGCAAATACAACCGCAACGGCATCGCGAGGAATCGGCTGGGATTATGCAAATACCGGTTTTAAGTATTTTACACTCGGCGTTTCCGTTTCAGCCGGTGTGTCACCCGCTCAAAATATTAAAAAACTTAAAGCGCTCCTTTCAGCGGCTAATGAAAACGATAATGAAATCAACCTTCTTGCCCCGAGTGTGCTTTCCGGTGTGTATCTCGGTTTGGATATGCACTATGTTCCCGTGCCGTACTCAAGGATTTTAAGTTTTATACAAACTTTTTTTATATGGACTATGCAAAATTATTAAATAAAAGTTTATCTGAACGTGCAGTTGACAAAGCGGCGGTGACATCGTTCGGTATTCACTTTGTTTACCCTGTTGTAAAACCGGTGACGTTTGTTTCCAAACATTTGTTTTATTGGGGCGGTGTGTTAGTGAGCGGCGGTTTGGATTATGTTGCAAATGACATACGCGTAAACATGCAAAAAGAGCTTACCAATAACGGCAATTCCGACCGGTTTTTTATAAAAGCTCGGATGGACAGTAAAATTTTTACACTTCCGATTGAAGTTTCCACCAACGTTCGCTTAATTCACGTGCTGTCCTTATTTGCAGGATTGGGTACCGATTTTAATTTCGGAAAAGCGTACCTTGATATGCGCGGAACAATTCAAGATAACGGTGATACATACGATGTCACAATTGACCTTGGCAAAAAAGGGCGACCGCATTTTATGAGCGTACGGGCTTTCACAGGGTGCGAAATAAACATTGCTGTGTTCCATATTCTTGCAAAAGCAGAATACAGTATCGCTTCAAAAACACTTGCCGCGCAAGTCGGCACGAGTATATCGTATTAATGCGGATACAACGCATTAGGCAACACTGATTAAAGGTTTGACGCCGTTTAATAGCGTTTAGAGATGCCCTCAATTCTCGATTGAATTAATCAGTGCCTCCATTACGGTAAAACAGAAGTCTACAATCGCTCAATTTTGCATTTCGCGCAGAGCTATTCTGGCTTCTGTTTCTTCGTCATAGGGCATCACACAGTCGCGGAAAATAATGCTGTTTTCGTGTCCTTTGCCTAAAAGCAAAACCGTGTCTCCCGCTTCGCAAAGTGAAAATGCTTTGCGGATTGCCGCTTTCCGGTCAGGAATAATAAATAAATTTTTGCCTTTGCGTTTTCCCTGAACGCCGGCTGCAATCATATTCAAAAGCTCGTATGAATCTTCACCGCGCGGGTCTTCGTCCGCAAGAATAATAATATCGCAGTACTTTGATGCAACGCGTCCCTGTTCGGGGCGTTTTGCCGTATCGCGCTCGCCGCCGGAGCCGAAAAGTGCGATGAGTTTTTTACCGTCACGATGAACCGTTTCCGAAATGGACGGCATAATCGTTTCAAACGATGAAGGCGTGTGCGCATAATCGATGAGAACCGTAAAATTTTGTCCCTCATCAACGCTGAACATGCGTCCCGTAATCGGTTTGAGCGCCGGTAAAGCAGCGGCGACTTTTTCCAAAGGCGTCCCCGTCAGCTGCGAAACGGTTATCATACTCGCAAGCACATTTTTTACATTAAAAGCTCCCGCAAGCGGAATCCGCACGTCCGATGCATTCGTTTCATGCAGGACACCGTCCGTTCCCCGCTCAAAAACGTGCACGCGGCACGTGATTGCCGTTCCGCTTTCGCGGATATTCGTTGCCAGCAAAAACGACGTAAGATATTGCGTGACGGGGCTTGATACAACGGTAGCGTCGGTTGAAAATCCGAAAACCGTTTTTTTCGTCGCCTGACAAAAATACGGAGCGGAAGGATCATCCATATTCACCACGCCGAAACTCGGAAAAAAAGTTCCGTTTTTTTTGTGATCGTGTTCGTCCAGCTTTCGGAACAAATTCGCTTTATCGCTCCGATAACGCTCAAACGTTTTATGAAACTCGAGATGCTCTTCGGTTACATTCATAAAAACTCCCGCGTCAAATGCAACATCCGCAAGGCGGGCGGTCAACGCTGAAAGTCCGTGCGACGAGGATTCCACAACGGCATAGCGGCAGCCGTTTTTCAGCATTGCAGCGAGTCGCTCCTGTACGGTTGTACTTTCCGGAGTTGTTTGATGTTCGGGGTTTTTTTGTTCTTCGCTCCGGTTACCGTACGAATAGCTCACCGTTGAAAAATACCCCGTCTTATAGTGAAGTTCGTTCAAAAGCTGCCAAATAAACGAAACCGTGCTGCTTTTTCCCTCGGTACCGGTTACTCCGATGATTCCCAACTTCGTTGAAGGATATTCATAAAGTGCAGCAGCAATATGGGACATCGCAAGACGGGCGTTTTCAACTTTGGCGTAGCAAATGCCTTCGATAAATTCAGGCGCGGTGTGTTCATACACCACTGCGGCAGCTCCGTTTTTAATTGCGGCGGAAATGTATTTTTCGCCGTTGGTGTGCAAGCCGGAAAGAGCGCAAAAGACCGCACCGGGGCATACTTTTCGGGAATCGTATTCAACACGGCGGACTTTGACATCCTGTCCGTGCGTTTCAATAACCGCAACCTGCTTTAAAAGCGCAAAAAAAGATTTCTCTGTTTCCATAACGTCACTCCCCGTTATTTTCTTGCGGTCAGCACTCCAGTTCCAGTTTTACCGGACAATGATCGGAGCCGAACACCGAGTCTAAAATGGATGCGGACTTTACCCGCTCGTCCAACGCTTTATTGACACACGTGTAATCGATGCGCCAGCCGATATTTTTTTCGCGGGCACGAAAGCGGTAACTCCACCAGCTGTACTTTCCGCCCTCCGAGCAAAATTTTCGAAAGCAATCAATGTAGCCGTTTTCCAAAAACTTGGTCATAAATGCCCGCTCTTCGGGAAGATAGCCCGGATTTTTTTCATTTGCTTTCGGGTTTGCCAAATCAATCGGAGTATGCGCGATATTGTAATCACCGCACAGCACAATGTGCTGTCCCGACGCGACTTTTGCATTGCAGTAGTCAAGCATCGCTTCGCAAAAAGCGAGTTTATAATCAAGTCGTGCACCCGCTTCCTGTGAGTTGGGAAAATACGCCGAAATAACGTGGAGATCGTCGAAACGTGCGGTGAGAACGCGTCCCTCGTCGTCAAATTCGGGCAACCCGAAGTTGGTAACCTCGTCCGGCTCTTTTTTTGAAAAAAGAGCAACCCCCGAATAACCGGGACGTTTTGCCGAACTAAAATAAGTACGGTAGCCTTCGGGCGAGCGAAGCTGCTCAGAAAGCTGTTCGGGACGCGCTTTCGTTTCCTGTACACATAGAATATCGGGATTTTCGCTTTGCAGCCAATCTAAAAAGCCTTTTTTTTCTACCGCCCGAATACCGTTTACATTCCAAGAAATAATCGAATGAGTCACTTGGGTTACAATCCTAAATCTTCAAAAGTTGTTTTGAGTTTTTCGGTAATTACTTCAAAACGCTTTTTTTGTTTTTCGCTAAACTCGGATTCATCGAACTCTTTCAGCTGCTCGGTAATTTCACTCATTTTACTCGAAATACTGAGAAGCTCACCGAAATGTTCCATCGTGAGTTCATCCTCCGATACATCTTTCACTTTGGTAATAAAATCTTTTGATTCATTCATCACCGCTTCGTATTTTTCTAAAAGATCATCAATTTTAATTTGCGCTTCCGTTTTCTTTTCACACGCAACCAAAAAAAGACAGAGCAAAGCGGTCGTTCCCATCAGTATTTTTTTCATAGCATACTCCTTATCGGCGTTTTTTTGTTCTTTAAGGAAACGCTGATTAAAGGCTTGACGCCGTTTAACAGCAACTTTGCATCGCAAAGTTTTTTGCAAAAGCAAAGTATCTCCTTCATTGTTTCTCAATGTTCAGTA
>CALDWC010000098.1 GCA_937923945.1 uncultured Treponema sp.
GGCATAAAAATAGTATATAATAAAACTAATGGCGGAGAACCGAAAGTATAAAGATAGCGTTTTTACGGATTTATTTGCAAGCGATGAAAAAGCATTGCCGAAGGCTTTGAGTTTATGCAATGCGTTACTGGGAACGGTTAATTTCGGCACGAGTTACCGTGCCTCATTAGCCGGTCGAGTTTTGAAAAACTTCGTAACAAGTTTGTTTTTCAAAACGTCGCTTTTTATAGTGTCGTTTCTCACTGAATGACGAATTGTACCGTTTCGTAATGCAATGAGAAAAAGACGATAGTTTTTTATTTTTTAATAAATCGTGTATACAAATAATAAAGTTTTATCGTGAATATAATTTTAAGATTAGTATTTTATGAATGTTTCGTTTTATAAAGTATAAATTCATAGTAAAATTTATATTTTATAATTTACATAAAACATAAAAACTTCAAATATTTTATATATATGCTTGACAATTTTTATAAAGTATGTCACAATAATACGATTAGTATAAGCTAATAAATCTATCTTAAGGAGGTAGTATGAGTAATTATTATCAAAGTTTGGCTGATATAGGCAAGGCAGTCACGAATCTTTTTTGAAAAAAGTCGGAGATTTTACAGGGATGACTAATTCTTTTAGAGTCACCTATGTAGAAAATTCTACGGCTTGTATTTTATACGGTAAAGGCTCTTATATCTTAACCGCCGGTACGGTCATCGGAGCAAATGCATTATTAAAGACCAATAATGCAAAAGTTGAAATCGTGTCTACCATAGGAGATATTATCCAGTTAGATGTAAACAGTGAGTTCTGTATAGAGCACACACTAGAAGGATTGGCTCCTGTTTTCTATGGTTCTGTTATGGTATTTCCTATAAATAATAAAGGAAAGGGATCACATGGTAAATACCGAACATCTTGCTGGACTGCTTGTTCTGATGGAGATTATTTGATTAAAAATATAGATGAAACTACCGATAGATACTATTCATTTGAAGGAGCGTATGATGTGTATGAGTATGACGAGCAAGGGAGAAAATTTTTGATTACACATTTAGAACCTTTTCAAACATGCGATTTGTATTTTGACCATACAAAGCCGTGTCGAGATGCTTACAAAATAATAAATACGGCGGATCTAACTGCTTCTGAGATAACCGATATTTACACCAAGTATGTAATTCCCATTGATTGGAACGAAAAATTCTCGGATCAAAAATGTAACCGTAAAGCTTCATAACAATTAACTAACACAAAGCCGCTGCTTATTGTTTGCCGGAAAAAGCGGCTTTGTGTTTTGATTTATAGGATTTAGTATTTATGATTAAAAATTTTTTACGTCTTTATTTTAAAAGTTTAGCAGTTGTATTTAAAGCCGATAAACTTCACTCCGTTTTGCTTTTGGCGATAATTCCGCTTCAAGCACTTATGCCCTCGCTTCTTATTTATTCGGCAAACGAAATCATAAATGCCGTAGCGGAGAAAAACATAAACGGTGTTGTTTTCATTTTAATTGTGTGGGCTGCTGCTTTTTTGTTATCAAATATTTTACAGCCCGTATATACCACCATACAGGGTTTTTTAACAGACAAACTTACATTGTATTTAAATACTTCGCTTATGGATAAATCGAGAACAATATCCGAACTTACGGTTTTTGAAGACAGCTCGTTTTATGATGATATTGATATTTTATGCCAAGAGGCAAGTTGGCGACCCGTAAACTTACTCGTTTTCGGCGCAAGCATAATTAGCAGTATTATCACGGCGGTTTCTATGCTTGTTTTACTTGCCGATTTCAGCCCATTTATTTCACTTTTAATGTTTATCGCAATTATTCCTCAAAGCATTGTTTTTTATAGGATACAAAAAGAAGCCTTTGAAGTTTTAGTATCAAATACACCCGATTCAAGAAAGCTAAGCTATTACTCAAGTTCACTACTTTCAAAAGAGAATATAAAAGATGTACAGTTATACGATCTCTATGATTTTTTCATCGATAAATACAAAGACACCTTTAAAAGAATAAATAAGGGAATAAAGTTAAACCGTGTTAAAAAACTCGCGGCTTCCGTTTGCTTTTTAACAGTGAGTACGGCAATCAGCGTATTCGTCTTTAATACAATTATAAAAGGTGCATGTTCCGGAGCTTTTTTAGTCGGAAGTATTTTAATTTTTTCGTCAAGTATCTTATACACAACGCAAAGCATTTCCCGATTGGTAGAAGATTCAAGTTTATTGTATGACACACTTTTATATATGCAAAAGTATTTTGATTTTATCAATTTACCGCCGAGTAGCAAAGGGCAAAATAAAATAATTAATTCAAACTTTAAAAAAATTATTTTTGATGATGTTTCATTTAAATATCAATCGAATGAAGATTTTGCTTTACAAAACATTTCTTTTTCAATTGCTAACGGTGAAAAAATTGCAATCGTAGGCGAAAACGGAAGCGGCAAAACTACGATGATGAAATTGCTTTGCAAATTCTATAAACCTTCTTCCGGTGTAATAAAATTTGATGACACTTCAATTGAAGACTATGATGTTGTTGAGTATAGAAAAATTATCGGTGCGGTTTTTCAAGACTATGCAAAGTTTGATCTAACGGTTCGTGAAAATACGGCTCTTTCCGATTTAAGAAAAATTACAGACGATGACGAAGTTCTGCTTGCTTTGAAAAAATCGGGTTTTGATGAAACGGAAAATTTGGAGCAGCTGTTAGGAACTCAATTTGAAAACGGGCGGGATTTATCGGGCGGTCAATGGCAAAAGCTCGCAATAGCCCGTGCGTTTTTCGGCAATTTTGAGATTCTTATTTTAGATGAGCCGACCGCTTCTCTTGACCCCCGCTCTGAATTTGTCATTTATGAAAAATTTTTAGAGCTGACAATGGGCAAAACTGTTTTTTTTGTTACGCACCGTTTATCGACCGTAAAAAAAGCCGATAAAGTTTTGGTTTTGCAAAACGGAAAAATTGTGGGCTTTGATAGTCACGAAAATTTAATGCACAGCAATGCCTATTATGCTGAACTTTATACGATGCAGGCGAGTGCATTTATAAAATAAAGTGCATACCGGCAAATAATAAAATGCGGGCACTACTACTTGCACGTTATAGCTCATTATAAAGCCTAAAAGGAATAGTTGTAAAAATAGTAAAGATAGCTATATAATAATCTCATAACCCCCGCTTCAACGCCGACATTGCGGACGAGCCGCAAATGCAGGTTAAGCGAATGTTAGATTGACCTGCTTAAAAGCAGGCTACTATATAAAAAGAATTGTGTAATTTTTATTGATTTCTTAGGATTATGTATCATACATAACCGATAGAAGGCAGGAGTGCTTATATGTTTATTATTGAATATCTTGTTCCTATCTTTCTTTTTGTATGGAGTTTAGTATTTCCTATATTCTATATCAGTATGAATGGTTTGAAAAATAAATATGACGAGAGAATTGAAACTGCTCGCACATATCGTGTGCAAAGATATCAATGTAAATCAAAAGAGATATGGGAGAAATCATTTAAAATGAAAGCCGATGCAGCCTTGTCTGTTTCAAAAATCTATAGCCCTATATATATTTTTTTTGCCATATTGGGACTTTTCATAAATCAGCATTTTCCGTATTTTGCCATCATTGAAGTGATAGTTTTAATTTTAGGACTGGTATGTCTAGGGAAAAAATGGGTAAAAGTGGCTGAAAACTTTGGAGCTTCAACTAAGGATAAAAAGCCGGTTACATTTTTTACGAAAGATATTTTTATGCATGAAAAAGAAGATAATATCTAATTTTTGATAGCTTGTAAATCAAATAATATAGATGTTGTCAGATAACTATATTTATTATTTCTGTTTGGAGGTTTGAGATATGAATACTTACGAAGGTAATATTTATGATGATGGCAATGGGCAAAGTGAGGTTCAATGTATAAATGTATCAGCATGT
This sequence comes from uncultured Treponema sp., assembly GCA_937923945.1. Classification (GTDB taxonomy): domain Bacteria; phylum Spirochaetota; class Spirochaetia; order Treponematales; family Treponemataceae; genus Treponema_B. The sequence continues at coordinate 3,955 of CALDWC010000098.1, forward strand.
CCCATAGCTGCAGCACCATGCATTGCTAATGCATCAGCATGTTTAACAGATGCATCTTTATGCGGAGCGAACGCAAGTATATGTAGGCATAATGCATCTGTTTGTGGAATCAATACGGGAATTTGCAATGTAAATGTAGGCGGTTGTACAGGCAATGCAAGCGGATGCGGTGCTGACGCTAGCGTGTGTGTAGCAAATAAAAGTGGCTGTAAACACGGTATTGGGAAGTGCGGAAGGAATTGCTAAGTCAGCCTATCAACTTCCTGTTGTCTGTATTTACAGAATAGTAAAACATAAGGAGATGTCAAAATGGATGCTATAGATTTTTTTATCGCTTTAGTTTCTTTGTTTTTATTTCCTATTTTGTATTTTTTTGGACATTTTACCTATTAAGGTTGCAATAGATAAGTATCCTTATGATGAGCAAAGTAAAAAACAAAAGAAGTGGGTGAATATTTATTACCGAATGCAAAAAACGACAGTACATCAAAGGGAAAGTTGTAAAAAATGGGAAAAGTCGATGAAAATGTATTCGGTATTTTCGTGGAAACTATTTAAAATTTTTACACCTATTGCATGTGTTTTGTTTGTTATCTATGCAGCTTGGTTGCACAAATATTCGACAATTTCGCTTATCGGTATGGTTATCTATTTGCTCATAAATTTTATAGTAACGATGATTCACTGTTACAGAGCACAATATAAAATATGAAGTTTTCAAAATATAATGTTTTTTATGAGCATGGCGACAACTTTCTTCTTGTGAATACTAGAACGGGAGCGATGTTTACATTGGATGGCGAGTTAAAACAAAAAGAGAAAGTGGAGATATTTCGTGTATATCTGAAGATGTTGTCAAAGAATATATAAAAACCTCGTAATTTTATCCGTTTTTCAAAATATCGCGTCTTGCTAAAAAGCTTTTGAAGCAAGTTCAGAAATTACTCATTCCTGATTTTTCATTGCTCATTGAGTTACACTTCGTCATTCGCTTTTCTCCATAACAATTATAAATTGTAATCTTTAGTTGACTTTATAAATTAAATTGTTATACTATATGTTAACAATATTTAATTTATAGGAGATATTTATGAGTAAATATTTTAAGTTTATGTTTAGTGCTTTTATAGCATTATTTTTTTTAAGTTTATTTTCTTGTAAAGGGAATATAACAGGAAATGATAATAAAAATGTATGGGGGGGTAAAATTTCGAATACAAAGCCATGGAGCGTAGAAAATTTTATTATAGAAGATGATGTAATTTACGGCTTTTCAGAACTAGGTGCCGAAAAATTAAAAACTACGCCCCTTGTAGTTTTACCTAGTTTAAATTCTGAAGGTAAACAAATTACTAGAATTGCAGCATATGCTTTTAACCCAAAAAAACATTCTGAAATAAGTGATTGGGGTGTGGGCGAAAAAGATGTTGATGGTTTTGATGTAAAAGATTTAGGTCAAGAATTTTCTTATCAGTTTAAGGCTCTTGTTATTCCAAAAGGGTATGAAATAATTGGACAAGATGCTTTTACTTGGAATAGCGAACTTAACGAAGTAGTCTTTGCTGATACTATCAAACTTATTAGTGAATATGCTTTTGCTCATACAAAAATTAATACACTTAATCTACCTAAAAACCTTGAAACTATAAACGACTCAGCTTTTTTTGATGCAAACATTGAAGGTGTTTTAACTTTACCTGAAAATCTAAGGCATATTGGAGAACGAAGCTTTAAGAGTAATCGTATTACTAACATAAAATTTTTAGGCGAGGCATTGAGTTTTATTCCAGAAGAAAGTTTTAGTGATAATAAACTTAAAAGTATAAAGATACCTAATTCTATTACAAAAATACACGATCAAGCTTTTTTTGGAAATGATGGCGAAAGAGAATATGGATATTTTCTAATCATTAACACAAAAAATAAAGATAAAAACAACAGTATATTAAAGGATGGTATTAGTTTTTATGTTGATCCAGATGAAAATAAAAAAGTAAACCTTAACGAAATAGAGTTTACTAAATGGCTAGCAAAGGATTTTTCGTATGATGGACAAACAATTACAGGATTTTCAAATAGTGGAAAAATTAAGATACGCGAAAATAAAAATTTAATACTTCCAGATAAAAATTTAAATGGAAAAGAAATTTTAAAAATAGCTGCAAATGCTTTTAGAAATGTAGATTTCGATGCATCTACATATAAAAAGTATGATATTGAAAGTATAAATATTCCAATAACAGTTAAAGAAATTGATGATTACGCTTTTCAATCTAACAACATAAAAAAAATAGTCTTCGGAAGCGAAAGTAATATGGACGAGCTTGCATTAGAAAGAATTGGACTTGGTGCTTTTATGAATAATAAACTAGTAAGCCTTGATTTTATGATGAATGCAAATACCTTAAAAACAATTGATAATGCTGCTTTCCATATGAATAGTATTGAACAGTTATTCGTACCGGGTACTGTTGAAAAAATCGGTTTTTCAGCTTTTAGAGAAAACCAAATAAACACATTGTATTTTATGCCCGGAAATGATGGCAAAAGTAGTGTAAGTGAAATAGGTGAAATGACTTTTGCCAAAAATCAAATTACTGATCTTACACTACCTGAAAAATTAAAGGTAGTTCCAGTGCAAGCATTTACTAATAACAATATTAAAGATCTTACATTACCTGAAGGGCTGGAAAAAATAGAATATCAAGCATTTGCACTGAATAAACTGGAAGGGCTTCCTTTACCTAACAGTTTAAAGGAAATAGCCTTTAATGCGTTTGACGCAAATCCAAGTGCAGAAAAACCTGTACCTGTATCACTTACAACAACAAATAATAACGCACAAGCATTAGCAGATGGCGACAATTTTTGCATTGATGAAAATGACAAAGTTACAGAAACTGAAAAAACTAAATTACAAAAACTGATTTCGGATATAGAAAAAATCGAAAAAAGCGAATTGCGTGCAAGTACTCAAAAGCAATATGCCGATATGGAAGTAAGTTTAAAAGCTTTATTAGGTGATACAAAACTTTCAAAAGCGAAAGCCTTAAAGTTTATAAAAGAAGCTTGCTGGTTTATGACAAGAGTAAACTTAGATAAAAAAATAAATCTTGCAGAAAAAGCTTTAAAAATAGCAAGCAATGAAAAAACTTCAAAGTTATTAAAAATGAAATATGATTATGCAGTTAAATCTTATAATAATATTGCAGTTGAAGGAGAGAAATTAACACGATTAGAAAAAGAAATAAGCTACTTAACAGACTTAGTAAATAATAGTGGAGAAATTGCTAGCACTACAATGAAGCAAGGTCATCACGAATTAAAAAGCCCTCTTCCAATTCCTCCATATCATATAGGTGTTAATGTATATTTTAAAGCTGATGGTAGTATCTATTATTGTTTAGATATGAGTTACCTTATAGGCGAGGGAACTACAAATAAATACGGTAGACCTGTAGAAAATGTAGATGAAGATAATGAAGGTTACCATGTTTTTGCCATTGATACTTTAGATAAATATGAAGGAAAAACTGCTGACGAAATTATAAAAAATACATTTGAAACATTTGCAAAAGAAAATGGAATTGAACTTAACGACACTAATCGCTATCACATAGAAGGAATGTTTAAAGCTATACAAGATGCGTGCAATGATTTTAAAAAATAAAAAATTTTAGGATTGCTAACTTTATAGGCGAGATGACTAGTGAATTGGTTTATGTCTTAGATTCTCGCCTTACGTATACACGCTTGATTCCATAGTTATGAGTACAAAAAACGAAATAAAAAGTATCGCCTTTTAGATCCAAAAAAATAAGGACGCTGAAAAAAGTAGATAAAAATAATAATTCTATGGAAATTATAGATGATGGTATTGGCATGACATACGAGGACTTTCAAAATAAATTTTTAAAAATTGGTTATTCAAAAAGGAAAAATGGTGAATATAATTTTAATTATTAATTATTTACAATTGAAATAAAGTAGGATGCATTTATAAAATAAAGAGCATACCGGTAAATAATAAAATGCGGGCAATATTACTTGCACGTTATCGCTCATTATAAAGCCTAAAAGGAATAGTCGTGAAAAATGGGAAAAGTCGATGAAAATGTATTCGGTATTTTCGTGGAAACTATTTAAAATTTTTACACCTATTGCATGTGTTTTGTTTGTTATCTATGCAGCTTGGTTGCACAAATATTCGACAATTTCGCTTATCGGTATGGTTATCTATTTGCTCATAAATTTTATAGTAACGATGATTCACTGTTACAGAGCACAATATAAAATATGAAGTTTTCAAAATATAATGTTTTTTATGAGCATGGCGACAACTTTCTTCTTGTGAATACTAGAACGGGAGCGATGTTTACATTGGATGGCGAGTTAAAACAAAAAGAGAAAGTGGAGATATTTCGTGTATATCTGAAGATGTTGTCAAAGAATATATAAAAACCTCGTAATTTTATCCGTTTTTCAAAATATCGCGTCTTGCTAAAAAGCTTTTGAAGCAAGTTCAGAAATTACTCATTCCTGATTTTTCATTGCTCATTGAGTTACACTTCGTCATTCGCTTTTCTCCATAACAATTATTTGCAAGGCTTGACAAAGTGAAAAAAAAAATAAAATGAAAGGTACTATATTTCTTATGGAGGAAATCGTATGAAAAGAAAGTTTTTTTTGCTTGCAAGTGTTTTAACCCTTGCAGTTTTGCTGACGCTTGGCTGCGGGCAAAATGTAAAAAATGGCCCAAGTGGAAGTGGTTCAAATTCTACACCGACGCCTACACCGCCTACACCTCCAAGCCCATCGCCTATTCCTGCTGACTTTAAGAAAATCCCTGCGACCGATGGATTTTCTATGGGTAGCGAGGTTGGCGAAGCTGATGAAAAGCCTGTCAGAACAGTAAAGCTAGACGCTTTTTACATGTGCGACCACGAGGTAACGCAAGCCGAGTACACCGCGATGATGGGTAAGAACAAGAACCCAAGCGAGTTTAAGGGTAGTGATAATTTGCCTGCAGATGGCGAGGTACAAGAAAACCGTCCCGTAGAAAATGTGAAGTGGTATGAGGCGATTATTTACTGTAATAAACGCAGTGTAAAAGAAGGACTACAGCCGTGCTACTATATGGAAATAGGCGGAGCGAAAGAAACCGACACCAACAAGTGGCCAATAACACAAGATCCCTATGAAGTTCAGAGAATTCGGAAAATATGGAACACCGGTATAAAGTGCAATTGGACAGCTAACGGCTATCGCCTTCCGACCGAAGCAGAGTGGGAGTATGCAGCCCGAGCAGGCTTTACAGGAAACTTGCCATATAGTGGTGCTACCAAGGAAAGTGATACTGATATAGGCAATTACGCGTGGATCTATGAAAATAGCGATGATAAAACTCACGAGGTAAAAAAGAAAACAGCGAATGCATTCGGGCTGTATGATATGACCGGTAACGTGTTTGAATGGTGCTGGGACTGGTACGCAGCCTACGATACAAACCAAACCGACAAGCCAAAAGGTCCCGATAACCCACCGGACGGCACGGGTCTGCTGTCGGAGCGCGTTGTACGTGGCGATAGCTATATAAACGCTATAACGTCCGAGCATCGTCCTAGCTACCGTAACAAACCCCAATACCCGTACTTCACTTTGAAGTATCTTGGTTTTCGCGTGCTGCGTTCGGTGGAATAGCTGGGATGTTTTCGGGACAAGGACACGCCTGACGGCGGGTACGGCTATCTCGGCTTCCGCTTGGCTTGGTATAAATAGCAAGCTAATTATAAAGCCTAAAGGAAACGCTGATTAAAGGCGTGACGCCGTTTAACAGCGTTTCCTAATTGTTTC